>CBINBY010000075.1:0-24005 GCA_966248995.1 uncultured Burkholderiales bacterium | reverse complement strand
GTCAGCGTGCCGCTGGTCGAGAGCGGGGCATCGGTTTCGGTGAGATGGACCGTCTCAGCCGAGAGCGCGGCAGCGTCGTTGGTGCCGGCGATGCGGACGGTGACGGTGGTGGTCGTGCCGTCGGCAGCGCTGACGGTGAACGTGTCGATGTAGGTCGACCCCGCAGCGAACTCGTCGTGCGCCGAACTGGCGGTGTAGGTCCACGTGCCGCCCGCGTCGATGTAGAACATGCCATGGCTGCCCGCCGTGCCGGACTGCGGCACGAAGGTCGCAGGCGAGTCCACGTCCGCGATGGTGAGCATGCCGCCCGTCGAGAGCGGAACATCGGTTTCGCTCAACTGCGTCGTCCCGGCCGACAGCACGGCTGCATCGTTGCTTCCCGTGATCGTCACCGTGATCTGCCGCGCCGTGCCGTCGATGGTTGCGACCGTGAAGACTTCCGCCGGCAGGTTGTCGCCCTCGGCGAGGGCTTGTACGGCAGGGTCGTCGTTGTCGAGCGTGTAGCGCCACGCGCCGGACGCATCGATGCTGAAGCGTCCATGTGCGCCGGGCACCTCGGCCTGGGCGACGAAAGCCGCTTCTCCGGCATCGGGGTCCGACACGGACAGGGTCCCTGTCACCGTCGTCAGGCTGTCTTCGATGACGCCACCCGCGGACTGTCCGCGCACCGTCGCAGCGTCCGCCATCGAACGCACGTCGAATGTGAGCGTGTTGGGCACCGGGTCGAAGGCGCCCGCGCTGTCCTGCACGCTGAAGGTCAGCGACGCGTAGTCGCTGGCATGCGCATCGGGCTCGGGCACGAAAACCAGCCGGCCGGCCGCGACGTCGGCCACGCTCACGACCTGGCCGGCCATGACCGTGCCACCGTCAAGCAGCAAGGCGCCCGCCGCCGGAAGCGTGTCGATGCGTACGTGCGCCAGGCCCTGCCCAGCGTCGCCGTCAGCGAACCCGAAGTCCGACACGAGCAACGCGCGGCTCGAGTCTTCGTCGAGCGATACGGTGCGGTCCGTTCCTTCGGGTGGCGTGTTGCCGCCGACCTGGACGGTGACCACCGAAGTCGCGGCGCCGCCCTGGCCATCGCTCACGACATATTGGATCTCCACCGGCCCGCTCACGTTGGCGGCCGGAGTGAAGTGCAGCGTGCCGTCGGGGTTGACCGACACGCTGCCGAGAAATGGGTCCGCGAGCTCCGCGGTGCTCACGTTCAGCGCATCGCCGTCCGGGTCGCGATCGTTGCTCAGCACATCGATCGTGACGGCCGTGTTGATGGGCGTGAGGGCGGCATCGGCACGGACGACCGGCGCATCGTTCACGGACGTGATCACCAGTCCGAAGGTGGCGGTTGCCGAGACCTGGCCGGCATCGTCGGTCACGGTGTAGGTGATGCCCGCGTCGCCATGGAAGTCGTTGGCCGGCTGGAACAACAGCTGAGCGGCTTGGGCAGGAGTCAGCGTCTGTCCGGCCGTGACCGGAGTGCTGCCGTCGCCCAGCCACAGGCGGCTGCCCTCGGGAATGAAGACGATGGTCACGCCCGCCACCTGGCCGTCCACGTCGGCACCGCCCAGGGCGATGGGCAGGGTCTGGTCCTCCAGGCCTGCTGCGCTTCCCGCCTGAGCGACCGGCGCATCGTTCGTCGCTGTCAAGTCGATGCGCGTGGTGCCGTTCTCGATGACCAAGCCGTCCTGGCTCACCGTGTAGACGAGCTCGCCCGCCGGTGTGTGACCGTCGTGGTCGGACGGGGGCACATAGCGCAGGCCGGCCAGGTCTTCGGCACTGAGCGTGTCGCCCACCGAGACCAGCCTGCCCTGTGCCGTCCGGATCTCGCCGATGTCCGGCACCTCGCGGATCTGGATCACCGTGCCGTCCGCCGCGGCGAGCTTCAGCCCCACCGCCGGGCCTTCTTCGGTGGCCGCGATTGAGGTGTGGGTCGTGATCGCAGACGCGGCCGGCGGGGCCGCGGGTTCGGTATCGACGGCGGGCGCGGGACTGGCCGGCTCGTTCTGACCCAGGTGGGGCGCCGAGAGGCTGCGCAGATCGCGAGTCTCCTCCTGCACACGCGACGAGGCATACCCGCCGCTCTGCAGGTTGGCCGCGTAGCTCACCGTCTCCACGATCCGGTCGACCCGCAGCCCGGGGCCCATGGATCCGCCGCCGTCGCCGCCCGTCGTCGCGGTGGTGGCGGCGGTCGGCTCGTTGTTCTCCAGCTCCGCGATGACGCGGTCCACCTCGTTGCCGCCCGGCACCGCGGCCTGGCGCCGGGGCTCTTCGTGCGGCGCGACCTGCACGATTCCGTCCTGGGAGGTGAGGATCACATCGCCGCGCTGGACCATGTCGCCCACCTGGAGCGCGCGCATCTTGCCGTCGGCTCCACGTATGAGTGCCTTGCCCCACAGGGAGACGACTTTGCCGGCGTGGGTCTGGGCGAGGGTGGGCATGGAGGGGCGCTTTCAAAACAGGCAGGCGTGCGCGCGCGCCGGCCCCGGCGCGCCTGGAGGCAGCCTACATTCGGCAACACCCTTATGCGTGCGTCAGCCGGGTGGGTTCGTGAACACGATCACCGAAGCGCCCCGCTCGTGCAGCGATAGGAAGGGCCGGGAAGGGCTTCGCGATGCGGGGGAAGGGCGACAGATGCCGTCGTCGTTAAGGCACGAACTGCGCCGCTCGCGGCGCAGCCGCCCGGCTGGATTCGATATGTCGTCGGGTGTCAGCGCTCGCGCAGCGCGTAGGCCTTGGCCTTGAGGACGGGCTTGAGCAGGTACGACATGACGGTCTTCTTGCCCGTCAGCACGTCCACCTCGGCCGTCATGCCAGGGATCACTGGCAGCTTGTCGCTGAAGCCGGCTTCGGTGGTGCGCACCCTCACCTGGTAGTAGGCGTTTCCGCGCTCGTCCACCACGGTGTCGGGGCTGATGTTCTCCACCTTCGCCTGCAGGCCGCCGTAGACCGAGAAGTCGTAGGCGGTGAACTTCACCGTGGCGTCCTGGCCGGGGTGGATGAAGGCGATGTCCTTGGGTTGGACGCGCGCCTCCACCACCAGGCGATCGTCCAGCGGCACGATCTCCACGATGTCCTTGCCCGGCTGCACCACACCTCCCACGGTGTTGGCCAGCAACCGCTGCACGCGGCCACGCACGGGGCTTTTGACCTGCGCCTTTTCCACGCGGTCGGCCAGCGCGACGGCGCCTTCATTCAGTGCGTTCAGCTTGCCCAGGGTCTCGGCAAGGTCGCGGCGCGCTTCGTTGCGGAACGTGATCTCGGTCTCCTGGACCTTGCGCTCGGCCTCGCCGATGGCCGCCCGCACGCGGGCGATCTGGGCGCCGGCCTGTTCCACGTCGCCGCGCGATTTGGTCACGTCGCGCTCGAGCCTGAGGATGTCGACCTCCGACACTGCGCCGGTGGCCAGCAGCGGCCGCGTCTTGGACAGCTCCTGCTGCGCCAGCTCCAGCTGCCGATCGGCCGAGGCGCGCCGGGCTTGTACCTCGGAGAGTTCCTGCTGGCGCTGCTGCCGCTGCTGCTCGTTGATGGCCAGCAAAGTCCGCAACTCCGACAAGCGGCTCTCGTACAGGCGCCGCTCCTCGTCCAGGATGCGCTGCTCCTCGGCGTCGCCGGCGCGCATCTGGGGCGGGCGGAAGGCGCTGCCCTCGGCGAGTGCGCGCAGCCGGGCTTGCCGCGCCCGCAGCGCGAAACCCTGCGCGGCGCTTTCACGCACGCCGGAGGTGGCGCGCGTCTCGTCGATGCGCAGCAGCAGCTCGCCGGCATCCACCACCTGACCCTCCTGCACGAGGATCTCCGAGACGACCCCGCCGTCCAGCGACTGCACGACCTGCAGCTGGCGCGAAGGGATCACCTTGCCCTCGCCGCGCGTGACTTCCTCGACCTGCGCAAAGGACGCCCACACGATAAGCAGCAGCACCACCACCACGGCACCGCGCACGATGGCCCGGGCACCTTGCATGCCGCCGCCCGACAGCACCGCATGGGCCTCCTGCTCGAAGCTGCGCAGCCCGGCCGGCGAGGCCTCCTCGCGCTTCGGTGCGCCGAACAGGAAACGCGACAGGGGGTGGAGGGAAGCGAGCAGAGTAGTCACGACAGGGGTCCTCTCAGGCAGCTCGCGCGATGCGGCCGTTCGCCAGCGCTTCCATGATGCGGTCGCGCGGCCCGTCGGCGACCACCTTGCCGCCGTCGATCACGATCACGCGGCTCACCATCGCCAGCATGGACGTGCGGTGCGTCACCAGCACGACCGTCTTGTGGTTGGCGAAGGCGGCCATGCGGGCGGTGATCTGCGCCTCGGTGGAAAAATCCATCGCGCTCGTCGGTTCGTCCAGCAGCAGGACGGGCGCGTTGTGCAGCACCGCCCGCGCGATGCCTACGCCTTGGCGCTGGCCGCCCGAAAGCAGCTCGCCCCGCTCGCCCACCGGCATGTCGAAGCCGCGAGGATGCCGGTTGACGAACTCGCTCATGCCTGCCACGTCGGTCGCGGCGACGATGGCCGAGTCGTCGGCGTAGGGCATGCCCAGGGCGATGTTCTCCCGCAGGGAGCCGTAGAACAGCGTGACGTCCTGCGACACATGCGCGCAGTTGCGCCGCACGTCGGCCGGGTCGAGCTGGCGCAGGTCCACGCCATCAATCAGCACGGCGCCCTCGGTGGGCTGGTACAGGCCCATGACGAGCCGCAACACCGTCGACTTGCCCGAGCCCACGCGCCCGATGATCGCGACCCGCTCGCCCGCGGCGATCTTGAAGCTGACGCCGTCGATGACCGCGTCCTGCCGGTTCGGGTAGGCGAACTTGACGTTGCGGAACTCGATCTCGCCGCTCATCTGGGCCCGGTGGATGAAGGTGTCGCCCGCGGGCCGCTCCACCGGGCGCTCCATGATCCGGTTCAGCGATTCCAGCGCGGTGCGCGCGCCCTGGTACTGCATGAGCAGGCCGACAATCTGCCCGGCCGGCGCCAGCGCTCGGGAGCCGAGCATCGTGGCGGCGATCAGCGCGCCCATGGTCAGCTCGCGCTGCGCGATGAGGTACACGCCCACGAGGATGACGGCCACCGACACCCCTTGCGCGAGCGTGGCGGTGCCGTACATCGCCGATGCCGACAGTGCGCGCATCTTCGCGTTCGTGCGGGCAAGGAAGGCATTGGTGCGCTCCCACCGCGCCTGCACGAGACCCTCGGCGCCGTGGCTCTTGTGGTTTTCGTTCCGGGTTTGGCTTTCCACCAGGGTGGCGTTGCGCACCGCCCCCGCCTTGTGCGTGGTCTCGGCCAGCTCGTGCAGGCGATGCTGCAGCACGCCGCCCATCAGCACGATCAGGCCGAAGGCCACGACCACGGGCACCGCCAGCCAGAGGGAAATCCAGGCCATGACGCCGACGAACAGCAGCGCGAACGGCAGGTCCACCAGCGCGGTGACGGTGGACGAGGCGATGAAGTCGCGCACCTGCTCGAAGCCGCGCAGGTTGGCCGCGAACGAGCCCACCGACTCGGGCCGGTTCTCCAGCCGCATGCCGAGCACGCGCTCCATCAGCGTGGCGGAGATCTGCACGTCGATGCGCGCGCTGGCCTCATCGACGAAGCGGCTGCGCAGGATGCGCATGAAGAGATCGGCGCCGAGCACGAGCACGATGCCGGCCGACAGTGTCCACAGCGTTTCCACCGCGTGGTTGGGCACGACCCGGTCGTACACGTTCATCGAGAACAGTGGGAAGGCGAGCGCGAACAGGTTCACGAGCAGCGCGGCCCAAAGCACGTCGCGGTAGACCAGCCGCTGCGAGAAGATGGCGCTCCAGAACCAGTGACGTGCTGCTGGCTGCCTCACCTCGGGCGTGCGGGCATCGAAGCGGAAATGCGGTCGCACGAAGAGCGTGACACCGGCGTAGCGGCTGCCGAGTTCCTCGCCGGACATGCTCACGGAGCCCTGGCCCGTCTCGGGCAGCAGCACGCGAGCCAGCCGAACGCCGGACGCGTCATCCTCCCAGCCGAGCAGCACGCAGGCCAGGTTGTCGCGCAGGATCAGGATGGCGGGCAGGGTGGCGGTGTCTATCTGCGCCAGCGCCACCCGCTGCAGGCGCGCGGCCATGCCGGCACGCGCGGCGGCGCGCTCGGCCAGTTCGAGGGTGAGACGGCCTAGGCTCTGTCCATCCAGCGGCAGCCCCGCGCTCAGCGAGGCGCGCGAAGCGGGCTGGCCGTGCAGCCGGCAGACCTCCACCAGGCAATCGAGCAGCGGGTCGGGATGGACCAGGTCTTCGCGCAGGCGCTGCACGCCGCCGGTCTGCGGCGTCGAGGCGCCGCTGATCGTGGAGGAGTTCATGGATGGGAGTCAGCCGATGTCCGCGCAATGCACTTCGAACTGACCGCGACGGCAGTCAGCGAAGTAGAAGCGCAGCGTTTCGCGCACGGTACGAAACGCCAGCTCTTCCCACGGCACCTCGTCCTCGCGGAACAGGCGTGCCTCGATCGTCTCCGGGCCGGGGGCGAAATCGGTATCGCGCAGGCTCGCCCGGTAGAACAGATGCACCTGACCCACGGGCACGACGTTCAGCAGCGCGTACAGGCCGAGCAGGTCCACCCGCGCGCCGGCTTCCTCTTCGGTCTCGCGCAGGGCGCCTTCCGCGGTGGTCTCGCCGAGTTCCATGAAGCCGGCCGGCAGTGTCCACAGGCCGTAGCGCGGCTCGATGTTGCGCCGGCACAGGAGAACCTTGTCGTTCCACGCGGGCACGGTGCCGACGACGTTGAGCGGGTTCTCGTAATGGATGGTTCCGCACACCTTGCAGACCGCGCGCTCGCGGTTGTCGTCCGGCGGGACGCTGTAAGGTGCCTCGCCGCCGCAGGCCTTGCAATGCTTGATGCTGCGCGCTTGGAACATCCAACGAGTTTAGCCGCCGGGTGTGAGGGGACACTACTGCGTGGCATCATGCCGGGCGTCGTTTGGAGGCATTGTTCATGGCTTACGTGATTCCCGCGCCGCGTGTGGCTGCGGTGCCCGTCCGAGGGGCGGCATCCGGCGACGAATTCCCTGTCCATCGCATCTACTGCGTGGGGCGCAATTACGTCGAGCACGCGCTCGAGATGGGCGTCACCGGCCGCGAGCTTCCGTTCTTCTTCATGAAGCCAGCCGATGCGGTGCTGCCCGCGCCTGAAGGCGCCTCGGCACGCATGCCGTACCCCAGCCTCACGCAAAGCCTGCACCACGAGGTGGAGCTGGTCGTCGCCATCGGCCGTGGGGGCCGCGACATCCCCGCAGAGCGTGCGCTCGATCACGTGTGGGGCTATGCCGTGGGCCTGGACATGACCCGGCGCGATCTCCAGGCCGACATGAAGAAGCAGGGCCGCCCATGGTGCATTGCTAAGGGCTTCGACCTCTCCGCGCCCATCAGCGCCATCGTGCCCGTGGCGCAGTGCCGGCTGGGGCCCGAGTCGGCGATCGAACTGCTCGTGAACGGCCAGCCGCGGCAGTCCAGCCGCATCGGCAAGATGATCTGGAGCGTGCCGGAGATCATCGAGCACGTCTCCGCTGCGTGGGAGCTGGTGCCCGGCGACCTGCTCTACACCGGCACGCCCGAAGGCGTGGCCGAGGTGCAGCCCGGCGATACGCTGCACGCGAGCGTCGACGGCGTGGGCGTGCTCGAAGTGCACGTGGCCAATCGCTGAACGCGGGAGCGCCCATGGAGCTGTACAACTATTTCCGCTCCTCGGCCTCCTATCGCGTGCGCATCGCGCTGGCGCTCAAGGGGCTGGAGTACCGCTACGTGCCGGTGCATCTCCTCAAAAACGAGCAGCTCAGCTCGCCTTTCGCCGAGCTGTCCCCGGCACGGCTGGTGCCCCTGCTCAAGGACGACGACGGGCACCTGCTCACCCAGTCGCTGGCGATCATCGAGTACCTGGACGAGACGCATCCTCAGCCGCCCCTGCTGCCAGCAGAGCCTTCCGCGCGTGCAAGGGTCCGGGCGTTGGCGCTGGACGTGGCGTGCGAAATCCATCCGCTCAACAACCTGCGCGTGCTGCGCTATCTCGTTCACGAGATGAAGGTCACCGAGGAAGACAAGAAGCGCTGGTATCGCCACTGGGTGGAAGCCGGCCTGGAAGTCCTCGAGCGCCAGCTCGCCGGGCACCCCGCGACCGGCCGCTACAGCTACGGCGACACTCCGACGCTGGCCGACGTTGTGCTGGTGCCGCAGATCTTCAATGCGCAGCGCATGGACTGCCGTCTGGACCACGTGCCCACGGTCATGGGCGTGTTCAACGCCTGCATGCAGCTCGACGCCTTCTCTTCCACGCAGCCTTCCGCCTGCCCCGATGCATCCTGACTGGCTCGTTCCCGATTGGGTGGCGCCCTCCGTCGGCGCCGTCATGACCACCCGGCGCGGCGGCTTCAGCGCAGCGCCGTTCGACAGCATGAACCTGCGCGCAGGCGTGGGAGACAACGACGAATCCGTGCGCCGCAACCAGGCCCTGCTGGCCCGGGTCATCGGCGCAACGCCGGTCTATCTTGATCAGGTGCACGGGGCGCGGGTCGTGCGGCTCACCGGCAAGGACACCCGAGTCGGCGCGCCCATCCACCAAGCCGACGCTTGCATCACCACCGAGCCGGACCTGGCCTGCGCCGTGCAGGTGGCCGACTGCCTGCCCGTGCTGCTCGCCGCCCCGGGTGGCGTGGGGGCGGCGCACGCCGGCTGGCGCGGCCTGGCCGCGGGCGTGCTGGAGTACACCGTGGCCGCGCTGGCCGATGCAGCGCGATGCGGTCCCGGCGACATCAAGGCCTGGATGGGCGCATGCATCGGCCCGCGGCGCTTCGAGGTTGGTGCCGACGTGCTCAAGGCCTTCGGAGCGTCGCCTCAGGACGCCGATCCCCAGCGGTTCCGCCCGCTCGGCGCGGAGAAATGGCTGGCCGACCTCCCCAGGCTGGCGCGCGACAGCCTCTCGCGCTGCGGAGTGCGCACAGTGATCGGCGGGCACTGGTGCACCGTCGAGGATGCTTCAAGGTTTTTCTCTTTCCGGCGGGAGCGGCAGACCGGCCGCATGGCCGCCTGCATCTGGCTGCGGCCCTGAGGCGCTTGCCTCGGCCGTCGCGGCGTCCCGCGCTGCTTCCCGCTGCTGCTGCCGGTGGCGTCGCGCCGGCGTGCCGAGGATGTAGAGAACGATCGCCAGCGGCCCGGCCCCGTATAGCAAAAAGGTGAATACCGCACCCAGCAGGGTGCCGTCGGGGCTGCCCGCTTCGGCGACGGACATCATGAGCGTTACGTAGATCCACGCAATGGCGACCAGGTACATGCCGTATTCCGAAAATGCTGACTACAATGTGAAATGCACGCTCATGACGGGGCTGAGGCTTCCGGCGTACAACGTGCAGAGCTTCACACATCCGGTTCGAAACCAGTAGCGAGGAGACGCGTGAGCAGCAACCCTCTGTCCGCGGGTGTCATGCCCGAACTGAGCGAGAGCGCCCGAGCATTCGGGTCGAATATCGGTGAGGCATGGAAGGCGTTGCAGAGCCTCAACCTGCCTCTGCCCGCGGTCACGCAGGTCCAGGCCGACTACATCAAGCAAGCCGCCGAGCTCTGGAATCAGTCGCTGCAGCGACTTCAGAACCCGTCTGCCGCGAACGACGCCACCGCCACGGGCACCATTGGTGACCGCCGCTTCCACGCCAATGAGTGGGCCGAGAACCCCGGTGCGTCGTACATGGCGCAGATGTACCTGCTGAACGCGCGCACCATGCTGCAACTGGCCGACCAGGTGCAGGGCGACGAGAAGACTCGCGCCCGCATCCGCTTTGCCGTGCAGCAGTGGATCGAGGCTGCCTCGCCCGCCAACTACCTGGCGCTCAACCCCGAAGCCCAGCGCAAGGCCCTGGAGACTCAGGGCGAAAGCATCACCAAGGGCTTGCAGCAGCTGCTCAAGGACGTGCAGCAGGGGCGCGTGTCGCAAACCGACGAGAGCGTGTTCGAGGTGGGGGTGAACGTGGCCACCACCGAGGGCAGCGTGGTTTTCGAGAACGAGCTGTTCCAGCTCATCGAATACAAGCCGCTCACGGCCAAGGTGTACGAGACGCCCATGCTCTTCGTGCCGCCTTGCATCAACAAGTACTACATCCTCGACCTGCAGCCCGAGAACTCGCTCATCCGCTACACGCTGGACCAGGGGCACCGTCTGTTCGTCATCAGCTGGCGCAACGCCGACGAAAGCATGTCGAAGGTGACCTGGGACGACTACATCGAGGAGGGTGTCATCCGCGCCATGCGGGTCGTCGAGGAGATCGCCGGCTCGCAGAAGATGAACACGCTGGGTTTCTGCATAGGCGGCACCCTGCTCACGACGGCCCTGGCCGTACTGGCCGCCCGTGGTGAGAAGCCCGCGGCCAGCCTCACGCTGCTCACCACCTTCCTCGATTTCAGCGAGACCGGCGTGCTGGACCTCTTCATAGACGAGGCCAGCGTGCAGATGCGCGAAATGACCATCGGCGCGGCCGGTCCCACCGAGGGCGGCGTGCTGCGCGGCCAGGAGCTAGCGTCCACGTTCAGCTTCCTGCGCCCCAACGACCTGGTGTGGAACTACGTGGTGGGCAACTACCTGAAGGGCGAGACGCCGCCGCCCTTCGACCTGCTGTACTGGAACAGCGACAGCACCAACCTGCCTGGGCCCATGTTCTGCTGGTACCTGCGGCACACCTACCTGGAGAACAACCTGGTGAAGCCGGGCAAGGTGACCGTGTGCGGGGAGAAGCTGGACCTGCGCCGGGTTGATGCGCCGGCCTACATCTACGCCTCCAAGGAGGACCACATCGTTCCCTGGGACGGTGCCTATCGCAACGTCCAGGTGCTCACGGGCGAGAAGCGCTTCGTGCTGGGCGCTTCCGGGCACATTGCCGGCGTGATCAATCCGCCCGCCAAGAAGAAACGCAGCTATTGGGTCGGCAAGGGCGGAGCGCTGCCGCCCGCGGCCACCAGCTGGTATGACCAGGCCGGCGAACATCCGGGCAGCTGGTGGCCTGACTGGGCCGAGTGGCTCAAGGCCCGCGCCGGCAAGCAGGTTGCAGCACCCAAGAGCCCTGGCCATCGCAAGTACAAGACCATCGAGCCCGCGCCGGGCCGCTACGTCAAGCAGAAGGCCTGACGCTTCCCATCCCCTCTGTCCACCACTGGAGACTGTCATGACCACCGACATCGTCATCGTCGCCGCTGCCCGCACCGCCGTGGGCAAGTTCGGCGGCACCCTCGCCAAGACCCCGGGCCCCGAACTGGGTGCCGCGGTCATCACGGAGCTGCTCAAGCGCGCCAAGCTGTCGGGCGAGCAGGTCAATGAGGTGATCCTGGGCCAGGTGCTGCAGGCCGGCGCCGGGCAGAACCCCGCGCGCCAGGCGGTGATCAAGGCCGGCCTGCCGCACGGCGTGCCGGCGATGACGATCAACAAGGTGTGCGGCTCCGGCCTCAAGGCCGTGATGCTGGCCGCCCAGGCCATCCGCGACGGAGATTCGGAGATCGTGATCGCCGGCGGCCAGGAGAACATGAGCCTGGCGCCCCACGTGCTGCCCGGCTCCCGCGACGGCCAGCGCATGGGTGACTGGAAACTGGTCGACTCCATGATCGTCGACGGCCTGTGGGACGTGTACAACCAATACCACATGGGCATTACGGCCGAGAACGTGGCCAAGAAGTACGGCATCGGCCGCGAGGAGCAGGACGCGCTGGCGCTGGCTTCCCAGCAGAAGGCCGCCGCCGCCCAGGACGCCGGGCGCTTCAAGGACGAGATCGTTCCCTTCACCATTGCGCAGAAGAAGGGCGACCCCATCGTCTTCGAGCAGGACGAGTTCGTCAACCGCAAGACCAGCGCCGAAGCGCTGGCCGGCCTGCGCCCCGCCTTCGACAAGGCGGGCTCCGTAACGGCGGGCAACGCCTCGGGCATCAACGACGGTGCTGCCGCCGTGGTGGTGATGAGCGCCAGGAAGGCCGACCAGCTGGGCCTCAAGCCGCTGGCGCGCATCGCCAGCTACGCGTCGGCCGCTCTCGACCCGGCCATGATGGGCATGGGGCCCGTTCCCGCGTCTCAGCGCGCGCTGCAGCGCGCCGGCTGGAAGCCCGCCGACCTTGATCTGCTCGAGATCAACGAAGCCTTCGCCGCGCAGGCCTGTGCCGTGCACAAGGAGATGGGCTGGGACACCAGCAAGGTCAACGTGAACGGCGGCGCCATTGCCATCGGGCACCCGATCGGCGCCTCGGGCTGCCGCATCCTGGTGACCCTGCTGCACGAGATGCAGAAGCGCAATGCCAAGAAGGGCATCGCCTCGCTGTGCATCGGCGGTGGCATGGGCGTCGCGCTCACGGTGGAAAGGTGATTCGATAACCCCAGTGGGGACAACCGCGTTGACCCGCATGCCCGGCGCACAGTGACGCCGGGCATGGTCGTGGCAGCACATATTGGAGAAGGAGAGGACACATGACTCAGAAGTTGGCGTACGTGACAGGCGGGATGGGTGGCATCGGCACCTCGATGTGCCAGCGCCTGCACAAGGAAGGTTTCAAGGTGATCGCCGGTTGCGGGCCGAGCCGCGACTACGAGAAGTGGCTGGGCGAGCAGAAGGCTCTCGGCTACACGTTCTACGCGTCGGTGGGCAACGTGAGCGACTGGGACTCGACCGTTGCTGCGTTCCAGAAGGCCAAGTCGGAGCATGGTCCGATCGACGTGCTGGTCAACAACGCCGGCATCACCCGTGACAGCGTGTTCCGCAAGATGACCCGCGCCGATTGGGATGCAGTCATCGAGACAAACCTCACCAGCCTGTTCAATGTCACCAAGCAGGTCGTCGACGACATGGTGGAGCGGGGCTGGGGCCGCATCATCAACATCAGCTCGGTCAACGGCGAGAAGGGCCAGTTCGGCCAGACCAACTATTCCGCCGCCAAGGCCGGGATGCACGGCTTCACCATGGCGCTGGCGCAGGAAGTGGCCAGCAAGGGCGTGACGGTGAACACCGTAAGCCCGGGCTACATCGCCACCGACATGGTCAAGGCCGTGCGCCAGGACGTGTTGGAAAAGATCATCGCCGGCATCCCGGTCAAGCGCCTGGGCCAGCCGGAGGAGATCGCGTCCATCGTGGCGTGGCTGGCTTCCGACGATGCGGGCTTCACCACGGGTGCCGACTTCTCGATCAACGGCGGCCTGCACATGGGTTGATTCACCCTCGCGGGTGTCACGCGAACTGCGAAACAGGCCCGGCCATGCCGGGCCTGTTTCGTCATGGCGTGATCGCGTCCAGCAGCTCGCTTTCGATTTCCAGCTGCGTCTTGTTCTGCTGCAGCTCGGGGCCGTCGATGAGGAAGGTGTCCTCCACGCGCTCACCCAGCGTGGTGATCTTGGCCAGCTGCAGGTTGATGTGGTGGCGGGCCAGGACACGAGCGATGGCGTAGAGCAGCCCCGAGCGGTCGCTCGTCGACACGCCCAGCAGCCAGCGCTGTGCGCGCTCGTCGGGCCGCAGCGACACGCGAGGCGTGACCGGGAAGGACTTCACACGACGCGACAGCCGGCCGCGGCTGGGCTCCGGCAGCGGGCCGGTGGCTTGCAAGGCCTGCGTCAGCTGCGTTTCCACCAGCGAGATGATGTCGCGGTAGTGCTCCTCGTGCGTGCCACTCGTCACCTGGAAGGTGTCGAGCGCGTAGCCGGCCTTGCTCGTGTGGATCTTGGCATCGAGGATGTTGAAGCCGGCGCTGTCGAAGTATCCGCAGATGCGGGCAAAGAGATCCGGGCGGTCAGGCGCATACACCAGCACCTGCAGGCCTTCGCCTACTGAAGAAAGGCGTGCGCGCACCACCGGCACCGCCGTGTCCACGTGGCGGTACAGCGAGCGTGCATGCCAGGCAATGTCAGCGGCCTCGTGGCGCGCGAAATAGCTTACCTCCAGGGTCTTCCAGAGCGGGGCTTCGGATCCCGGAAGCAGCGAATACAGGTTGAGCGCGTGGCGCGCGTCCTGCTTGCGCGCCTCGATCTCCGCATCGAGGTTGAGCTGCGCGCCGCCCAGTGCGCGCAGCGCGAGCCGGTACAGGTCTTCCAGGAGCTTGCCCTTCCAGGCGTTCCAGACCTTGGGGCTGGTGCCCCGGATGTCGGCCACGGTGAGCAGGTACAGCGCGGTCAGCCGCCGCTCGTCGCCCACGAGCCGGGCAAACGCATCGATCACCTCCGGGTCGGACAGGTCTTCCTTCTGCGCGACGCGCGACATGGTGAGGTGCCGCTGCACCAGGAACTCGACCAGCGAGGCGTCTTCCTTGGCGATGCCGTGCTCGCGGCAGAACCGACGCACCTCCATGGCCCCCAGGTCGGAGTGGTCGCCTCCGCGCCCCTTGGCTACGTCGTGGAACAGCGCCGCGATGTACAGCACGTAGGGCCGGTCCCACTGCGCCGCCAGCTGCGAGCAGAACGGGTACTCGTGCGCATGCTCAGGGATGAAGAAGCGCCGCACGTTGCGCAGCACCATGAGGATGTGCTGGTCGACGGTGTACACATGGAACAGGTCGTGCTGCATCTGCCCGACGATGCGCCGGAACACCCACAGGTAACGGCCCAGGACCGAGGTCTGGTTCATCAGGCGGAAGGCATGTGTCTGGCCTTCGGGCGCCTGCAGGATCTTGAGGAAGGTGACCCGGTTGGCCGGGTCGCGGCGCCACTGCGAGTTCATCAGCTCGCGGGCGTTGTAGAGGGCGCGCAGCGTGCGCGGTGAAAGCCCCTTCGGGCCGAGGGTGGTCTGGTGGAAGGTCTCCAGGATGGCGTTGGGGTCGCGCTCGTAAAGGTCGTCGCTGGCGACCTCCAGCATCCCGCCGCGGTCGAGGAACTTGTCGTTGATGGGCCGCATGGGGGCGTCCTGCGTGCCGGTCACCCGCTCCTCGATGTTGAACATCAGGATCTGGTTCAGCTGCGCCACGGCCTTGGCGGCCCAGTAGTAGCGCCGCATGAGCATCTCGGAGATGCGCTGCCCCCGCACGGCCTCGTAGCCGAAGCTCTCTGCCACGGCGGTTTGCAGGTCGAACACCAGCCGGTCCTCACGCCGGCCGGCGACCATGTGCAACCGCGCGCGAATCAGCCGCAGCAGCCCTTCGTTGCGCTGCAGCTGCTTCACTTCGAAGGGCGTGATGAGCCCCTTGGCAGCGAGCTCCGACCAGGTCTTGCCCAGCCCCGCGGCCCGTGCCACCCAGATCAGTACCTGTAGGTCGCGCAGGCCGCCGGGGCTTTCCTTGCAGTTGGGCTCCAGGGCGTAGGGCGTGTCCTCGAACTTCTGGTGCCGCTGGTGCATCTCCAGCATCTTGGCGCGTAAGAAGGCCTTGGCGTCCATGGCCTCGGCGTAGGCGCGGCGGAAGGCGTCGAACACGCGGCGCGCTCCACAGAGATAGCGCGATTCCAGCACCGCCGTCTGCACCGTGAGGTCGCGGTGGCTTTCCTCGATGCACTCGTCGACCGTGCGTACGCTGGAGCCGATTTCCAGTCCGATGTCCCAGCAGGCGGTGATGAAGCGCTCGATGGCCGGTTTCAGCGACTCGTCGCCGGAATGGCCTGGTCCGGGCGGCAGCAGCACCAGCACGTCGACGTCCGAATGCGGGTACAGCTCGGCGCGGCCGTAGCCGCCCACGGCCACCAGCGCGGCGCCCGGGGGCATGAGGGCGTGCTGCCACAAGTCCGCGAGCGCGCGGTCGACGTGCCGCGCGAGCGAGCGGACCAGCCGCAAGGCGGCCGACGAGGTGGGCCGCGACTGACGAAACTGCTCGATGAGTTCGGCTTTGCCCTGCCGGAAGCGAGCGCGCAGCTCGCTCACGCCGGGCGGTGCGCCGGCGGGCGCGCCCGCCTCGACCACGGCGGACATGCCTTAGGGATGGGTCGCCACGACCGGCGCAGGCTGCGCCGCAGCGAAGGCTGGCGGCGCTGGGGTGCCGGCCGAGACGGTCAACACTTCATACCCCGTCTCCGTCACGAGCACGGTGTGCTCCCACTGCGCCGAGAGTGAGCGGTCGCGGGTGACGATGGTCCAGCCGTCGGTCATCTCCCGGATCTCGCGGCGCCCTGCGTTCACCATCGGTTCGATGGTGAACACCATCCCGGGCACCAGCTCTTCGAGCGTGCCGGGGCGGCCGTAGTGCAGCACTTGCGGATCCTCGTGGAAGGCGCGGCCGATGCCGTGCCCGCAGAACTCGCGCACGACAGAACAACCGGCGTTTTCGACGAAAGTCTGGATCGCATGGCCGATGTCGCCCAGCCGCGCCCCCGGCTTGACCTTCACGATGCCGCGCCACATGGCCTCGTAGGTGAGGGTGCACAGGCGGCGCGCCGCGATCGACCCTTCACCCACCACGAACATCCGGCTCGTGTCGCCGTGCCAGCCGTCCTTGATGACCGTGACGTCCACGTTGACGATGTCCCCGTTCTTCAGCGGGCGGTCGTTCGGGATGCCGTGGCAGACCTGATGGTTGATCGAGGTGCAGATCGACTTCGGGTAGGGCGGGTAGCCCGGCGGCGCGTAGTTCAGCGGCGCCGGAATGGCCCCCTGCACCTCGACGATGTGGCGATGCGCCAGCTGGTCGAGGTGGTCGGTGGTCACGCCGGGCTTGACGTGCGCGGTGAGCATGTCCAGCACTTCGGACGCCAGGCGCCCGGCGATGCGCATGCCTTCGAGGTCGGCCGCGGTCTTGATGGAGATCGTCATGGTGGCGCGATTATCCTGACTCGGGTCCGCGCATGCGGCAGCCGCAGCCGTGGCCCGCGTCGATTGTGGCACTCGCCCCGTAAAATCGCCGGCTTTCCCCGGGTCGGCCACAAGGCGGCACGGGCCTTCTTTCCAGAGCCTTGCCTGCGTGATGTCCAGCCCCAAGCATCTGCTTCACTTCGAGGGGGGCGATGCGCTCTCCGCCTTCCGCGCTCAGGCGCTGCTGTCCCGGCTGCAGGAAGTGCAGCCTCGCATCGCGGGCATCGCGGCTCGCCACGTGCACTGGGTGTGGAGCGAGAGCGAGCTGCCGAGACCGCTGCGCGACAAGCTTGAAGGCCTGCTGCGCTACGGCGATCCTTACGCCGGTCCCACCGAGGGACCGCTGGTCGTTGTTACGCCGCGGCTGGGCACCGTGTCGCCCTGGGCCAGCAAGGCCACCGACATCGCCCACAACTGCGGCTTGCCGATCAAACGCATCGAGCGCGTGACGGAGTACCGCCTCGTCACCAAGACGGGGCTGCTGGGCGGGGCCAAGCCGCTGACGCCCGAGGAGCTCGAGCGCTCGGCAGCGGTGCTGCACGACCGAATGACCGAGAGCGTGCTGTGGTCGCGCGAGGACGCGGCGCACCTGTTCGACGAACAACCCGGCAAGCCGATGGCGCACGTCGACGTGCTCGGCGAGGGCCGCCAGGCGCTGGAGCGGGCCAACCGCGAGTTCGGCCTGGCGCTGTCGGACGACGAGATCGACTACCTGGTCGATGCCTTCACCGGGCTGCGTCGCAACCCCACCGACGTGGAGTTGATGATGTTCGCCCAGGCCAACAGCGAGCATTGCCGGCACAAGATCTTCAACGCCCGCTTCACCATCGACGGCGTGGCGCAGGAACGTTCGATGTTCCAGATGATCCGCCACACGCATGAAAGCGCGCCGCAGCACACCGTGATCGCCTATGCCGACAACGCGGCGGTGATGGAAGGCGGCGAGGTGGAGCGCTGGCTGCCGCAGGGCTACACCAACGCACCGGCCTATGGCGCGCGCCGCGAGACGGCCCATGTACTCATGAAGGTGGAAACGCACAACCACCCGACGGCGATCTCGCCGTTTCCGGGGGCTTCCACCGGCGCGGGCGGCGAGATCCGCGATGAGGGCGCCACTGGGCGTGGGGCGCGGCCCAAGGCGGGCCTCACCGGCTTCTCGGTGAGCCACCTGCGGCTGCCGGGCACGAACGAACCCTGGGAGCGCTCGGCCTACGGCAAGCCGGAGCACATCGCCAGCCCGCTGCAGATCATGATCGACGGCCCGCTGGGCGGCGCGGCTTTCAACAATGAGTTCGGCCGGCCCAACCTGGGCGGCTATTTCCGTGTGTACGAGCAGACCGTCGACGGGCAGCGCCGCGGCTACCACAAGCCCATCATGATCGCGGGCGGCGTGGGCACCATCTCGGATGCTCAGACGCACAAGGTGGAGTTCCCCGCCGGCACATTGCTCATCCAGCTGGGCGGTCCAGGCATGCGCATCGGCATGGGTGGCGGCGCGGCCAGCTCCATGGCGGCCGGGGCCAATACCGCGGAGCTCGATTTCGACTCCGTGCAGCGCGGCAATCCCGAGATCCAGCGCCGCGCGCAGGAGGTCGTCAACCACTGCTGGGCTCTGGCCGAGCACAACCCGATCCTCGCCATCCACGATGTGGGGGCCGGTGGCATCTCCAACGCGTTCCCGGAACTGGTGGACGGCGCTCGGCGGGGTGCACGGTTCGATCTCTCCAAAGTGCCCGTGGAGGAAAGCGGCCTGGCGCCCAAGGAGATCTGGTGCAACGAGAGCCAGGAGCGCTACGTGCTGGCCGTCGCGCCGGAAGCCTTGCCGCTTTTCGAGGCGATGTGCGAGCGCGAACGCTGCCCGTACGCGGTGGTTGGCGTGGCCACCGAGGACCAGTGTCTCGTGGTGGAGGATTCGCGACCCGCGCAGGAACTGGCCGCACCCACCGAGCAGGACACGCCCATCGACATGCCCATGGACGTGCTGCTCGGCAAGCCGCCCAAGATGCATCGCGTCGTCCAGCGCGTCGAGCGTCGGCTGCCTGCGCTTGCGCTCACTGGTGTCTCTCTCTCGCAAGTCGCTTTCGACGTGCTGAGGCACCCCACCGTCGCCAGCAAGCGCTTCCTCATCACCATCGGCGACCGCACCGTGGGCGGCCTGGACCACCGGGACCAGATGGTGGGTCCGTGGCAGGTGCCGGTCGCTGACTGCGCGGTCACGCTGGCCGACTACGCGGGGTTTCGCGGGGAGGCCATGAGCATGGGTGAGCGCACGCCGCTGGCCGTGCTCGATGCGCCAGCCTCCGGCCGCATGGCGGTGGGCGAGGCCCTTACCAACCTGCTGGCCGCGCCGATCACGCTGGAGCGGGTGAAGCTCAGCTGCAACTGGATGGCCGCCTGCGGCGAACCCGGCGAGGATGCGGCGCTGTATGACACCGTGCAGGCCGTCGGCATGGCCCTGTGCCCCGCGCTGGGCATCAGCGTGCCCGTCGGCAAGGACAGCCTGTCCATGCGCACGCGCTGGGCCGAGCAGGGGGAGGCCAGGCAGGTCACTGCGCCAGTCTCGCTCATCGTCTCCGCCTTCGCCACGCTGGACGACGTGCGGGCCACGCTCACGCCCCAGCTGCTGCCGGGCGACACCACGCTCGTGCTGATCGACCTGGGCCAGGGCCGCCATCGCATGGGCGGCTCCATGCTGGCGCAGGTGCTCGACCAGTTCGGCGACGAAGTGCCTGATCTCGACGACCCCGCCCTGTTGAAGGCACTGGTGAGCGCGATCAACGAGCTGCGCGGCCAGGGCCGGCTGCTCGCTTACCACGACCGCAGCGATGGTGGCCTGTGGGCCTCGGTGTGCGAGATGGCCTTCGCTGGTCATCTCGGCGTGAGCCTCAACGTCGACCTGCTCGTCACCGAAGGCGACGGCATCGGCGACAGCCGCGCGGAGTACGGCGATTCCAAGAACTGGGCCAGCCAGGTGAGCGCGCGCCGCGAGGAGCTCACGCTGCGGGCCCTGTTCAGCGAGGAGTTGGGCGTCGTGATCCAGGTGCCCACCGCCGAGCGCGACGAGGTGATGCAGCTGCTGCGCCGACATGGCCTCTCGAAGCACAGCCACTTCATCGGCAAGCCCAACGACCGGGGCGTGATCGAAGTGTGGCGCGACACCAAGGTCGTGTTCAGCGCCCCGCTGCGCGACCTGCACCAGGCCTGGGACGAGGTGAGCTGGCGCGTCACCCGGCTGCGCGACAACCCGGCCTGCGCTGACTCGGAACATTCGGCGGCAGGACGTGAGGACGATCCGGGCCTGCATGTGCACCTGACGTTCGAGCCCGCGCCCCAGTCGCCACCGCTTGCGCTCGCGCGGCCCAAGGTCGCCATCCTGCGCGAGCAGGGCGTCAACAGCCACGTCGAGATCAGCTACGCAATGGCGCTCGCCGGCTTCGAGACCTTCGACGTCCACATGAGCGACCTGCAAGCCGGGCGCGCGCGACTCGACCAGTTCCGCGGCTTTGTGGCCTGCGGCGGCTTCAGCTACGGCGACACGCTGGGTGCCGGCGAAGGCTGGGCGCGGTCCATCCTTTTCAACCCGGCCCTGGCCGACCAGTTCGCCGCCTTCTTCCAGCGTGCTGAAAGCTTTGCGCTGGGCGTGTGCAACGGCTGCCAGATGATGGCGGCGCTGGCCTCCCTGATTCCTGGTGCCGACGCCTGGCCGAAGTTCACGCGCAACCGCAGCGAGCAGTTCGAGGCGCGCCTGTCGCTCGTGGAGGTGCTGCCCAGCCCGTCCATCTTCTTCGAGGGCATGGCCGGAAGCCGCATCCCCATCGCCGTGGCCCACGGCGAGGGCAGGGCCGACTTCTCCCAGCGTGGGGATGCTGCCCGCGTGCACCGGGCGATGCGTTACGTGGACCACCACGGCCGGCCCACGGAGAACTACCCCTTCAATCCGAATGGCAGCCCGGAAGGCCTCACGGCCGTGACCACCCCCGATGGTCGATTCACTGCGCTGATGCCGCATCCTGAGCGGGTGTTCCGCAACGTGCAGATGAGCTGGACGCCGGGCGACAGAAGCGCGCCCAGTCCCTGGCTGCGCATGTTCACCAACGCCCGCCGGTACGCAGGCTGACGAAGCACTTCGAGGAGGAGTCCCTTCATGAGCACCATTCCGCCATCGAACTGGCCCTGGCTTGCCTCCTGGGGGCCTCAGTGGCTCAACCAGTCGTTCAACAATGGCTGGACCTTCGGCAACATCGTCGTGTCGAGCGCGAATTCCAGTGACCCGGAGGTCGAGCGCGCTGTGGTCAGCCGCTACAGCTATGGCCGTCAGCTCGGGCGCCTGATGGATGCCATGGTGGTCCTTGCCCGGGCGGTCCCGGACGCCGCCGATCATCCGAAGGTCAAGGCGTTGCTGAAGTTGGCACGCGAGGTTGATGAGATCAAGGAACGCGCGAGCAAGGGCCGCCATGGCGAGCTGCTCGACGAACTGCGGACCCTGAAGCGCAGCAACCCGCAGGCTTGGGCGGAGTTGGTGAGATCGGTCGAGGGCTGAATAAGGGGGAACGCTCCCGCTGACATGTCCGGCCCTTGGTTCGCACAACGTCAGTTCAGACGCTTCTACCTCTTGGGCTGCGCGTTCGTTGGCTTCTTGGCTGCACTGAGCCTGGCTGTTGAAAGTTGGTTGCCGCTCGCGGTCTGGCTCGCGGCATTAGCCCTTGTCGCGGCACCGATCCATGCGGTCTTCGAGTTGCCCGAGCACAGGGGATGCGACACACGCGTGATCCTATGCCCTTGGCGATGGCGATCAGGCGCTGCAGCGTCTGCCACTCCGGCGCCTGTTCCGCGGGCATGGGCTCCGCGGCCGGGCTGTAGCGCGGGTGGTTGCGGAGCGAGAAGTGCGCCAAGGCGAGATCGTAGTAAGGCTCGTGCAACGGAGGAAATTGCAGCGCTCGATGTCCGGCACCGCCGCAGCATGCCTCGCACAACGGGCAGATGCCGGTCCGGATGCTCTCGGCCATGGCGCTCATGCAGGGTCTCCGGCGATTTCGACAAGGCTACTTCTTTATGGCGTGTGCCGGCGCCCATGTCCGTCACGCAGTTGACGCAGCTCGTTCACGTCGTGGGTCGCGGACAGACCCAATCGTGGGTTGCGGCTGCGCTATCGTCGCGGCCGTGACTACTGCCCTGGCGATCTCCCGAGAGCGTTTCGACCGGCTGGATGCGCTGCGCGCCGCAGCCGTCCTCTGGATGGGCGTTTTCCACCTGTTCTTCGACCTCGCGCACTTCCGGTTCATCCGGGAGAACTTCTACGCCGATCCGTTCTGGACCACGCAGCGCACGGCCATCCTTTCGCTGTTCCTGCTGTGCGCGGGCGCCGGGCAGGCCATCGCGTGGGAGCAGCGCCAGTCGTGGGCGCGCTTCTGGCGTCGCTGGGCGCAGGTGGCCGGCTGTGCCGTGCTGGTGAGCCTTGGTTCCTGGGTGATGTTCCGGCATCGCTACATCAGCTTCGGGGTGCTGCATGCCATGGCGGTGATGATGATCGTGATGCGCCTCACCGCGGGCTGGGGCCGATGGCTGTGGCTGGCCGGCGCGCTGGCGATCGCGCTTCCGCAGTTCGTCCACCATCCGTTCTTCGACGTGCGCCTGACCAACTGGATCGGCATGGTCACGCGCAAGCCAGCCACGGAGGACTACGTGCCGCTGCTGCCATGGATCGGCGTCATGTGGTGGGGAGTGGCGGTAGGCCGCTGCGTGCTGCGCCGGCGGCCCCACTGGCTCACGGGCGGCGTGCCAGACTCGCTGCGTCCGATGGCTGTGCTCGGCCGCTGGAGCCTGAGCTTTTACATGCTGCACCAGCCGGTGCTCATCGGCATCCTGTGGCTGGTGCTGGCCGCGCAAGGGCGATAGTTCGCGCACGGCGGCCGCGCCGGCCTGCAGCATGTGCAGGACTGCAGCGAACCACCCTGGCACGGCCCGCCTGGCCTGTTCATCGACGCGGTCGTGCCCGCTGTCTGTCGTGGCGCTAACGGGTACGACGCAAAGATGATGCGGCTTCGGAGTGCGGACCCCCACAACGGCTCTCATCGGGGCATGGCAGGCAGCGCAGAACCAGGCGCCAGCGTCGTTGGAGCGGCCGCATTTGCTGCAAAGCAACTGTCCTCCCTGGTAGATGTCAGATGGAGCGGGGCAGCATAGGAAGCGCCACGTCGGCTGGACGTACGTAATGCCCACATTCGCTGCCGCTACCATGCCGCAATGGGCAACAAGATTCTTTTCGGCTTCCACGCCGTCACCGTGCGGCTGAAGACCGCTCCTCGATCCGTTATCGAGATCCATCTCGATGCCGACCGCCGCGACCAGCGTATGCGTCAGTTCATCGAGCGTGCCCGGGAGGCCGGCGTGCGCGTGGTCGACAGTGACGACGAGCGCCTGCACCGGATGTGCGGCACGCACCGTCACCAGGGCGTGGTGGCGCGCGTGGAGCCGCTGGCTCACAGCCATTCGCTGGACGACACCCTCGATGCAGTGGAGGGTGATCCGCTCCTGCTGGTGCTGGATGGCATCACCGATCCCCATAATCTCGGCGCATGCCTGCGCGTGGCCGATGGGGCGGGTGCGCATGCGGTGATCGCGCCCAAGGACCATGCGGTCGGTGTCAACGCGACCGTGGCCAAAGTGGCCAGTGGCGCGGCGGAGACCATCCCTTACTTCATGGTCACCAACCTTGCGAGAACGATCGGCGAGCTCAAGGAGCGCGGCATCCGGGTCATCGGCACTTCTGACGATGCCCCGAGCTCGCTGTATGAGCTTGACCTCACCGGCCCGCTCGCGCTGGTGCTGGGCGCCGAAGGCCGGGGCATGCGACAGCTGACCGCCCGCAACTGTGACCAGCTGGCTCGGCTGCCCATGAAGGGGGCCGTGGAGAGCCTCAACGTGTCGGTAGCCTCCGGCATCTGCCTGTACGAGGCCCTGCGTCAACGCGAGCACTGAAGGCTACGGCCTTCCTGCGGCATGGCGTCGTAACCGCTACTCGTCAGCGAGCAGCAGGGGCCCTGGTGAAGCCTACGGTGGTGAAGGTTTCATCCGCCGACTTGCGCTTACTTGTCGCAACGCTGCACGGCGCGCGACTGGAGTTCGATGCGGCCATCACCGCAGGCTCGACAGTGCAGCTCGGCGCTGTGCGTGGGCGGGGACGGATCGCCGGCTACGGTGCGGTCTTTGGCACGGTAAACCGGCGCGGCTTCAAACTGACCTGCCCGCCGTTTTTCGTCTTCCAGGAACCGATGGTTAGCATCGAGACCT
>CBINBY010000074.1:0-24265 GCA_966248995.1 uncultured Burkholderiales bacterium | reverse complement strand
CTGGGACTTGGACGGCAACATCACAGACGCCAATGACGAGCTACTGTCGATGACGGGGTATTCGCGCGAAGAGTTGAAGTCCGGAGCACTACGGTGGACAGAGATCACGCCGCCGCGATACCGAGAAACTGATGCGCGCGCCATCGAGGAACTCAAGCTGAGCGGCAGCGTCAAGCCTTTCGAGAAGGAGTTCATTCGCAAGGATGGCACCAGCTTCGCCGTGCTCATCGGCGTCACGTTGTTTGAACAATCGCAGGAAACCGGTGTGGCCTTCGTGCTGGACCTGTCCGAGCGCAAGCGGGCCGAGGCGGAACGGGAAGCGCGTTATGCCGCAGAAGCGGCCAACCGCGCCAAGAGTTCCTTCCTGGCACATATGAGCCATGAGCTTCGCACCCCCCTGAACGGCGTCCTCGGCTATGCCCAAGTCCTGCAGCGCGACCCGGTGCTGGGTGCGCGGCAGCTTGCCGGGGTGGACGTTATTCGTAAGTGCGGGGAGCATCTGCTCACCCTCATCGAGGACATTCTGGATCTGGCGAAGATCGAAGCTGGCAAGTTGGAGCTTTTCCCGGCCGATCTCCCGCTTGCCCTCTTCGTGAAGACCATTACCGACATGGTTAGCGTGAAGGCGGAGCAAAAAGGGCTGGACTTGGTGTGCGACCTCAGTGCCGATCTGCCGCAGGAGATCGAAGCCGACGAGAGAAGGCTGCGTCAGGTCTTGCTCAACCTGCTGTCCAATGCAATCAAGTTCACCGACCATGGCCGCGTCGTGCTGAGGGTGCGCTTTACGGCACCGGCCCGGTTGTGTTGCGAAGTGCAGGACACCGGTGTCGGTATTGCCGCGGATCAGGTGGAAGCGATCTTTGAGCCGTTCCAGCAAGCCGGGGACACGCGGCGGCGGCTGGGTGGTACTGGCCTGGGCTTGGCGATAAGCCGCCAGTACGTGCGCTTGATGGGCGGTGATATTCAGGTCGAGAGCCAACTGGGTCAGGGCAGCACCTTCCGCTTCGAGGTGGCAGCGCCGTCAGTGCAGAGGGCAACGGCCGTAACGGCATACAGGAGCATCACCGGCTATGCGGGGCCGCGCAAGAAGATTCTCGTGGTGGACGATATCGCCGAGAACCGGGCTGTGGCGATCGATTTGCTCACGCCACTCGGCTTCGATGTGGCCCAGGCAGCCAATGGACGCGAAGGGCTGGAGATGGCGCAAGGCTTCAGGCCGGACCTGATGCTGATGGACATCGTTATGCCGGAGATGGATGGACTGGCAGCCATCCGCTGCCTGCGGCAACAGGAAGCGTTTCGGGAAGTGCCTATCGTCGCCATGTCGGCCAGCGTGTCTGCATGCGACAGCGAGCAGTGCCTGGAGGCCGGGATGAATGCTTTTCTCCCCAAACCGCTCGATGGGGAGAAACTGCTGGAGCAGATTGCAATGCTGCTGCGGCTGGAATGGACCTATGGTGCATCTCGAGCAGAAGCGCCGGTGACTGCGGGTCCCATGGTGGTGCCGCCGCCCGAAGAAATGGACGTGCTGCACCGGGTGGCCCGAATGGGAAACATGCGAGAGATCCTGGCCCAGGCCGAGCGCCTTGCGAGGCTGGACGAACGCTATCGACCTTTTGCGAACCAGCTGAGTTCGCTGGCCCAAAACTATCAGTCCCTGGCCGTGCTGCGCCTTGTGGAAGAACATCGGCCAAGTGGCGGCCCTTTGTAGTCAAAGCCGCCAATCTCAACAGCAGGCCGACGCATCGCCCAGATCAGGCACCTATTCTCTTGTGAAACTCAAAATCGTAAGCATCGCGATAGAGCTTCCCCCTCCCATACAGGCCAATCAAATAGTGATCCAGAGGGGCGGCGGTGAGGTTCAAAACCCTCTCTCCAGGCAACTTCAAGTCCTCCAGTCGATTGAGGATCTCGCCCCTCATTTCCTCAAACTCCTCGACTCCTACAAAGACAGCAACAGCATCATCGAACACAACAAAATACCCTCCCTCCTTCAATTCCCTGACGCTGAAGTCGGCAAAGAACTTGGCTCTATCCATAGCCCTCCTTGCGTCAGCCTCGCTGCCACCTCTGATGAATAGCAGCGTTCCATTCTTTAGGACTGACACACCTCCACCAGTGCCACCGATGTAGGCCCCCACCTGGGACTCAATGACATCAAGCGAAGCCTGGTTTTCGGGCTCCCACACAGGTCGAATCTCATTCATTGCGGTTTCACCTTCACCTGCCGCTGATCAAAAATGAATTTTGGATCAATTCTCGAAGAGAAAAGGTACTCACTTTCCGGGACGCCAATTTTCGAGTTTATCTCGAAGAATGCCACCGGATTTTCGAAATTAGCAATAGTAAGCTCCTTCGCATCCTGAGGCGTCAGGCGGAATGTAGTTACATATCCAGGCTGATTACCCGACACCCCTCTTGCATAGTGTTCAGCAACAACGGGATTGGTGGTGGTACTGATGAACGGGGAGTCAACGCTTGTCACGCCATGAACCTCAAGGACGTCCCGCAATGTTCCGTTGGACAGACTACCAACATATCGCTCCGCAACGTCTGCACCAAATTCAGCAGTGACCGAAGATCGGAACGTCGGGTTCACATCGGCGTGGCCTCGATAGAAGTACTCCCATTGGACGGGCCCAACAAAGTGGGGGGAATAGGGATCGCCCAAGTAACTCGCCCGTGCTCCCGCTACCGACTCCGCCCCGGGGAATCGCGCAACGGCCATCTCCTGCGCATTCACCACCGGACGAACGCTCACCGATGCAGGAACCAGTGGCGCCGTTCCGACGAATGCAGCTGAAGAGTTGCTAAGGAAGCTCAAGCCGGCGACCACCCTTTCATCCGTCGACGTCGCAAGTTGGAACTGAGCCGCGTTCTGACCAGCCATGCGCGCATGGAAGGGCACGTTCAACAAGGCCCGGCCACCTTCTTCCAGCAGCATCATCGGCGCCATGAGGGTAGCAGCCGCGCCGCCAATGACTCTGTCATACCAAGACGCTTGACTGTTGGACATCATCGACACGCCTTGCTGGTAGCTCGATGCGATGAAGCCCGGCTGCACGTAATAGCTGCGATCCAACTCAGGGCCGTAGTTCTCCGGTGAAGTGGCCGCGGGAATGACTTGGTTCGTTCTCCCGCCCCATGCCCCGACCTGCATCGCATCCCACTTGGCGCGCTGAGCCGCCTCGGCCAACTCACGTCGATAGGCATCGGCTCTTGCATGCTGCCGAGGCAACTCGGCTCGAGCGCGTGCCGCAGCCTCAGCATCTTGCTTGGCGGTGTACTCGCCATAAGCCTTGTCCCAGTTCGCCCAGGCGCGCGACTTCTCGCGGATGCCAGCATCAAGGTCGCTGTTGAAGCCCGCCAACGCCGCGTCGCTTGCGCGGAACCCGGGCTTGCCGGCCCCGCCAATGCGCAGACCCGGCCCAGCCACCGGACTGTAGTTGTCGCTCTCGACATCCGCGCCGTTCACATGAAAGTACGACTGCCGCCACGCCTGTTCGGCGTTCTGTTGGCCTATCTCGCCCTGCCTGAAGTTCTCCTGCGCAGTGTTTTTGGTGGTCATCGAGTCCACGATCCCGTTACCCAACGCATTGCCGAACGCATCCACCGCCACCTTGCGCATGCTCACGTGGCCGCCACTCGCCGCGGCCGACACCGTGCCCGAGGCGAAGCGGATGGCGAGGTCCTTGGTGAACCTGTCGCCCGCAGCGATACCCGGCACCTGGTTGCCGTCCTGGGTCAGGCCCGCGGACTCGCTCAGTGCCGCGCTCGCTGCGCTGCCCACGGCAGCCGCGGCCACGGCCTTCCACTGGAACTTGTCCTGCACACCGGTGACGACCGCGATGCCCTGCGTCATCGCGTTGGCGGCCGCACCTTTGATGGCCGCGTCAGCAAGCACGTTCTGCGTGCCGGCACTCCACCCGCCCAAGCCCGCGCTGACGCCGCCGCCGATGGCGGCAAGCGCGACGCCCTTCCAGCTGAAGTCCTCCTGCACTCCAGTAGCCATGCCAACCAGCTGGCTGGCGACGGAGCCAGCTGCGGCACCAATTGCAGCCGAGGCCACGGCCGTCGCCGCTGAAGTGCCCAGCGCAAACCCGCCTGCGCCGGCCACCAGGCCACCGCCGGACAAGGCCGCGCCTCCGATCGCTGCGGTGCCCGTGGCGCCCGCGGTGGTCGACGCGGCACCCAGCCAACCTGCCGCTGCCCCTGCGGTGTAGATCGTCACCACGACCGCTACCACGATCATCAGGATCTGCCCGAGCGCTCCGCATCCGCCGCCGCCCGAGGTGGGTGCGGGCAACGTGGGCGTGGTGTCGCCGGTGATCTTGCTGGGGTCGTAGGGCTTGAAGCTGTCGAAGTCGTTGTGGACGGTGCCCGCGATGTTGGGAATCGAGAGCGTCTGACCCACCCGCAGATCACGGTCGCCGGCCAGGCCGTTGGCCTCGGCGATGCGGTACCAGAGCTGCGAGTCGCCATAGGCGCCACGGGCGATGCTCTGCAGCGTGTCGCCCTGACGCACTTCGTACGTGCCCGGGCTGGCGCCGGGATAGTTGCCGTTGATGGGCTGGTAGCCGAAGCTGAACTCGGACACCGGCGTGAAGTTGGCGTTGCCGTTGCTGCCGCGCGGCTCCAGCTCGTCTACGCCCACGCCGAAGCGGCCCAGGTGTTCGCCGCCCACGATCAGCTGGCGCTGGATGTGGCCGTTCTGCCTGACCAGCAAGGCGCGCCCCTGTGCGTCATTCGTGAAGCTGCGGTCCTGGGTGTTGTTGCCGCTGTCGTCCACCGCCACGAGGTAGCCATTGGCGTCGTAAGTGCTCGTCGTGGTGGCCGAGGTGGCGCCGCGGGCGGTCGGGGTGACCGTGAGCGACTTCTGTACGTAGCTCTCGTAATAGCCGAGCTGGCTCGTGTACTTCTTGGTGACGCCGCGGCCCGGCTCGTGCAGCCGATACGTGAGCAGGTTGCCCGCCGCGTCGTAGCCGTTGAGGTAGTCGAGCCCGTACTTCTGCTCGCCGTCCGTGCGATAGACGTTCTGGAACAGGAGCTTGCCGTCGTCGTCGTAGTGGTTCAGGCGCCTTTCCATGCCGATGGCTTCGGACTGGGGCACGCCCTGGTTCATGGCGTCGGCATAGCCTTGCGGCAGGCTGGTGGGGCCGCTTTCGAGCACGCGGCCGGCCCCGTCGTAGCGGCGCACGTCCACCTGCACCTTGTCGCGCTCCACGCTGGTGAGGCGCCCGAGGTTGTCGTAGCCGTACTTCTCGACCACGTAGCCCTGCTCGGCGTGGTACGTGAAGGGCACGGTGACGTAAACCGCATCCTCGGAGTCGTTGTAGCTGGAGATGATCGTCTCGCCGCCGTTGGTGATGACGCGGTTGCCCCAGAACTCGTCCTGGATGCGGTTGCCGTTGAGGTCATAGGTGATGCGATGGCCCTGCTTGCCGAGCGAGCCCTGCGCGTTCTCGGCATCGACCACGACCTGGCGGTTCATCGCGTCGTACTGGAAGTAGCGGTCGCTGTCGTGCGCGGTGGAGGCACTCGGGTCGCCCGCCTGGCTGAGCACGTTGACATGCGTGCCCACGTAGGTGCGGTTGCCGTTGAGGTCGTAGTCGAAGCGCATGTGCACGCGGCCATCGGCCACGTCGCGCAGGTGGCCCAGCGCGTCGTAGGCGAGATGGTTGTCCTGGAAGGCGATGCCGCTTTGCACGGTGCGCTCGAGCACGCGGTTGCCGGCCAGGTCGTAGGCATAGGTGGTGGTGAGATCCAGCGCGAGGTCTTCGATCTTGACGAGCTGGCCGGCCGCGTCGTACCCGAAGCGCTGGTTCTGGCCGCGCGTGCTGGTCTGCCGTACGAGCTGACCGGCCTTGTCGTACTCGTAGGTGACGGTGGCGCCGCCGAGATCCACGTGCTGCGTGGTGCGGCCGTAGTAGTCGGTGACCCAGGTGCTGGTGCGGTTGTTGGCGTCGGTCTCCTTCACCTTGTAGCCGAAGGCGTTGTAGCCATAGAGCGTGGTGCCGCCCAGCGGCTTGCGCGTCTGGATCACGTGGCCGGCCAGGTCGTAGCGGTACCGGGTGACCTCGCCATCGCCATTGGTCTGGGTAACCTTGCGGCCTGCCTCGTCGTAGGCGTATGTCTCGACAATGCGTCGCGGGTTGGGCGCGCTGAGGTGCAGACCCAGGTTCGCGTCCTGCGTCATGGCGTAGACGTTGACCTCGCCGCGGTCGACGCTCGTGAGGCGACTCAGCTTGTCGTAGGCGTAGCGGGTGGTGTGGCCCTCGCGCACCTCGGCCGTGGCGCCCGCGGCGTTGCCCAGCGCGTCCACCGTTTCCACCTTCTCGCCGAAGGCGTTGTAGCGGTGCTTGATCACGCCGCCGTCAGCGTGGTGCTCCTCCACGAGATGGCCGCCGGCGTCGTAGACCTGCCCGTTCACATTGCCCAGCGCGTCACGCACGGCGACCTGGCGGCCGAGCGCGTCATAGCTGATCTTGGTCACCGGGCCGCCCGCGCCGCCGGTGCTGGAAGGCCGCTGCTGGAAGATGAGCTGGTTGTTGACGTTGTAGCGGTAGGTGGTTTTCCACGCGAGGTTGCGCGGGTCGTTGGTTTCGAGCACGTTGCCCCAGCGGTCGAGCGTCTGCTCGATGCGCGGGCGCAGCCAGGCGCTGTCGCTGCCGGCCCCTGCCGTCTGCGTGAGGATGTACGCCTGGTTCGATCCGCTCAGGCTCACCGCATAGGGGTTGCCGTGGACGGTGGCACTGGCGTACGACCCCGCGGTGCCCGGCAGGGTGTAGGCCGGCGTGTACGGCGGGGTGTCGATGACGACCGTGGGCGGCGGCGTGTGGGCCGGTTCGTGGGCGTAGACGGTGACCACGCCGGAGCCGAGCGTGGCGACCGCGCCGTTGACGGTGTAGGCCACGCGGAACTCGTAGCGTCCCGGTGCCAGGCCGGCGAGGCTGATGCCATCGCGGCCGTTGGCGGTGGTCACGGGCATCACGGTCCAGTCGGCGCTCCCGGCAAGCCGGCTTTCGAAGCGGGCAGTGCCGGCCGGGCGTGCCCAGCTGAGCTGGGTGGGCGTGATCGCGTAGCTCGCCACATTGGCGGTGGTGGTGTTGCTGAGCGTCGGCGCGGGGGTCGTGCCCATGGTCGGCGCGTACACCGTGAGGTTGCCCGCGCCGCGTGCCACGATGGCCGATCCCGAGCGATAGATCAGTCGGAACTCGTACAGGCCCGGGGCCACGCCGGTGAGGTCCACGCGGCCGCGGCCGTTGCTCGTGGTCACCGGCAGGACGGCCCATGCCGTCGTGCCGACGATGCGGCCTTCGAACACCGGGGTGCCGCTCACCGCGGTCCAGCTGAGTTCGCTCGTCGTGGCGCTGTAGCCCGCGAGCTGTGGCGCGTTCACGGCATTGAGCGTGGGGCTGGGCGTCGCGGTGGCGGGGTGCACCGTGAGGCGCGCGAGCGCCATCGCGGTGACGAGCGATCCCTCGCTGTAGACGATGCGGAACTCATGGTCGCCCGTGCCGAACGCGGCGATGTCCACGCCGTGCCGGCCATCGGCCACGGTGGCCGTCATCGTCTCCCAGGCGGTGGCACCCGCCATGCGGCGTTCCACCCGCACCGTGCCGGAGGCCGGCATGGTCCAGCTCAGGCGGGTGGCCGTGGCGGTGATGCCGGTGACATCGGCCTGCGCGGTGTTGCTCAGCGTGGCGCTGCCCGCGGCCGCCGTGAAGGTGCCGCTGCCCAGGCCGGTGAGCAGGCCGTTCTGGGTGTAGGTGATGCGGAAGCTGTAGGTGCCTGCCACGCCGCGCACGTCCACGCTGTGGCGGCCGTTGACGGTGCTGACGGTGAGCGGCTGCCAGGTGTTGGTGGCGCTGTCCAGGTACTGGAAGCCCACCGTGCCGGCCAGCGGTGCCCAGCTCAGCGCGCCGGTTGTCGCCGCGTAGCCGGTCACGTTGCTTGCGGTGGTGCTGCCCACCGTCGGCGGCGCAGACACCTGCAGGTTGCCCGTGCCCAGCGCGGTGACGAGGCTGCCGGTGGTGTAGGTGATGCGGAACTCGTAGTTGCCCGCGGCGAGCGTGGACACATCGGCGCTGTCGCGCGTGCTGCCGGCCGTGACCGGCAGCGTGGTCCAGGCTGCACCGCTGCCGGCCACCCGCCCTTGCAGCTGCGCCGTGCCAGCGGCCTTGTTCCAGCTCAGGGTGCCGGCGTTCAGGCTGATGCCAGTCACGTCGGCTTGCGTGGTGTTGTTCAGGGTGGGCGTGCTGCCCGCGCCCGAGGTGTAGGTTCCGCCGCCCAGGCCGGTGAGCAGGCCGTTCTGCGTATAGGTGATGCGGAAGTTGTAGGTCCCCGCCACGCCGCGCACGTCCACGCTGTGGCGGCCGTTGACGGTACTCACCGTGAGCGGCTGCCAGCTGTTGGTGGCGGTGTCCAGGTACTGGAATCCGACCGTGCCGGCCAGCGGCGTCCAGCTCAGCGTATCCGGCGTCGCCGAGTAGCCGGTAACGTTGGACGCGGTCGCGCTGCCCACCGTGGGCGGCGCCGACACCTGCAGGTTGCCCGTACCCAGCGCGGTGACGAGGCCGCCCGTGGTGTAGGTGATCCGGAACTCGTAGTTGCCCGCGGCGAGCGTGGACACATCGGCGCTGTCGCGCGTGCTGCCGGCCGTGACCGGCAGCGTGGTCCATGCCGCGCCGCTGCCAGCCACACGGCCTTGCAGCTGCGCCGTGCCGGCCGCCTTGTTCCAGCTCAGGGTGCCGCCACTCACGCTGATGCCGGTCACGTCGGCCTGCGCGGTGTTGGCGAGCGTGGTGCTGACGGCGCCCCCGGTGTAGGTGCCGCTGCCCAGGCCGGTGAGCAGGCCGTTCTGCGTGTAGGTGATGCGGAAGTTGTAGGTGCCCGCCACGCCGCGCACGTCCACGCTGTGGCGGCCGTTGACGGTGCTGACCGTGAGCGGCTGCCAGGTGTTGGTGGCGCCGTCCAGGTACTGGAAGGCCACCGTGCCGGCCAGCGGCGTCCAGCTCAGCGTGTCTGCCGTCGCCGAGTAGCCGGTGACGTTGGACGCAGTGGCGCTGCCCACCGTGGGCAGTGCCGATACCTGCAGGGTTCCCGTGCCCAGCGCGGTGATGTCGCTGCCCGTGGTGTAGGTGATGCGGAACTCGTAGTTGCCCGCGGCCAGCGTGGACACGTCGGCGCTGTCGCGCGTGCTGCCGGAGATCACCGTCAGCGTGCTCCACGCCGCGCCGCTGCCGGCCACGCGGCCTTGCAGCTGGGCCGTGCCGGCCGCCTTGTTCCAGCTCAGCGTGCCGGTGTTCAGGCTGATGCCGGTCACGTCGGCCTGTGCGGTGTTGCTCAGCGTGGCGCTGGTGGCTGCCGCAGTGAAGGTGCCGTTGCCCAGGCCGGTGAGCAGGCCGTTCTGCGTGTAGGTGATGCGGAAGTTGTAGGTGCCCGTCACACCGCGCACGTCCACGCTATGGCGACCGTTGACGGTGCTGACCGTGAACGGCTGCCAGGTGTTGGTGGCGGTGTCCAGGTACTGGAAGCCCACCGTACCGGCCAGCGGCGTCCAGCTCAGCGCACCGGATGTCGCCGAGTAGCCGGTGACGTTGCTTGCGGTCGTGCTGCCCAAGGTCGGCGGCGCGGACACCTGCAGGTTGCCCGTGCCCAGCGCGGTGACGAGGCCGCCCGTGCTGTAGGTGACGCGGAACTCGTAGTTGCCCGCGGCCAGCGTGGACACATCGGCGCTGTCACGCGTGCTGCCGGCGGTCACCGTCAGCGTGCTCCATGCCGCGCCGCTACCCGCGACCCGACCTTGCAACTGCGCGGTGCCCGCGGCCTTGTTCCAGCTCAGGGTGCCGGCGTTCAGGCTGATGCCGGTCACGTCGGCCTGCGCGGTGTTGCTCAGCGTGGCGCTACCCGCGGCAGCGGTGAAGGTGCCGCCGCCCAGGCCGGTGAGCAGGCCGTTCTGCGTATAGGTGATGCGGAAGTTGTAGGTGCCCACCACGCCGCGCACGTCCACGCTGTGGCGACCGTTGACGGTGCTGACCGTGAGCGGCTGCCAGCTGTTGGTGGCGGTATCCCAGTACTGGAAGGCGACCGTGCCGGCCAGCGGCGTCCAGCTCAGCTCTCCGGCGGTCGCCGAGTAGCCGGTGACGTTGGACGCCGTCGTGCTGCCCACCGTGGGCGGTGCCGATACCTGCAGGTTGCCCGTGCCGATCGCGGTGACTTCGCTGCCCGTGGTGTAGGTGATGCGGAACTCGTAGTTGCCTGCGGCGAGCGTGGAGATGTCGGCGCTGTCGCGTGTACTGCCGGCGGTCACCGTCAGCGTGCTCCATGCGGCGCCGCTGCCCGCCAAACGGCCTTGCAGCTGCGGCGTGCCCGCGGCCTTGTTCCAGCTCAGGGTAGTCACGGTAGCCGTCACCCCGGTCACGTGCGCCTGGGTGGTGTTCGACAACGTGGGCGTCGCGCCGCTGCCCGGGGCGCTGAGGCGACCGGTGCCCAGGGCCGTGATCAGCCCGTTCTGGGAGTAGCTGACGCGGAAGTCATAGGTGCCCACAACCCCGGTGATGTCGACCGTGGCACGACCGTTGACCACGTTCACGGGCGCCGTCAGCCAGGTGGTTTGGGTGCTCGGGCGGTACTGGAACAAGACGGTTCCCGCCGCGGGTGTCCAGCTCAGTGCCGTGGCCGTGGCAGCGAACCCGCCGACGTGGGCCGCCGTCAGGTTGCTGGCCGCGGGTGGAGCGGACACGGTGAGCGTGCTCGTGGCGAGCGCGGTCTCCACGCCGCCGCTCGTGTAGCTGACGCGGAACTCATAGGTGCCCGCCGCCAGCGTGGAGATGTCGGCGCTGTCGCGCGTGCTGCCTGCCGTCACCGTCAGGGTGGCCCAGGCTCCGGTGCTGCCCAGTAGGCGCCCTTGCAGCTGCGGCGTGCCGCTGGCCTTGTTCCAGCTCAGCGTGGTCGTCGTGGCCGTGATGCCGGTGATGTTGGGCTGCGTGGTGTTGGCGAGCGTCGGCGTGGGCGTGGTGGCATCGAGCCGACCGGCGCCCAGCGCGGTGATGAAGCCGCCCGTCTCGTAGACGATGCGGTAGTCGTAGCTGCCGCTGAACCCGGCCACGTTCACGCCGTGCCGGCCGGCGCTCGGGCTGCTGACCGTCAGCGTGCTCCATGCGCCGCTGCCGGCCGTGCGGTACTCGAAGCGTGCCGTGCCGGAGGCTGCGTTCCAGCTGATGCTGGTGCCGTTGACCGTGACCCCGGTGACGACCGATGCCGCGGTGCCGCTGACTGACGACGGCCCGGCCACCGTGAGCGTGCTGGTGGCGAGCGCTGTCTCCACGCCGCCGCTCGTGTAGCTGACGCGGAAGTCGTAGGTGCCCGCAGCCAGCGTGGAGATGTCGGCGCTGTCGCGCGTGCTGCCGGCAACCACCGCCAGGGTGGCCCAGGCGCCGGTGCTTCCCGCCAGGCGGCCTTGCAGCTGCGGCGTGCCGCTGGCCTTGTTCCAGCTCAGCGCGGTCGCCGTGGCCGTGAAGCCGGTGATGTTCGCCTGCGTGGTGTTGGCGAGCGTCGGCGTGGGCGTAGTGGCATCGAGCCGGCCGGCGCCCAGAGCGGTGATGACGCCGCCCGACTCGTAGACGATGCGGTAGTCGTAGCTGCCACTGAGCCCGGCGATGCTCACGCCGTGCCGGCCCGCGCTCGGGCTGCCGACCGTCAACGTGCTCCACGCGCTGCCCGTACCCGCCGTGCGGTACTCGAAGCGCGCTGTGCCGGAAGACACGTTCCAGCTGATGCTGGTGCCGTTGGCCGTGACTCCGGTGACGATGGACGCCGAGGTGCCGCTCACCGACGAGGGCCCGAGCACCGTGAGCGTGCTGGTGGCGAGCGCGGTCTCCACGCCGCCGCTCGTGTAGCTGACGCGGAAGTCGTAGGTACCCGCGGCCAGCGTGGAAATATCGGCGCTGTCGCGCGTGCTGCCTGCCGTCACTGCCAGAGTGGTCCACGCTCCCGTGCTGCCCGCCAAACGTCCTTGCAGTTGCGGCGTGCCGCTGGCCTTGTTCCAGCTCAGCGTGGTCGCCGTGGCCGTGAAGCCGGTGATGTTGGCCTGCGTGGTACTGGCGAGCGTGGCCGTGCCCGTGCTCGCATCCAGCCGGCCGGTGCCGAGGGCCGTGATCACGCCGCCCGACTCGTAGACGATGCGGTAGTCGTAGCTGCCGTTGAAGCCGGCAACGTTCACGCCATGGCGGCCAGCACTCGGGCTGCCGACCGTCAGCGTGCTCCACGTGCCGGTACCTGCCGTGCGGTACTCGAAGCGCGCCGTGCCGGAGGCTGCGTTCCAGCTGATGCTGCTGCCGCTGGCCGTGACCCCGGTGATGACCGACGCCGAGGTGCCGCTCACCGACGAGGGCCCGGCCACCGTGAGCGTGCTGGTGGCGAGCGCGGTCTCCACGCCGCCGCTCGTGTAGCTGACGCGGAAGTCGTAGGTGCCCGCGGCCAGCGTCGAGATGTCGGCGCTGTCGCGCGTGCTGCCTGCCGTCACCGTCAAGGTGGCCCAGGCCCCGGTGCTGCCCGCCAGGCGCCCTTGCAGCTGCGGCGTGCCGCTGGCCTTGTTCCAGCTCAGCGTGGTTGCCGTGGCCGTGAAGCCGGTGATGTTGGCCTGCGTGGTATTGGCAAGGGTGGGCGTGCCCGTGCTCGCATCCAGCCGGCCGGTGCCGAGAGCCGTGATGGCGCCGCCCGTCTCGTAGACGATTCGGTAGTCATAGCTGCCGTTGAAGCCGGCGATGTTCACCCCATGCCGGCCCGCGCTCGGGCTGCTGACCGCCAGCGTGCTCCACGTGCTGGTGCCCGCTGTGCGGTACTCGAAGCGTGCCGTGCCGGAGGCCGCGTTCCAGCTCAAGCTGGTGCTCGTGGCCGTGAGGCCCGTGATGGCCGACCCCGTGGTGTTGCTCACCCCGGACGCGCCGGACACGGTGAGCGTGCTGGTGGCGAGCGCGGTCTCCACGCCGCCGCTCGTGTAGCTGACGCGGAACTCGTAGGTGCCCGCGGCCAGCATGGAAATATCGGCGCTGTCGCGCGTGCTGCCGGCGGTCACCGTCAAGGTAGCCCAGGCCCCGGTGCCTCCCGCGAGACGCCCTTGCAGCTGCGGCGTGCCGCTGGCCTTGTTCCAGCTCAGCGTGGTGGCCGTGGCCGTGAAGCCGGTGATGTTGGCCTGCGTGGTGTTGGCAAGCGTCGGCGTGGGCGTGGTGGCGTCGAGCCGGCCGGTGCCCAGCGCCGTGATCGCGCCGTTGTTCTCGTAGCTGATGCGGTAGTCGAAGCTGCCGTTCGCCCCGGCGATGAACACGGCGTGCTTGGCGCCGCTGGTGTCCACCTCCAGCGTCTGCCACTCACCGCTGCTGCCCGCCTGGCGGTACTGGAAGCGCGGCACGCCGCTCGCCGGGGTCCAGCGCAAGTGCGTGCTCGTGGCTTCGAGCCCGGTGATGTTCGATGCCGTGGTGCTGCCCAGCGTGGGCTGCGGGCGTACCGGTGCCGGCACGCGCAGGTTGCCGGCACCGAAGGCGGCGAGCGTCTGGCCGTTGCTGTAGCTGACGCGGAATTCGTAATCGCCCGGCGCGAGGCCGTCGATGCTCACACGGCTGGTCGTGCCGAGCACTTCCACGCCGAGCGGCAGCCAGGTGTCGCTGCCGACAAGGCGCCCCTCGAACAGCGCGGTGGCGCCGTTCACCGTGGTCCAGCTCAGCGCGGCGGATGTCGCAGCGAAGCCCGTGACGTTGGGCAACGCGGTGTTGGCGAGCGTGGGCGTGGGCGTGCCTGCGCCGGTGGTCGGATGGATGGTGAGGTTGCCCGCACCGACGCACACCTGTGCGCCCTCGACCGGATAGCTGATGCGGAACTCGTACAGGTTCGCCGTCAACCCGCTGATGTCGATGCGATCGGTCGTGCCGTCCTTGGTGGCCGTTGCCACATTCCAGGTGGCGCTGCCCACGGCACGCCATTCCACGGTCGCCGTACCGGACAGCCCGGTCCAGCGCAGCGTGGAAGGGGTGACGCTGTAGCCGGAGACCCGAGGCAGCGCCGCGTTGGCGAGCGTGGGGGGCGGCGTCTGCGCCGGCACGGGTGCGTGGAACGTGGCGTGGCCGGTACCCACGGCCACCTGCGCTCCATTGGCGGTGTAGGCGATGCGGAACTCGTACTCACCCGGCGTGACGCCGGTGACATCGACGCTGGCTCGCGCACCGCTCACGGTGACGGGCAGCGTCTGCCAGTCGCTCGCGCCCACCGCACGAGCCTGGAACTGCGCCACGCCCGCGATCGGCGTGGTCGAAGCCGCTGTCGCCGACAGCCGCCCTGCCCCCACGGCCACGACGCGGCCGCCGTCTTCATAGATGACGCGGAAGTCGAAGGTGCCGGCCACGCCGGTGATGTCCACGCCGTGCTTGCTGCCCAGGGTCACGACGGGGGCCGTGAGCCAGGTGCCCGAATCGACGGGGCGGTACTCCAGTCGGGCCACGCCGGCCTGCGGGGTCCATGTCAGCGCCTGCGCGCTGGCCTGGAAGCCGCCGACCTGCGACGTGGTGGTGTCGCTCAGTGTGCGTGCGCCGCCATGGAGGGTGAGCGTGCCCGCGCCCAGCGCGGTGGTTCTGCCCGCATCGGTGTAGGCGATGCGGAACTCGTAGCTCCCGGCCTCGACACCGGAGATGTCCACGCTCTGGCGGTCGCCCGCCGTCTGCACCTGCAGCGTGGCCCACGCCTCGGTGCCGACACGCCGACCCTGGAAGACCGGCACGCCCGATTTCGCGGGCCAGCTGAGGCTGGCGTTGGTCGCCACGATCGGGCCGACCTGCCCTTCGCCCGGATTGCCCAGCGACGGCGCCGTGCCTTCGGCCACCGTGAGCGTGCCGCCGCCGCATGCGGTGACCTCCCCATCCACCGCGTAAGTGATGCGGAAGTCGTAGCGACCCGTGGCGCCGGTGAAGTCGACACCATGCAGGCCATCAATGGTCCGCACCGGAATGGCGATCCACATGTCGGAGCCGGCGGCGCGGTATTCGAGCTTCGGCTCACCGATACGCGGATTCCAGGTCAGCGTGGTGGCGGTCGCCTTCAGGCCGGTGATGTGCGTGGCCTCGGTGCCGCCCAGCGTGGGCTGCGAGGGCGCATGCAGCCGGCCGCTGCCCATGGCGCTGACGGCGTTGTTTTCGGTGTAGGTGATGACGAACTCGTAGTCACCTCCGGCCAGGGCCGAGATGTCGATGCGGTCGCGACCGTCGACCCGCGCCACCTGCACCTCGGCCCAGTCGCTCGTGCCGATGGCGCGGCCGACGAGCCGCACCGTGCCGCCGTTGGGCGGCGTCCAGCTCAGCGTGGAGGCCGTGACGTCGTAGCCGCCCACGTAACCCCGCGTGGTGTCGGACAGCACACGCCCTGCACCCAGGGCGGTGTCCCAGCTCACGGCGGTGTTCGTGGCGGTGATGCCCGTGATGTTGGGCACGCCCGTCGCCGGCACTTCGCGCGTGGGTACGGCGGCCACCACCGTCATGGTGCCGGTCGCGTGCGCATACGGCAGGTTGGCAGCCTCCTGCGTCCACAGCAGCTCGAACTCGTAGGTGCCCGAGGGCAGCACGGAGGTATCCACCCCGTCGTGCGTGACGCTGCGGCTGGCGACGCTCAAGCTCGTCCAGGCATCCAGGCTGCCGGCACGCCGGTAGTTCAGCGCCTGCTTCACGCCGCTGCCCGGCGCCTGCCAGGCCAGCACGCCCTCGCCGGCTGCGCCGTAGCCGATGGGGATGGCAATGTCGGCCAGCGGCGGCGTGGTGAGCGACAGCGTGCCGCTTGCGGTGACGACCGACTGCGGCTTGCCATCGACCACGCGGTCGGTGGTGATGCGGTACTCGTACTGTCCCAGCCCCAGCGTGCTCGCATCGAAGTACAGCGCATTGCCAAAGTTCGTGCCCTCGTAGCGGGCCCAGGTGCCGCCGACACTGCGCATCTCCACGCGCATGCTCGTCGAGGGATCGTCGGGCAGCGCCACCTCCACGGTGTTGCCGGCAAAGCCGAACGTGCTCTGGTCGATCACGCGCTGCCACACGCCGTGCACGTCTTCCTTCCAGACGGTGAGCTTGGTGATCTCGCCCACGGGGCGGCCTGCCGGGTCGGACCACACCATGCTCACACCGGCAGACGCCTCGTCGGCGGTGTAGATGTGCGACTGCGAGCCGCCCAGCACCTCCGGGTGCTCCTCGTCCACCTGCGTGAGGTACTCGATCTCGACGCGGATGTCGCCGGTGCCCAGCCGGGCCAGCGTGCTCCAGCCGAGGTCCACGCGGCTCTGTACGGTGCCGCTCACCGCGCTCACGTTCACGGTCGTGAACTTCGAGTGCACCGACACACCGCCTTGCGACTCCAGCCGTTCCGGCAACGAGCGGGCCACGGCGCGACCGAGCGCGTCGTAGGTAGTGTCCGTGCGGCGCGCGGTGGACAGCCCCGCGGCCATCGCGGGAGACATCTGCGGCGCAGCGAGGTCGATGTCGTCACGCCCGCTGCCGCTGCTGCGGATCTCGGCCGTGTTGCGGCCCTGCACGTCGTACAGGTAGACCTTGACGACACCGTCGCCGCTGTTGGTGCGCCACAGGCGGCCGGCGCGGTCGTAGTCGTTGAACTCCTGCACCTGGTTGTTCACGCGCTTGCGCACCACGTCGCCGAAGGCGTCGTAGTCGAGCGCGGTGTCGGTGACGCCGCCGGTGGGGTTCAGACCGCTGTACGGCGCGGGGTCGAGCGTGTGCGTCAGGCGGCCGAGGCGGTCGTACTGGAAGGCCTGATAGAGCGTACGCGTGACGCCATCGGTGACGATGGACTGCCAGTTCTTCGCGAGGTGTCCGTACGCGTCGTACGAGGTGTAGCGGCTCACGCCTTGCGCGTCGGTGAGCTCCACCGCGCGGCCCAGCGCGTCGAAGCGCGTGACGGTACGGCGGTCATCGGTGCTGCCCGCACCCAGCACGAAGCCCGGGTTGGACAGGCGAGACACGCCGGTGAATTCGCTCGCGGCCGCGGCGCCATTGGCAAGGTCGAGCTTGACGGCCACGTTCCCATGCGCGTCACGCAGGAAGATGCTCAACGGCGTGAGGGCCTGCCCGTTTGCCCCGGGGCGCGTGGGCTCGGCCACCGCGGTCACGCGGCCCAATGCGTCGTAGTAGCTGTAGGTGCTGGCGCCCGTGGCATCCGTGGTGCGCGTGAGGTTGCCCACCGCGTCGTAGCCGTAGCGCGTGACGAGATCGGCCGTGCCCCCGGTGCCTTCGTTCAGGCGGGCGGCCACGCGCGTCTCGCTGGTCTTGCGGTTGGCCTGGTCGTAGGTGTAGGTGGTGACGCGGTCGTCGGTGTGGCGCGTGGGCCGCGCGTAGGCCGTGGCGCTCCAGCTGCCGGCTTCGGCGCGGGTGCTGAACTCGGTATTCGAGACCAGATTGCCAGCCGCGTCGTACGCACGTTCGGTCACGTAGCCCAGCGCATCCACGCTGGCCGTCTGCCGGCCCAGCCGGTCGTAGTAGAACCGGCTGTCCGCCGGGCTGCTGCCCAGCACGCGGGTTTGAATGAGGTCGCCGTAGGCGTTGTACGTGTGGCGCGTGGTCTTGCCGGCCACGCTGTACTGGCCGGTGGCGCTGTCGTAGTTGAAGGCTTCGGGTTCCGTGACCTCCACCGCACGGCCCAGCGCGTCATAACGCGTGGTGAGCAGCCGGTCGGCGGAGTGGTCCACGCCGGTCGCATTGACCTTGGCGGCGACCGCGGCGGCAGTGGGAGCCTGTGCCGCCGACGTCGGCACCGTGCTGGCCAGCGTCGTCGCCACGGCGTAGCGCAGCACGCCGGTGGCCTCGCCGAAGGCATTGCGCGTATAGGCCGTCACGTAGCCCAGCGCGTCCACCTCGTACACCACTCGGCCCGCCGCGTCATAGGCCTTGAACGAAGGCGCGCCGCCCACGTCCACGTTCGCCACGGCGTTGCCCAGCGGGTCGTAGTAGGTGCGCGTGCTGAGGGTGCGGACCTGCTCCGCGCGCGTGGCCGCGGCGGACAGGCCATTGGCGGCCAGTGCGGTGACCGCCTCGCTGTACACGCCGACCGCGGGATACGTCACGCTCACCTGGCGGCCGCGGGCGTCGTACCCGTACAGCGTCTGGCGCTGCTCGGCCCGGCCCGCCGCCTCGGTGCGGCTCGTGAGGTTGCCCAGCGCGTCGTACTCGAAGCGCGTGACGATGGACGCTTCCACGATCTCGCCCTGGGTCAAGGCGCCCCCGGACTGATTCACGGCCGTGACCGCCACGCCGGGCGAGGTTTCCACGGTCATGCGCCCGGCCGCGTCGTACTCGTAGGTCCAGACGCTGCCCTTGGCGTTGGTGTAGGTGAGCTTGTGGCCGAGCGCGTCGTAGGTGGTCGACTCGGTGTAGCCCATCGCATCGGTATGCGAGAGCACGCGGCCGGCGGCATCGCGCACGTAGGTGTCGGTCTGGTCCAGCGTGGGCAGCGAGGCGACCGAAGTGGCGTCCTTGCCGGCCTCGATGGCCGTCGCGTAGCGGGTGGTGGACTCGACGTTGCCGTCACGGTCATACACCCAGCGGGTCACGTAGTTCAGTGCATCGACGGCGTGCGTGCGCCGGCCGGCGCGGTCGTACACGTGGCGAGTGACACGATCGGCGCCGTCTTGCGCCTTCACGCTGGAGGGCTCGCTGCCGGGCGTGATGGTCGAGGCAAAGCGCGTGCTGCGTACGAGGTTGCCGTCCGGGTCGTACTCGCTGCGCGTCACCGCGCCCGCGGCATCGGCGCGCCAGGTTTCGCGATTGGCGCGGTCATAGCGGAACACGGTCACGCGGTCGTCGGCGCTGGCGGTCACCGTGCTCGGGCTCGCGTCCGCGGCCACGGTCGTGGCGTGCTGGATCAGGCGAACCACGTTGCCGTTGCCGTCGTACTCGCGCTCGGTCACCGCACCCAGGGCGTCGGCCTCGTGCGTGGCGCGGTTCAGCGCGTCGTAGACGATGCGCGTCCGCAAATCGCGCGCGGGATCGGCGCTGACCGGGGGGTTGGTGCTGCCGTTCCAGCCCGCAAGGTTGATGACCTTGGCGTAGGCGATGCGCTCGACCACGTTGCCATTGGCGTCGTACCGGAACTCGGTCACCGCGCCCGTGCCGTCCACCGTGTAGCGCAGCCGGCCGTCGCGGTCGTAACGGTTCGCCTCCACGGCATCTCGGCCGGGCGCGGCGACCACGAGCGCGAGCACCTGGTCGCTGCTGGGCGTTTGCGGCAGCTGCGCGAGGGAGATGGGCTGCGCATAGCCCGTCGTGCGGGTGATGCGGCCTTCGGCGTCGTACTCGCGGCGCGTGGTGTTGCCCATTGCGTCCACGGTGAACTGCAACCGGTTCTCGCCGTCGTAGGTGTAGCGGGTGACCCCCCCGTTGGCGGCAGTGCGGGCCACGACATTGCCTTGCGCGTCGTAGCGGTAGCGCGTGACGAGCTGCGTCTGGCCCAGATTCACGCTCTCGCGTTCGCGGCGGCCCAGCTTGTCGTAGGCGTACTCGGTGACGGTGCCGCGCGGGCTGGTCACCGTGAGCACGTTGCCGGTCGCGTCCAGCGCGTAGGCGGTGCGCAGGTTGAGGCCCCCCTCGTCCACCGTTTGCGCGACCACGCGGCCGGCCCGGTCGAACTCCGTGAGGGTGACGACGCGCTGGGGATCGGTCTCCCGCACCTGGCGGCCCTGCGCGTCGTACTCGTAGGTCGTCACGAGCGCGAGGCCGCCGGGGTCCACCTCGCGCCGGAGCACGCGGCTGGCGTTGTCGTAGCCGTAGGCCACCTTCACGCCACGCGCATCGGTGGTCTCGATCAGGCGGCCCGCGCGGTCATAGGCCTGGCTCGTGCTCGTCAGCGGCGTGGTGGTGCCGGTGAGGCGGCCGTCGCGGTCGTAGGTGTAGCTGGTGACCTGTCCCTTGCCGTCGCGGATGCTGAGCGTCTGGCCGTGGCGGTTGCGCACCGTCGTCACGGTCACGCCTTCGGGCGTGGTCACCGTGGTGCTGCGCGCGGCGGTGTCGTGCGCGTAGCGGGTGATCTGGCCCAGCGCATCGGTCTGCGTGAGCACGCGGTCGAACGCGTCGTAGGTGGTGCTTCGCGTGCGGCCGTTGGCGTCGGTGGTTTGCACTACGCGGCCCAGGCGGTCGTAGCGCTGGCTGCGCACACGGCCGTTGGCGTCGGTCGTCGTGATCTGGCGGCCGAATGCGTCGTAGGTCGCGCCCGTGGTGGCGGCCAGGCCGCCCGCATCACTGACGGTGCCGATGCGCAGGCCACGGCGATCCCACGTGGTGGTGTCGGTGCGGGTGACGCCGCCGCCCAGGTCGGTGATGCGCGAGGTTTCGCCGCCGAAGGCGTCGTAGGCGTAGCGGGTCACCGCGCTGGTGCCGCGGGTGAGGGCCTCGGTGCGCGATGCCAGCCCGCCGGTGCGGTCGTAGGTGTAGGAGACCCGGCTGTCCCGGGCGGCATCGACCACCGCCGCGATGGCGTTGCTGATCGCGCTGCCGGCAAGTCCGCCGGCGAGCCCGGCCATCGTGATGCGCTTGTTGTAGCGCACTGTCGATTCGAGCTGGCCCAGCGAGTCGTAGCGGTGTTCCTGCACCTCTCCCAGTGGGTTGACCGTGTGCGTCAGGCGGCCGTCGGCGTTGTAGAAGAACAGTGTCTTCAGGCCGTTCTGGTCGGTGGTGCTGGTGCGCCGGCCGGCCGCGTCGTAGGTGTGCGCGATGCCGTATTGCGCCCAGATGGCGTCGATCTGCGCCTGCGTCTGGCCGCCCGTGAGCAGCGCGCCGCCTTCGGCGCTGAGCTCGCCGATCAGGCGGCCTTGCAGGTCGTAGCGCGCATTGACGGAGCGCACCTCGGCCTGGCCCACGGCGCGCGTCGTGGTGACGAGGTTGCCGGCTTTGTCGTACGCGAAGTCGGTGACCGTGCCGTCCACATCCGTCATCTGCGTGACGCGGTTCAGCGTGTCGTACACCCAGCTCTTGACCTGCTGCTCGCGGCCGGTGCCTGGCTGCGGGCGGATGGCGGCCAGCGTCGAGGTGGACGCCACCGTCGTGGTGAACGCCGGGTGATAACGCACCTGGCGGACCAGGTTGCCGCTGGCGTCGTACACACGCTCGGTGAGGATGTTCTGGCCGTCCACCACGCCGACGACCTGGCCCTTGCCGTCGTAGAGCGTCACGGTGCGGATGTCGTCCGTGCTGGTGGCGGGCCTGAGCTGCGCGAGCGTGCCATCGGCACGCAGGGCCGCGCTGGTGGCCGTGGCATAGCCCAGGGTCACCGTGCGGCGCCCGGCCGCGTCGTACTGGTGCTCGGTGAGGTAGCCCTCGGCGTCCAGCTCGCCCACGAGCCGGCCGTCCTGGTCGTAGAGGTTGCGCGTCGTGCGGTCCGCCGCAGGGTCGGCCGCGGGAGCGATGGCCTCCGGCGTGGGCGCGGCGCCCAGCGCCGCGGTGTTGATCTTCGCGGCGTACCGGGTGACCTGCACCACACGCGACGCGCCGTCGTAGGTGGTCTGCGTCACCCCGCCTTCGCCATCGACCGTCTTCACCAGGCGGCCTGCAGCGTCATAGGCGTTCCACGCGCGGCGGTCGGCCGCGTTCGCCGGCGGCCGGATCGCGGCGAGCGCCACATCGAGCGGCTGTCCCGCGGTATCGACCAGCCCGGACACATCCACCGCCGTGGCGTACTCGATCTGCTGCGTGACCTGCCCGTTGGCGTTGTAGACGAGCTCGATGAGGCTGCCGTTGCCGTCGATGTCGGCCACCTTGCGGCCGGCATCGTCGTACAGCATCCAGTGCCGCACACCGGTCGGGTCCTGCGTCATGCGCAGGCGGTTGTCCGCATCGTAGAAGTACTGCGTCTGGCCCAGCTGGCGCGAGGCTGCGTCGGTCTGCTGCACGGCCACCAGGCGGCCGGCGCGGTCGTAGGTCTGCGTGGTGACCAGGCCGCTGGCGAGCGCGATCCGCATGCGGTTGCCCGCGTCGTCGTGGCTCGTCACGGTGACCTGCCCGAGGGCATCGGTGCTCGTGAGCACGCGGCCGAGCCCGTCGTAGGTGTACTGGGTCGTGCCCTGCGTGGGCGACACGGTCTGCAGCAGCAGGCCAGCCTGGTCGTAGACGTAGCGCGTGACCGACTGCGCCCCGTCGTTCAGGCCGACGCCCGCGGAAGTGGTGTTGGCATATGTCGTGGTGGTTTGCAGCTGGCCACGTGCGTCGTAGCTCAGGTCCACGCGCTGCAGGCGCGAGCGGTTCTGCGCGGACACCCAGCTCGTCATCTGCGTCAACGTGGGCGCGGCGGTGGCGGCCAGCGCGCTCACGCCGTACACCCCCTGCACGTAGCTCAGCGTGGCCGTGCGCAGGCCCTTTACGTCGTACACATGCTCCGTCACCCGGCCTTCAGGCGACAGCACGAAACGCAGCTGCCTGCGCCCCGAGGTGTCGTACACATAGCGCGTGGTCTGGGGAGCCGATGGCTGCGCCGCGCCAGCGCCGTCCGCATCGGGCACGGCGTACACGGTCTCGGTGAGCACCTGGTTGCGCGCATCGAACGTGCGCGTGACGGTGTTGCCGGCCGCATCGCGCTGCAGCAGCTGGTTTCCGCTGGCGTCGTACTCGAACGTGACCGTGCGGCCGAGTCCGTCGGTCACGCCGGTCACGTCGCCGGCCTCGTTGTACGCAAAGCCCACCGACTGCAGCACCGCGCTGCCCGACACCGATGCCACGCGCACCAGCTGACCCGTGGCGCTGTAGTCATACCGCGTGCGCAAGCCCAGCGGATCGACCACCGTGGTACGCCGCGCCTCGATGTCGTACTCGAAGCGCGTCACCTGCCCCAGCGCATCGGTGATCGACGACACGCGATGGTCGGCGCCGAACGGTTGATACGCGAACGTCAGGCGGCTGCCGTCGCTTTGCGTCACGCTCGCGATGCGCTTGCTCGTCCCGTCGTAGGTGTAGGTGGTGACGTAGGTCTTGCCATCGGCGATGGCGTTGTCTTCCGGCGTGAGGTCGACGGTCACGCTCGTGAGGCGGTTGCTGGTGTCGTAGCCATAGCGGGTACGGGTGAGCGTCTGCGTGGCGCCGTCCTTCGCGTAGGTGCTGCGGACCTGGCTCAGGTTGTTGCCGACGTAGTCGTAGTAGGTCGCCTCGCCGTCGCTCTTGGTGGCGCTGCGCAGCAGGCCGCTCGCGCTGTCGTAGGCGTAGGTCACCGTGTTCCCTGAGGGATCGCGCATCGACACCAGGCGGCCGCTGCCCTGCGCGTAGTCTTCCTGCACGCCGGTATCGCCATCGGTACGGACCCACGCGTTCGCCGTGATTGAGATGCGGTCGTGCGCGCCGCTGCCCTCGGTGCTGACGTACTGCCCCAGCGTCGCGTCGAAGGTGTAGGTGGCCTGTGAGCCATCGCGGTCAGTGCGCACCATACTGCTGCCGGCGGCATTGGCCGTGCCAAACAGGCGCAGCTGCGGCATGCCCTGCGTCCAGTTGTCGCCGTTGTCGTCGGCGAAGCTGCCCAGGCTGTTATAGGTGCGCAGCGACTCGACCGACAGCCCCTGCCCCCGCAGCATCTCGTCGCGATCCTGCAGCACGAGATTGCCCGTGGCGGCATTCACGTACGCCTGTTCCGCATTGCGGCCCGTGAGGGCCGAACCATATGCACCGCGCTGCCCGAGCGTGGACAAGGAACCAAGATTCAAGCCCAGGGCATTGCCGCCGACGATCGCAACCATGTCTTCTCCTTTTTCGAGGCGCGCGCGCTACGGCACGCCAGATGCATTCCAGTCGGCGGAGCAGCTTGCCCGCCGCGCTACGAGCAATACATCTGCGAACGTGGCGGTGGGTTTAGCGACTCGTCGCGCAAGTCAGCGCCCCTGGTCCGTCCGATCGGAGCGGAGTGCGGGCGCCATGTCGGTCGGGGGAAGCGCACCTACGTCCTGTAGAGGCACGGCTGAGCGCCCCACATTCGCGGGGTCTCGATCCGGCGCGGGCTGTGCGCCCCTCACCTGAAAGTGCGTTTCGTGGCGCCACAATCCCCGGCCACGATTCCAGATGCACCGAGGGAGAGAACAACAATGTCCATCGCACCATGGCCCGGCACGGGAGGGATTGATGCGCTCGCATCCCGCCTCGACTTCCTGAACGTGCTCGACCAGCGCGGTCGGCTGCTGCGCATCGACACCGCCTTGCCCAACCTGGCGCTGGTGCCTGAACGCATGGTGGCGCGCGAGGCGCTCTCGCAGCCCTTC
>CBINBY010000073.1:0-24828 GCA_966248995.1 uncultured Burkholderiales bacterium | reverse complement strand
CATGCGCGCGCCCGCGAACGGATGCTCCAGGTGCAGCTCGTCAATCACGCGCGTCAGCGCCAGATCGGCCTCGCTCACCGGCTTGGGCGGGTAGTACACGCTGCCGCGGCTGATGCTCACCAGCTCGGCCTGGCGCTTCACGGGAAGTTCGTGGTTGCGGTCGATCATCGCTTTGCGCTCAACAGTCCCGCCTTGGTGAGCGCGCCGGACAAAAAATCGTTCTCCAGCGCGAGCTGTCCGATCTTGGCGTGCAGCGACTTCAGGTCGACCGCCGGCTCGTTCAGCACCTCGGCGCCGAACACGCTAGCCGCGCGCTCGAGCAACTGGTTCTTCCAGTCCGTGATCTGGCTGTGCAGCGCTGCGCCGGACGGGGCGCGCGGTGCGACGCAAAGCGTTTTCGACCTGGCTGCGATTGAGCGGCTGCATCACGTCGCCGTTCACCTGCAAGAAGGAGCCGTCAGGAAGCCGTGCCAGCGCGCCGATCTGCATGCCGCGCTCTACCACGCCAAGCAACTCGGCGCCGGCCGGCGCACGAGGCACGTAGCGTCGGTGGCCATCGGACAACACCTCAAGTCGCTATGACGCAGAACGCGGGCTGCTAGTCGGCGTCTCGCATGAAGGAGACGGCCTTCCGACGGACAGCTGCGTCGTATTGCAGCCCGTACATTGACCAAGGCAAACGTAGGAGACGCCATGCCCAGCGACTCTGGCTGCACCACCTCGTTCTGGATGGAACTGCCCGTGCCGCGATATGCGGCGCTGACAGCTGATGCATCGGCCGACGTGTGCATCGTCGGTGCTGGCATCGCCGGATTGAGCGTCTCCTACCTGCTCGCGCGTGAAGGCAAGTTGGTGATCGTCCTGGACGATGGCGCAATCGGCAGCGGGGAGACCGGGCGCACGACATCGCACCTGTCCAACGCGTTCGACGATCGCTACCACCATGTTGAACGCCGACACGGCAAGGAAGTCAGCCGCCTTGTGGCGCAGAGCCACACCGCGGCAATCGACCTCATCGAGGCGATCGTGACCCTCGAGAACATCGAGTGCGACTTCCGGCGCGTCGACGGATACCTGTTCGCGCCCGCGGAGGCAGATCCAAGGGAGCTCGGCGAGGAACTCGAGGCGGCTCAGCGGGCAGGTCTCGCTGACGTGGATCATGTCGACGCGCCGCCAGGCAGCACCATGCCTCTCGGCCCGGCGCTGCGTTTCCCGCGGCAGGCGCAAATTCACCCGCTCGTCTATCTCAAAGGCCTGGCCAAAGCCGTCCTCTCGCATGGCGGGCGTATCCATGGCGCGACCCATGTCGTGGACATCCAGGACGGCCATCCGACCCGAGTCAGCACGGACAGCGGCTACACGATCTCCGCGGCCGCCACCGTGGTGGCCACGAACACGCCGGTCAACAACCGGTTCGTCATCCATACCAAGCAGGCGCCTTACCGGACGTTCGTGGTCGGCATGCGCGTGGCAAAGGGATCGGTGCCACGGGTGCAGTACTGGGACACGCTGGATCCGTACCACTACGTGCGCATCGCCGGCGAACTCGGCGCCGAGCATGACCTGCTGATTGTCGGCGGCGAAGATCACAAGACCGGCCAGGCGAACGACGCGGCGGCACGTTTCCAACGATTGGAGGCATGGGCGTCGCAGCGCTTCCCCACGATCGGCAACGCGGTATATCGATGGTCCGGCCAGGTCATGGAGCCGGTCGACAGCCTGGCCTTCATCGGCCGCAACCCGGGCGACAACCACGTCTACATCGCCAGTGGCGACTCGGGCAACGGCATGACCCATGGAACGATCGCCGGCATGCTGATCCCGGACTTGATCCTCGGCCGGGACAACGCGTGGCGAAAGGTGTACGACCCGTCTCGCAAATCGCTGGGCGCCGCCGGCGAGTTCGCCAAGGAGAACGTCAATGTCGCCGCGCAGTATGCAAATTGGGTAACCCCCGGCGACGTGAAGCGAATCGACGAGATCGCCTCTGACGAAGGTGCCGTGATCCGCCACCATCTCAGGAAGATCGCGGTCTATCGAGACGAGCAAGGCAAGGCATGTGCGTTCGATGCGACTTGCCCGCATCTGGGCTGCATCGTCGAGTTGGAATGGCACCGAAAAGAGCTGGGATTGCCCGTGTCATGGGTCGCGCTTCGATCGCACCGGTCACGTCATCAACGGACCGGCGCTTGCTGGACTGAAGCCAACTGATCTCCCGCACTGAGCCATGCCGAGGACATCGCCCGGTGCACGCAATTCCCGGCAGGTGCGTCAGACCTCGAGGAGGAATCAGCGCGTCGCCCGGCGGCTCCCGCACCCAGCGGCTGCCCGATCCCCCTCGCGCCAGGGAACTGGCCCAGAGCCAGCCATGACAAGGAGCCCCAGCGGTCCCCTAGAAGAAGCGGTACGCGCATGCGGGTCGGCATGCAGGAACATCACCAGTTCGCCATGCGCAGCCGTGACACCGACCTTCCTTGGACGTGCGCGCCCCAACTGTGCACGCCGAGCAGGCGCCTGAGGCGCGAACGTCGAAAGGAGCGCCATGACCACGTCCACGAACGTCCTTCAAGGTCGGCGCGCCCTGGTGACCGGGTCGAGCTCCGGCATTGGCCGTGCCATCGCGCTCGCTTTCGGACATGCCGGCGCATCGGTCGCCTTGAACTACTCGCACCACCGGGCGCCTGCCGAGCAGGCCGCCGAGGAGATTCGGCGCCTGGGCATCGATGCCATCGCGGTCCAGGGCGACGTGGCCCGGCCCGAGGACTGCGCGACGCTCTTCTCGGCTGCAGTGCAGCGCTTGGGCGGGCTGGACATCGCCGTGATGAATGCCGGCATCCAGCGTGACGCACCTTTCGCAGAGATGAGCCTGGAGCAATGGCAGCGAGTGATCGACGTGAACCTCACCGGCGCTTTTCTCTGCGCCCAACAAGCGGTGCGGCAGTTCCGCCGCCAGCCTCGGCCGGCGCAGCGCACGCGCAGCCTCGGCGCGCTGATCTTCATCAGCTCCGTGCATCAGGAGATCCCCTGGGCCGGCCACGCGAACTACGCGGCGGCCAAGGGCGGTCTGAAGCTGCTGATGCGCACGCTCGCGCAGGAACTGGCGCCCGAAGGCATACGCGTCAACGCGATTGCGCCGGGAGCGATCAAGACGGCCATCAACATGCCGGCGTGGCAGGACGCGCCGGCCGAGGATGCGCTGCTGGAACTGGTGCCGTACGGCCGCGTCGGCGAGCCGGAAGACGCGGCCAAGGCAGCCGTGTGGCTGGCTTCCGACGATGCCGACTACGTGGTGGGTGCAACGCTGTTCGTCGATGGCGGGATGACCCAGTACCCGGCCTTCAGGAAAGGAGGTTGATGGAATGGATGCGTTTGACCTCGTGGTGATCGGCAGCGGCACTGCAGCAACGACCGTGGCAACCACCGTCAGCCAGGCGGGCTGGAAGGTGGCACTGGCGGATTTCCGGCCGCTCGGCGGCACCTGCGCGTTGCGTGGCTGCGATCCGAAGAAGGTGTTGCTGGCCGGCGCGCAAGCTGTGGACCTCGCGAGCCGGCTGCAGAGCCAGGGCGTGAGCGGGCACCTGGGCATCGACTGGCCGGCGTTGATGGCCTTCAAGCGCGGCTTCACCGACCCGGTGCCCGATCGCACCGAGGAACATCTGCGCAAGGCCGGCGTGGAGATGCTGCGTGGGCGCGCACGCTTCGTCGGCAGCCTTCGCGTCGTGGTAGAGCACCGCACCTTGCGCGCCCGCCATGCGGTGCTGGCGATCGGCGCCGAGCCCATGAAGCTAGGGATTCCCGGCGAGCAGTTCCTGAGGACCAGCGAAGAGTTCATGTCGCTGCCCTTCCTGCCCCGGCGCATCATCTTCGTGGGCGGCGGGTACATCGCGGCGGAGTTCTCGCATCTGGCTTGCCGCGCCGGCGCAGAAGTCACCGTGCTGCAGCATGGCGAGAGAATGCTCAAGCACTTCGACCCCGACCTGGTCGGCCTGCTGACGCGGCACATGACCCAGATGGGCATCGCGGTGCATGTGCAGACCCAGGTCAACGCGGTGGACAAGAACGGTGACAGCTTCGTGGTGCACGCGAGCCGCGGCAGCGAGAGCGTCTCGTTCGAGGCGGATCTGGTGGTACACGCCGCCGGCCGCCAGCCTGACTTGGCCGCACTCAACCCCGCGGGCGCAAACATCGCACTGCACGACGGCCGCCTGGTGCTCGACGAGCACCTGCGCAGCAAGTCCAACCCCGCCGTGTGCGCGGCTGGCGATGCGGCACAGCATGGGCCACCGCTGACGCCGGTCGCCAGCCTGGATGCAGAAATCATTGTGCACAACCTGCTGCATGGCGACGATCCTCGCACGCCGGACTATCGCGGCGTGCCCAGCGTGGCGTTCACCTTGCCGCCGATCGCGGCAGTGGGCATGGGCGAGGAACAGGCGCGGCGACAGGGCTTGCGTTTCCAGATCCGCCACGCCGAGGCGGGGAGCTGGTACACGGCGAGGCGGGTGAGCGAGCGTGTCTATGCCTTCAAGACACTGGTCGAGGAAAGTAGCGATCAGCTGCTCGGCGCCCACCTCGCCGGACCCCACGCCGATGAGACGATCAATCTGTTCGCGCTGGCGATTCGGCACGGACTCACGGCCCAAGCGCTGAAGTCGGCCCTGTTCGCCTACCCCACAGCGGCGTCGGACATCAAGCACATGCTGTAGACGCCCGAGTCCGGCAACTGGCCGCCCGGTTGGCGGTCACGATGCCGTCGGCGTGAGCGGTGACCAGCGACGCCTCGACGCTGTTGTTGAGGTCCACAAAGTCTGCTAGCCAGCTCTATGAAATGCGCTAGTACCCAGAAATTGAGGTATCGGTGAGCCGACAGACAAGGTCGTCAAATACGGATAGAGCCCGGCGTCCTGGCGTCTTCGCCGCAGCGTCGGCTGTTGCAAACGCTGCCTGATGATTGCGACCAGCTTGCGCATGTTGCGATAGCGCACGAGGGTGGGCGTGGCGATCCACCAAGCGTCACCACGGTGAGCCTTACAGAGTCTGTGCTGCGGGTTCCACCACGCGGCGCGCCAGTAGGTGATGTTGGACGGCCTGAAGGTGAGCGTGCCGCGGCACAATCCGAGGCGACCGACGCAGAAGGCGGCGAGCTGACCGCAAAGGCAGCCAAGCGCTCTCGTCGGGTGGCGCAGCCGGCCGAGTTGGCGTCGCAGACGGCGGCTAAGCGCAGGAGCGGCAAGAAGTAGTCAGCTATCCAGAGGACGATGATCGAGGCTGTTCGGGGAGGGGTCGTGCAGACGTACACGCTGCGGAGCATCCAGTCGATGCTGCGGCTCTCCAGGAAGGTCATCGACCGTTTGATGGCCAGCGGCTTCGTGTCGCCCTGCAAAGGCGAGAGCGAGGAGCTGCTGTTCACCTTCCAGGACATGGTCGTGCTGCGCGCGGCGCACGACCTGCAGCAGCAGAACATCCCGGCCGGCAAGATCGTGAAGGCGCTCGAGCGGCTGCGCGCGACGCTGCCGCCCGATCTGCCGCTTACCGCTGTGCGGATCAGCGCCGACGGCAAGGAAGTCGCGGTGCGAGACGGCACATCCAAGTGGCACGCCGAGTCGGGCCAGATGCTGATCGACTTCGATCTGCATCCTAGCGCCGGCGCGGCCATCAGCCTTCTCGAGCGGCGGCGCACGCCGGCGATGACAGCTCACGCCGAGGCCGAGTACGCCCAGGACGCCTTCAACGACGCGCTCGTGCTCGAAGAGAGCGCCCACAGGGAGCAAGCGGCCGCAGCCTACCGAACGGCCATCGACCTGGCCCCGGACTGGTGCGACCCGTACGTTCCGCCCCTCATCCATCTCCTCTAACGGAGTGAACGTTTTAATGAGCGAGCTGAACTCCCACTTGTTGTTGGTGTCCATTGCCATCTTCTCCGCATAGAACGCTGGGCCCACTTTCACTGCGTGGTGAGTTACAATCAGCAACACCTTGCTCATTATGTTCTCCCTACATGCGTTGTCGCCAGGCGGCTTAAGGGAACCTCATGATTCACGACACCTGTGTGTATGCCATCCCTAGAGTCGCGCAGGCGCCGCATAGTTGAATAGCTTGTGCTTGGCTCTCCGTGAGCCCTCTACAAAGCTGGCTGTGTAGGCAGAGGAGACGCGCCCTCAGCTGAGCGATCGTTCCACCCCATGGCACCGGTTCCCCCTGGCCAGCAAAATGCGATCGGCTGGTGGTCGCTGCACTTCACACCGCGTGTGGCGCTCGTGGACGAGGCGGCGGTCCTGGAGGTCTCCGCCAGCGTACGGCTCTTCGGCGGGGCGACTGCCACTGCTCGCTTCTCCACCTCGGTCCCCGACGCTGCGCGTTGGGGTCCTCTTCAGGAGGGTGTGCCGAGATTCGACGTGGTGTGTTCGCGTGACATGCCACGGTGCCCCTACTTGCTCACCAGCTGCCACTCGGCCTGCATCTTCTCGATCGATTCGTGAGTCTGATATCGGGTATTGAGCACCCGCCCGGCGGCTCTTTGCTGTTTCGTGTGGAACGCGACAGTCTCATTTCGCCAAGCATCGGGTGAAGCAACCGGCTAATCAGTTCTGAGGAAGAGCCGCCGGCAACAGAATCGACTCGACCTTCATCCCGGCGGCCAGCAACAGCGCGACGAGGCCTTTGGGTCCGGGTAGGTGGGCGGCCCCGACGTTGACAAAGGCGTCGCCATCGTCGAGATACTTCGTCAGCAGTGGCATCCAGGCTTCATTGCGGCTGGCGACCATCAGGCGGTCGTAGAGCGCAGCGTCCTCCTGATTGGCAGCCAGCTCATGCATTTCCCGGTTGATCGCGTCATAGTCACCTTGGTTGAGCGCTTGCGCTGTAAGGTGCAGAGCCTGGAGCTGACGATCGGTCATCGCAACGTGAATATCGTGGAGATAGATGCGATCCGGCACGTTGCGGCGCCTGACTTCGACCTCGGCGTTGACCTCCAAACTTGATATCGGAATCCCACGCTGGCGGGCGTACCCGGCCAGTACTTCGTCGCGAGAAAGCAGGCCCCCGGGTGCACAGCGTCGAATCGCCACCTCGGAGACGGTTAAGGGACTGTCCATCGCGAGCAACGCGTCGATCGCTCCTTCTGCCTGGGCGAAGGGTACGCCATTGCAAACGAGCCGACGCTTCAGCTCCCCGATCTCTGCCGTACTCAACTGCTCAGCCCATGGCGCACGAATCCATCGGCGCGTCTTCAGATACTCAGCTAAAGCTGCAGGCCAAAGCTCGCGCTTCTTCGCTGGTGGGCCTTCGCCTGAAACCTGTTCGACCACGTAGCGCTTGACGCCTTCGAATGCAGAGCCGTTCGGCTGGCGCAATCCTTCCAGCCCGATATGCACACTGCCGATGAGGATGCTGCTGCGCCCAGCAGGCGTCGTGACCTTGAGCGCCGGCACACCGGTTCTTGTGGTGTCGTTTGCCATCGCTGGACGTACCCAAAGGCACCCGCAGATAGCAAGGAGGAAAACGTTTCGAATCCACGCCATTGGTCTCATCGTTCATTCGAAGTTGTAGATGCAGGATCTTGTCGCGCCATTCCTCCGAACGGATGTCGTCGCCAACCGTTTTGGTTCAGCCGCCTTGCTCGCACAACCTGTGACAGTTTCGGAGCGGCATCCGATCCCTTGATCGTCCCTTCGAGATGCGAAGCAACCGCTTCGAGACCTGCGTCAGCTTGTCGCGATACTCCTTGTACTTCAATTGTCAGGCGACATGAAAACTGATCCGGGGGCCTGTTGCATCATGGGGGTGTACGCCCAAACCGCCGAAAATTCCGGCGAAGGCGTCGGGTCAGTAGCGCGGAGCGGGTGCGACAGAGGCGCAGTCCTGTTCGCCGCCGGAGGCCTCGATCACGTTGGGATGGCCGGCTGGGTGCAGCCGGGGCTCGAAAGCGTTGTGAATCACCAAGCCGACCGCTGCACCGGCCAACTGAGCCAGCGCGAAGCCCGGCACGCTAGCGGGGGCGATGCCGGCGAAGCTGTCGCTGAACATGCGGCCAAAAGCTGCGGCCGGGTTCGCGAAAGACGTGGATGCGGTGAACCAGTAGGCAGCGCCAATGTAGCTGGCCACCGTGGCCGGGGCACGGCCCGCGGGTGCACGCAGGATGACCAGCAGGAGTCCGGCTGTGGCCACTGCTTCCGCGATCCACTGGCCCGTGCCGGATCGCATCTTGGCCGAGAACTGCAGGATCGGCAGGTCGAACATCGCATGCGCGAGCCATGCGCCGAGCATCGCACCGACCAACTGGGCGCCGATGTAGGGCACCAAGGAAGTCTTCGGCAGCTCCCCGCGCCAGGCCATCACGGCGCTGACCGCCGGGTTGAAGTGCGCGCCGCTGATCGGGCCGAAGACCTCGATCAGGATGTACAGCCCGCCGACGGTGGCCAGCGTGTTCGCGAGCAACGCAACGGCCACATTGCCGCCGGACAGGCGCTCGGCCATGATGCCGGAGCCGATGACGACGGCCAGCAGCAGTGCCGTGCCGAGCGCTTCACCAGCGAGCTTGCGAGACAGGTCCATCATGGGGGCCTCAGTTCTTCGAGATCTCGACCAGCGCCTGCTGCAGGTCGGCCTTGCTCAAGGTTTCCAATGGCAGTTGCAGCAGCTGCAACATGCGGTAGCCGATCGCCTGGCGGGTCAGCTCGAACGCACGACGTTTGCCGTCTTCGCCGCCCTCAGCGTTGGACGGATCAGGGTAGCCCCAGTGCACCTTGACCGGCTGGTCGCTGGCGCCGCCGAAGAACACCGGGCACTGCTCTGCCGCGGCCCTGTCGCACACGGTGATGATGATCGACAGCGGCGGCGCACCGTCCGCGCTGAACTCGTCCCAGCTCTTGCTGTGGTAGCCCACGGTGTCCACGCCCGCGTTGTGCAGTGCTTCGAGCGCGAACGGGTTGATGCAGCCGCTCGGCGCGCTGCCGGCGCTGAAGGCCTGCACGTCCTTGCCGAGCTTCTTAGCCCAGTGGTTGAGCATGCCTTCACTGAGCACGCTGCGCGCCGAGTTGTGGGTGCACAGGATCAGGACGTTGGTGGTCATCAAGGCATCAGCAGCACGAGGAAGACGTCTTGGCTGCGGTGACCGCGATGCCGATCGGCTTTCCGCGAGTCATGGGCGCGCAGCAGGCAGAAGTCGAGGCGTCTTCGGGCTTCACCTCACGCTCACTGAACACCGGGATGTTGGCCAGCGTGTGGAAGTGCTCCCACGCGATGCCCTGCGGATCCGTCACCCAGTGCTTCTCGCTCTGTGCGTAGCAGCAGCTGGTCGCACCCTCGTCGAACAGCGCCATGTCGGCCGACTCAGCGCGGGCCTTCAACTCGGCCAGTTCCTCGGCGTTGTCGGTCTGAAAGCCCAGGTGGTCGACTCCGGGCTTGCCGCCACGGGTCGAGATCGCGAAATTGACACGCGGATCGTCAAGCATCCACTTGGCATAGTCGCTCTCCAGGCGGGTTGGCGCGGCGGCAAAGAGCTTGGAGTAGAAGGCCACGCTCTGGGCGAGGTCCTCGACGTGGACATGGACGTGGAAACGCTTCATCGTGGTTCCTTCATCAGCACTTGCAGGAGGTGGTGGCTAGGGGCAGGCAGGCCTCGCCTTGGCAGCAGTTCTCGGTGAGGTAGCCCAGCAGCGAGTTCACGTGCTCGAACGACGCGCGGTACACCAGGTTGCGGCTCAGCCGCTCCTGCGTCACCAGGCCGGCGTTCATCAGTTCCTTGAGATGGAAGGACAAAGTTGCGGCGGGGATGCCGGATCCTTCGGCCATGACGCCTGGGGTCATTCCCTTGGCGCCGGCCACCACGAGGGCTCGGAAAATCTGCAGACGGTGGCCGTGAGCCAGCGCGGCGAGCGACCGGACGACATCCTTTTCTTCCATAATTCCAGTTTAGTGGAACTATGAACATCATGCAACTTTGCAGAGCATCCACGGCTGACCGAGCGAGCCCGCGCTCGTGGTCATGCCGCCTCAGGACGTGACCCGTGAGCGTGCGCCTCCGGCGCGTCCTCCTCCTTCATGCGGATGTATACGTCCAGGACTTCCGGGTGCGCGGCGAGCGTGCGCAGCGCGGCTTCCTTGCGCTCATTCGCTTTAGTGCGTTCGGAAACTTGGCGCATGAAGTGGTCGCTGACGCGGTTGCGCAGGTCTTCGTCAGGGATGGAGACCTGAATCTCGGTGAACTGGGCCAGCATGTCGGCCTGGTTAATCCAGGCCTCTTCCCGGGTAAGGATGTCCTTCGGGGTCAACAGCACGTAGTCGCCATTGAAGTACGGCAGCTCGAAGTAACCGCTTGTCCAGCGTCGGGTCCCGTAGTCGAAGGCCACCTTGTCCACGCGGAAGCGCCGAACGAACTCCTTGCGCAGGTCCTTGGTGGCGAACTCCTGCGTGTATTCGAGGAGGAAGCCTTTGATGAGGTTGGTCGTGAAGTCGCTCAGGTGGTCGCGACCGACACCGTTGCTCAGCAGGCCCAGCTTCTCCAGGTGACTGCTAGCCGTGGTCGCTTCCCGCCCGAAGTCCCGGAACACCGTTCGGAGGTTCGTTGCGAGGGAGCGAGCGAAGTTGGGACCGAGGCCCGTGCCGCCGTTGCCCACCTGGCTGAAGCCCAACCAGTTCTGCTTGACCTCCTTGAACAGGAGCCACTGGTTGGTGTCCCCGGCGCTCAGCTCGCCTTCCAGGGCTCGCTCCTTCAGGAACACAAGGTAACCAACAATGCGACCGTAGCCGCGCCGGGTCGCTCCATCCCGACGAAGAAGGCCGGGATTGTGCGCGTGGCCAGGTCGATGGCCACGGTCACCCATGGTCTACCGATGACAGGCCGCCTGAACCTGTCCACGATGAGCACATCCGCCGGCGTGTGGTCGACCTGCACCATCTCCAGGGGCCATGTCGCGCCGAGACAGTAGGGTCAGCATGCGAACTGCCGCCGCTGGACGCTTGCGAAGACCCTCGTATTGAAAGCGCTCGTTAAGCCTAAGCACGAACCCAACGCCCTAGCCTCCATCTGTTGCTTCCCGGTCGAGGGCGTTGTCGCATCCGCCGTAGACTGAGCCATGCACGACTGCGACCTCGCCGATCAACAGCTCGATGAGCTTCCCTTCTGGCGTGAGCACCTGATGCTCATCGTGACCACCTACCCCGGCCAGGCCCAGCAAGGCCCAATGCCGGCACCGGATCACCTTCGGCCAGCGCTGCTGAAGGGGCCGATTCCGTTCATCCGCGAGGCGACGCAGGACGAGCTGGTGCAGTACTTGAAAGACCACCCGCAACCATCCAACTTCGGCACGTTCTGATGCCGCATTGGCTCTCCGACAGCAGTCGGCGCGGCGAGCGCCCGCAGCGCGAGTTCGTCCTCCCGGTGCTCAACATCTGTATCGTGTGTCTTGGTGGCCGCACAACTCGGGCCTCGCCCGAAGTCCTAGCTGTGTGACTCATCGCTACGATGCCTCCATGACCCTCCCCGTAAACCTCCGCGACACCACCCAAGCCCACCTAGAGCAGCTGGTCACCGACCAGGCACAGGAAGGCCCGCACCTCGACTTCAAACGCGACCTGCCGTCGAACTGGGACGCGTCGGCAAAGAACGAGTTCGTCGCGGACATCACTGCGTTCGCCAACGCCGGCGGCGGTGACGTTGTCTATGGGGCCGACGAGGACGGCGATGCCAAGGCCTCGGCAGTCGTGCCGCAGGTCATCAACCAGGACCAAGAGGTCCGTCGCCTGCAGGATTTCCTGCTGAACTCTGTGGAGCCACGAATACCTGGTGTCCAGGTGCATGCGGTTGAGGTCAATATCGGCGGCACCGCCGGCCACGCCATCGTCGTTCGCGTGCCGCAGAGCTGGGTGGGCCCGCACCGAGTGAAGACCAACCAGCACTTCTACCTGCGCGAGGGCGCACGCAAGCGGCAACTCGACGTACCAGAAATCCGAGGTCTGTTTCTCAGGTCCGAGAGCCAGGCCCAGCGTGTGCGCGATTTCCGTACCGAACGCATCTCGCGCATCCTGAACGGCGACGGCACCCCGAACCTCGCGCCCGGCGCCGTGTTGGCGCTGCACCTGGTGCCAAGCGAAGCGGCACTCGGGCTCATGCAGGTAAACCCGCTTGGGTACGTCCCATCGTTGCGAGCCGGAGCCAGATACCTCCCGCTGCTGGAAAGGGGCGGCGGCGGAAGCCCTAGCATCAACTTGGACGGGGCGCTGTTCCTTCGACACGGCGTGACGGCGGCGGTGGTAACAGGCTACTCGCTCTTGTTTCGCAACGGTTTCTTCGAGGCGACCCAGGTCATTGACTCTGTTCACCGGCACGATGACGCTGGGCGCTTCAAGCTGCCTGGCCGCGCGTACGAGGACAACTGCATCAAGCTGGTCGATGGCTTCCGCGCTGAACTAAAGCATCTGGGCGTGAGTACGGAGATGACGGCGATGCTGACCTTGCTGCACGCAGACCGCGTGCGGGTTGGGCTGCCCCCCATGGACTACAGCCAGACCGGCTCTGACGGGCTGTTCGACCGCAAGCACGTGGTGCTCCCTGACGTCCAGTTGCAGGCGGACGTGGCAAGCGACCTTACCCTCAAACCCGTCTTCGATTTGATTGGGCAGGCGTGCGGTCTGGCGGGCTCGCCGTACTACGACGAGACGGGCCAGCGCACCGCGGCGCGGTAGGAGCGGCCACGGCAGCAACGGGATCCCGCCCTCGCCGGGCCGGCGGTTTTGGCAACGGCCTTGAGCCCCGGCGCCGGTAGGGAGCCGCCGACTATCGGCAGGGACTGCTGCGGTCAGGGTGCCACGAGATTGCCTTCGCCCCGTCGAATTCGCCGTAGTAGCCCTTGACCGTCGCATCCACCGCGATGACCCCTGCGTCCGAAATGTGGAGGAGCCCACGATCGTACAGAGTGTGCAGGTCCCGCCGCAACAGGATGCCGTCTTCGGCGGCGTTGTGGCCAGCATGCCAGTCACGGCCCCGCAGATGAGCGGCCTCAAGTGCCTCGGGCACAGAGCAGCCACTGACCACGCACCGTCCTCCGCAGATCCGGAAGACTGCATTGCGGAATGCTGTTTGCTGCGGTCGAACCTCGACCACAGCGAAGCGGGCAGCCCGTTGCTCGATGTCGTCGAATTGGCCTGGCGTGGACTCTGGCGTCGGCGCTACTGCTGGTGGTGTCGTCGGCGTGCCCGGTGTGGCGGTCCCGGCTACGCTCCAGTAGGCGTAGCACCGCTGGCGCTCGGCCTCATCGTCCTCGACGCCGAACTCCTTGAGGATTCCATCCGAGCAGCGTCTCGTCTTTGCGTCGACCACGATGGCGGTGATGACGGGCTCGTTCTCTCGCAGACAGTCGTGCCCGAGGCGACCAAGCGCGCTGGTCATCGGAAAGAACGTGAGCCCAAACCGGTCCATCAGCTCGCCGTACGTGATAGTGCTATGAGCTCGGCACACCTCCTCGAACCAGGCACGCATCGCCGGTATCTTCAGCTGGAAAGCGTTAGTGGAGACCCCCGTCTTCATTGCCGGGTCCGCGGGAAACGGCCCCTCGCCGGCCGCTGTGCGGTGCGTCTGCGCGTGGGTGGCCTTCCCGGAACGCGCAGCTGGACGAGCTGAACACGCTGCGCGAGCAGCTCGCCCAGCAGGTCGACGAGTTGCGGCACGCCCTTCGCGAAGCAACACGGTTGACCTTGGCCATGGCCGCGTTAGAAGGCGGCGACGCTGCTGTCGACCATGCGCTCTTCTCTGCCATGCATAGATGCCTGGAGGAGACGGCCGAAAGGCTGGCCGAAACGGAGGATGACCAGAGCGTTCGGGACACGGTGGCATGGCTCAGTGGGCAGCTCAACCAGGCGCTCGCTGCACCATCGAAGCGGTGGCACCTTGAGCGCGTGGTGCGAAGGCAGGCGCCTCAGCCTCGAAGATGAGCCTCATGAGGAAGCGCCTCTGGATGCTCGGCCTATGCGCGTTGCGAGTCGACTGCGCATGGCGCGCTGGCAATGACCTCAACAATGCGCTACTGGGCATCGAACGGTCTGCGACCATCCGCGAGGTACATCGACAAGTACGAGCCCGACGCATCGAACAACGACGCGCCCAAGGAACGAGCCAGACCAGAGGGAGCAATGGCAAAGTCAATCAGCCGATTCTTCAGCGACCTCGGGCTGCCGCTGAACAACATCCGTTGGTCATGGGGCGCCCGCTCGGCCGACTTGCTGCTGTTGCGCACATGGGCCGACGAGTTCAAGAAGGAAGGCGACGTACGTCGCGTCACCGTCCTTCGGGACGCCAGCGGCTACCGCAACGCGGACTCCTACGGGCTCGACGAGCGGTATCGGCACCTTGAGGCGCTTTGGGCCGGGGGCGTGGCGGGTTACACCGTGATCGGCACGGTTATCGACCCTGCAGCTCGCCCCCGCGAAATCAAGGACTACCGCGATGACGGGGTCTTCTCCATCGACCGGCTGGAACTGCGTGCCGATGGTTCGCTGGCCGCGGTCCTGGGTGCCTTGGTGCCCCTGAAAGAACTGGCGTTCGCGTATCGCGCGAGAAGCCTTCGGCTCGCCGCCGCAGTGCTTGTTCAAGCTTCGTGTGCGGCTCATCAGGGCCGAGCTGACGCATCGGTACGGTGATGCCGGGCACGGCGACCAGGCGCTTGTGCAGCGCCCATGCCTCGGTGATGTCCAGGCCACTCCAAAGGTACAGGGTGTCGTCGATCACCTCGGCCAGCAGGACCGGTACACCGGAGGGCGCATAGCTCGGCGTGCCGACGAGCGCCCTGCGCTGCGGGTAAGCGGGCTCTGCCGGAGGCGCCGATCGCTTGGCCTCCTCAAGTTCGCGGATCTTCGCGGCGGTCGCCGCATGCGGCGGCCAGGCGGCAAGGAATGCGATGGCGTCGTTCAGGGCCTCTTCCAGCTTGTCAGCACGCGTCGCCATGGCGCCAGCTTCCTTTCATTTTCCTGCCGTGCTGTTCGTTGTCGTGGTCGGCGCCGGCGGCCACTATTGCGGGCCCTGGATGCCCAGCGCAAGCACGCACCGGACGCCGCATGGCGAACCACCAGACAAGGTCCTGCAGCACGTTTTCCGTTCAAGCATCGGTGCTGCCCCCCGCACCTGGCTGGCGTCACGAGTTCAGCATGCCGACGAGCTCGGGATCCTGGCGCTCGCCGATCACGCGCACGATGTCGAGGTGATCCTTCTGTTCGAAGTACCACACGGTCGCGGGGAACCCGTTCAGCCGCCAAGTGCGCAGCCCCGCCACCTCGATCTCCTGGCCGATGCGCGGCGACCCGATCGCCGGGTTGGCCTCGAGTTGCGTGATCGCCTCTTTCACGGCCTGGACGAAGCGCTGAGCTACAGCGGCACCCGCCGCCTGCCGGTAGTGCCGGGCGGTGTCGAGGATGTCGGTGCGTGCCTGGGGACGCCGGCGTGCCGGCTTCACGCCGCCTCACCGCGGGCTACCGCGTCCAGCTCGTCCCATTCGGTCGACGTGAACGCAACGGCGGGCCCGCTCTCCAGGCCGGCTTCCAGCAGCGCCCGCAGCTTCTCACGCCGCTGCGCTTCCTGGTCCTTGCGGATCAGCTCGCGGATGTACTCGCTGGCGTTCCCGTAGGCGCCCGAGTCCACGCGCTTCGCGACGAAGGCGCGCAGCGCATCGGTCAGGGCGATGTTCATCGTGGTTGGGCTGCTCATGCGAGGCATGGTGCGCGCATTGGCAAACCTTGTCAACGGGTTTCGCGGCCACCCTGCCCTCAGATAAGTGGCATTAGCTGAGGGGTGAATTTGGGGCAGAGATTTCGGCGATCCTTGCCTTTCCGGTCGGATCAACAGGGGCCGGTGCTGATGGGAGGCCCTTGTACCGGCTCCGTTGTCGATGGTGTTCAAACTGCCGTCCTCGCTTGAAGCGTTCGATCCGGTGTTCGCTTGCGAAGAGAAGCCTCTACTGCAGGAGGTCGTGGAACGGCTGAGGTACGCGCCTAAGATCGCACCCCCCAACAACAAACGATCAGGAAGGTCTCATGAACAAGCGCCATTTCCTCACCGCCGCCGGCTTCGCGGGGCTGCTGCCCGCCATGCGCGCCGGTGCCACCCCCAGCGGTCTCATGCCCCCACACGCAGCTGGCACCGGTCCCACGCTGCTCACCGTCACCGGCGCGATCGGCAAGAGCAATCGCGGCCCGCTCGATCCGGCGCTCGACCAGATGCTGGCGAAACACGGCGTCGAGTTCACGCATGCCTGGACCTTCAACGCGGCCGCGCTGCAGCGGCTGCCCTCCGTCACGATTTACCCCACACTCGAATACGACGCCAAGATGCACACGCTGCAGGGTCCGCTGCTCGAAACGGTGCTCCAGGCAGCCGGCGTTGCACCCGGCGCCTCGGTCATGCTGGGGCTGCGGGCGGTGGACGGCTACAACGTCGCGCTTACCCTGGCCGACGTGCGCAACTAGGGGTCCGGGGAGCAATGGAACAGCCAACCGACATAGGGTCCAGCGCCCAGACGCCTAAACTCGGTCGTGGCTACTCGGCGTCGCCAGCAGCGGCGGGTTCGCCGGGCTTTTTCTTCCTGCCATTTGCGCTCTTCCTCGTCGAGATCGATGCCATCGACACTCAAGAAGAATTCGTGCTGGCTGTAGCTTTCAGCACGGAGAACAGCGGTGTCGCTTCAAGTTCCTTAAGCCGGGGCTTGATAGCGCGGCGCGCAGTCTCGTGCCTTCAAGGTTCTTGGTCAGCAACTCGGGTACGTCAGCGATCGCACGGATGAACGCGTTCAACGCATATCGGAAGGCGTCCGGCAGGTGATAGTTGCCCTCCATCTGGTGCAGATGCCAGTGGCATTCCTGCCAGCGATCGAGCGACGCTTCGAGATGGGTGTGAGCGCAAGCCACGGGCGACTTTCGTTTCACGACGCACCTCCTTTGCTCAACGCCCGCAGCTCGCCGCGCGCGACGGCCTCCGGCACCGAGAACGAATAGCGCCCGAGCATGTTGATGTGCTCGTGGCCGAACGGTGACAGCCGTGCCTCATCTTCGGGCCGCACCGGGTAGCCCTCGCTGCGCAACTGCGTCAGCACGGCGTCCATGTACAGCGTGTTCCACAGCACGACCATGTTCACGACCAGGCCGAGCGCGCTCAACTGGTCTTCCTGGCCTTCGCGGTAGCGCTGGAACAGCTCGCCGCGCTTGCCATGGAAGACATCGCGTGCCAGGGCGTGGCGGCCTTCGCCGAGGTTCAATTGCAGCAGCGTGGCACGGCGCCGGGCCTCGTCGTCGATGAAGTTCAACGTGTGGATGGTCTTGTCGATCCGGCCGATTTCGGCGATGGCCTGCGCCAGGCTGGTCGGCCGCTCATCGACCTGCAGGGTGCGCATGATGCCCATCGCCGGCACCAGGCCGAGCTTGAGCGAGCCGACCAGGCGCAGTACGTCGTCCCAATGGGGCGTGATGCGGTCGAGGTTCACGCGCTGACGCGCCACCACGTTGAGGTCGCCATAGTCCGCGTCGGGATCGACACGCCAGAACCGTGTGCCGCCGACATCGGCCAGGCGCGGGCAGAAACGGTAGCCGGAGAGCCGGAACAGGCCGAACACCAGATCGCTGTACGCGCCGGTGTCGGTCATGATCTGCGTCGGCTGCAATTCGGTCTGCTGCTCCAGCACGACCGCCAGGAGGATCAGGCTGTCGCGCAACGTGCCGGGCACGGTGATCGCGTTCAGCCCGGTGCATTGATCGGACAGCAGGTTGTACCAGGTGACGCCGCGCCCGCGGTTGAAGTATTTCGGGTTCGGCGCGGCGTGTATGGTTCGTACCGGCACCACGAAACGCATGCCGTCGGCCGAGGCCACATCGCCGCCGCCCCAGGCACGTGCCAGTGCGATGCGGTTCTGCGCCGCCACCAGCACGGCGTTGCAGGCGATCAGCGTGTCGTCGCGCACGTAGTTCTGATCCACCCATAGCAGCCGGTCGCGCTTGAGGGCTGCGGCGTCCTCTCGCACGAACGGTTCCGGGCCTGTGTTGCAGGCTTCGGCCATCAGCACCGCGCACAGGCTGGTGGTCAGGTCGGTTGCCCGCGCCGTGCGCTCGGTCAGGTGCGTGAACGCCTCCATGCAGCCGGTGCGCGCCGCGATCTCCAGCAGGATTTCCGGCAGATCGACGCGCGGCATGCGCGCCTTGATCTCGTTGCGCAGCGCGATCAGCGAAGGCGGTTCTTCCAGCGCCTCCAACGGGCTGAGCACCAGTTCGGTCTTGTCGCCGACCGTCTCGAAGCGCACCGTGTCGTTCTCCGGCAGGCGCGCGGCGACACGCCGGTAGGTTTCGTCCAGCTCGCGCGTGAGCGCACTCAGCGTGGCCTCCGGCTGGGCGCTCAAGGCCAGCGAGCGGCAAACGATCGGTCGCGCGGCTTCCCACTCGGCACCGGCCAGCAGGCCGGCGCGCGGATCGGCATAGCGCCAGCTCGGGCTGATGAACACATCGCGGCGGCGGATCGCGCTGCGCAGCTTGTCGAGGGCGCAGAAGGCATAGGCCGTGACGTTGATCCGGCCATCTTCTTTCACCACATGGCGCTGCCATGCCTTGCCGACGATGGCGGTCGGTGGATCGTGGTCGGGCTTCTCGCGTAACCATGTCAATGCCTGTGCCAAGGGCTGCGCGGCCGGATTGGCGTCGAAGCGGATGACACGCAGCAGTGTCGGCAGGAAGCGCGAGACGGTCGCCTTGCGGGCCTCCAGCTCCGTGTAGTACACGTTGCCGGTTGGTCGCACCAGGCCGCTGACCTCGCTGAGCGCCTGGGCCAGTTCATCGCGCCCGATGGCCTCGTAGACGCGCTCGCGCAGCTCGCCGTCCGGCAAGCCGGGATCGAGCAGCATCCGGCAGGCCTGGGCCAGCGTCGAGGCGGCCCGATCCAGATCCTTGATGGTGCGCTGCCGGACCTTGCGGTCCTCCTTCTCGGCCTTGGTGAACAGCTCGCGCAGCAGCAGGTCGAGCACGTCGAGGGCATCGTCCTGCGCGCTGGCCTCCAGGCAGTGGACGAAAGCCACCAGCGTGGCGATGCGGCGCGCATCGGGCAGCCGGGCCACGGCCGACACCTTGACGGTGCTGGCGAAGCGCGCCAGCGCCGCGATGCGGCTCGGCGGCACATGGGTGCCGGGCAGCTTGATGCCCAGGCCGCGCACGGTCTCGATGCGCTGCAAGGCCAACACGAGCGCCGGTGCGCTGACGCGCACCGGTCCCTTGCGCAGCCGATCCAGCCCGGACTGGCGGCTGCCCACGGCGGGCTTGAGCAGATCGTCGAGGCGCCCCCGCTGCTCGTCCGGCACGCCACGCACGAGCCGGCGCCACAGACGGGACTCCATGCGCGAGCGCACCTCGGCGACGAAGCGTTCCAGCACCGTGACGCCAGGCAGCAGCACCTTGTGACCGACCAGCCAGCCGTTGGCATAGTCGAACAGCGCGCTCGGGCGGTCGGTGCCGGTCCAGCACAGGGCGCACAGCCAGCGGCCGAGGCGGAACTGCACGCCACCGTCGGCGAACTCGCGATAGCCGTAGCGGGCGCGAATCTCGGTCGTGTGCCGCCAGCGCTGCTCGCTCTCACGGTAGGCCAGCACGCAGGCCGCGTCGGCGATGCCAAGCTGCGACGACAGCGTATGCATCACCGTGCCGGGAACGGCGGCCGGGTCTTCCAGGAAGGTGCCGAGAAAGCGCACCGTCGTCAGTTGCAGTGCGTAGCCCAGGCGGGTGCTGTCGCGGCGCTTGGTGGCGATCCACTCGCGGTCATCGTCATCGAGGTGGAAGTAGCGCGCCAGCTCTTCGCTGGAAAGGGCGTCTGGATAGCGGCCGTAGCGTTCCCGTTGCGTGGTGGACAGGAAGCTGACCGGCATGGCGTCACAGCACCTCGGAGCAGAAGACGGCCGGCGTGACGATGCGCGTGCGGCCGACGCTGCCGCGTTGCAGCAGCCCGGCGCGACGGTCGCCGGTCACCAGGTAGTCGGCCTCGCCGGCCAAGGCCATCGCCAACAGGAATGTGTCGTTCGGATCGGCGGCCCCAATGTCCGCCGGCAGCGGCGGCAGCGCATCCAGCACGATGGCGCGCTGCATGTTGTTAACCATCGTGCCGATGCGGTGCGCGGGCAGGATGGCCTTGAGCTTCGGGTAGCGGCTCACGCGCCGCAGTTCGTCGAGCTGCGCCGCCGAGGTCACCAGCTCGAAGCGTGCCGCGCGCCAGGCGCGATAGATCGTGTCCGGTGGGGCATGCGGCGAAATCAGCGCGCCGAGCAGCACGTTGGTGTCCAGGATGACACGCATCAATGTTCACGCGCCCACTGCACCGCCTCGTCGATGAGGTCGCTCAGCTCGGCTTCGCCCATGCCTGCTGCAGCAGTCTTGGCCTGATCGACGGCGCGCTCCAAAAGGTAGGCACGCACGGCTTCTTCAATGAAGCGCGACAAGTCGCCCTTGCGACCGCCGCCCTGCGCGGCGATGAACATGCGCACGGACTGATCCACGTCCGGCGACACGGCGATGTTCCAGCGAACGGTGTTCACGATGATCTCCAATCAGTGTTTGTGTGCGTCGGTGTTTATACGCCAAACCACTGGTCCCGTGCAACGGTTCGATAAAACGTTCGTTATTGCAGACTCTTACGAACATGCCCTATGACCACTCGGCAAGGCCGAGCGCGGGTTCTGAATAGTGGTTTGTGAAATCAAAGTTCGATATTATCTGAACTCATCGAGTAAAGCGGAATGTTGGAGTGAAGATCGGCTACGCGCGCGTGTCCACACGCGACCAGAACCCGGCCATGCAGGTCGATGCCCTTAAGGCGGCCGGCTGCGAGCGCATCTATCAGGACGTGGCCAGCGGCGCGAAGACCGCGCGGCCGGCGCTCGACGAACTGCTCGGGCAGTTGCGGGCCGGCGACGTACTGGTGATCTGGAAGCTCGACCGTATGGGGCGCTCGCTCAAGCACCTGGTCGATCTGGTGGGCGACCTGATGGAACGCAAGGTCGGCCTGCTCAGCTTGAACGACCCCATCGACACCACCAGCGCCCAGGGCCGGCTCGTGTTCAACCTGTTCGCCTCGCTGGCCGAGTTCGAGCGAGAGCTGATCCGTGAGCGCACCCAGGCCGGGCTGACGGCCGCGCGTGCACGCGGCCGGGTGGGCGGACGGCCCAAGGGACTGTCGCCGCAGGCCGAGGCGACGGCGATGGCGGCTCAGACCCTGTACCGCGAGCGCAAGCTCTCGGTCGCCGCCATCGCGCAGAAGCTGCACGTGTCCAAGAGCACGCTGTACAGCTACCTTCGCCATCGCGGCGTCGAGATTGGTCCCTACGCGAAATCGGCGCCGCCGCGATCAAGTCCGTCAACGGCCGAGGACGATGAAGGTGATTCGTCGCAAGTCGCCACGATTCGGCTGAGGCTGCGGATCGAGAACAACAACAAGTTCGTGCGCGGCAAGAAGCGCGCGCGGGAAGACATCGAGCGCTACTGCCTGGAAGAGTACGAGGCCGAGCGTCTCCCCAATGGAGAGTACTTGCTGAAAGTGCCGTACAGCAGCGATGACGACCTCGACAAGCGCATGCACGAGCTGCTGGGCGACATCTCCAGCGAGGCGGACGACCGCCATTGCTTCTCGGAGAGCGATGCACGCATGGAGGGCACCGACCGGCACTGGTGACGCTGGTGGCCTATGTCGGTTGGCTGTTCCATTGCTCCCCGGACCCCAACTACCGCATGATCGTCGCCACGCGCATTGATGGACAGCCGCTTCCGCTGGGCGGCCTCGGGCCGCAGTGGGCGGTCTACGAGGCGGACATACTACCCGCCTTCAAGGACAAGCCGCTGAAGGAACGCTTCGGCCTGTGCCCGTGGGGCCTGTACCACATCGACGTCAGGCCACCGCTCTGACCCTCGCGGTAGCTACCTTCGACGTGTAGGGACCTGCGCGATATGGCGTCATCGATCACGGTTCGCTTTCTGGGTGTGCTTGCCGCGTGAGCCCGCCGCCCGCGCAACATTTTCAGCGGCGCTCCTCGGGGGCACCGCATCGGCGCCTAGAGCGCTCACGCCAGATCTCCTGCACAAACGGGTCGGTCAGACTTCCCGGCGCCGAACAGAGCGCAGTAATCACCGATCAGGTTGTTTTCGCCTCGGTCTCGAAACCGCCACTCGTCATTGAATCATCAGAAGACCGGGACATATACAAACTCTCGCGTCACTGTCGCCGTATCACCCACGCTGCCCGAGCTGCCCCGGACACCGCGTATCCCGCCGTCAGGCGCCTTGACCAGCTCCCAATCGTCCGCCCCTGTAAACGGGTTCAGATAGATCTGCCGCAAGTGCCGTCTGACAAACGGGTAGCGTTTGTCCTCAAGCAGGTCCTGTAGAGATCGCGGATAGGTCGTCCCACCGCGAGGCGATGACTGGTAGTAGCTCCCAATGGCTTGCACGTACTGCTTACCCACCCACTCGAGCTGCTCCATGCGCTGACGCCGCGCCGTCGTCACCCACACCTCCGATGCGGCGGTGAGTCCGACGCTGAGCAACGCAATCGCCATCAGCACACCGAGGTAAGTGAATCCGCGCGCTCGTCTCATCGTTACCAGCTCGCGTATGCCGTTCCGTCACGTGCCACTCCGGCAGCACCGCTGCGCACGTCGTAAACCCCTGGCATGGCGCCCTCAGGCATCGGTACGACGACCCAGCTGTCGACGCGCTCTGTGATGGGGTCCACGGGCACCGCGCGCAAGTAGCGGGCCTGGGCGAGCGCTTCGAGGCTTTCTGGCAAGCGGCCCGTGTCCGCTCGATGCTTGTCAATGGCCTCGCGCAGCAGGCGCAGGTTGGTGCGCAATGCAGCTTCCTTCCCACGCTCAACCGACTCGAAGTAGCGCGGCGCAGCCAACGTCAATAGCGTTGCGAGGATAGCCATCACGACGAGCAGCTCGATGAGCGTGAAGCCGCAAGCAGGACGTCGACGGACCGAGCGTTTCACCATAGCCGGTACGGCGTACCGTCCAAGCCGTGTCCCGGCATCTTGGAATAGACGTCATACACGTCGCGACCCGGCTGTGGATCGTCGGGAGGGCTTTGGTAGCTGCGCAGCCCCCACGTGTCAGCCGCCTCGACGGTCTTGTCCGGGGCAAAGGGATCGCGGGGCATGCGACGCAGGAAGTACAACCTTCCCGCCTGCGGCGTCTGTGCATTGACCTCGCCGTCCACCAGCACGCGCAGGTTCGGCGGGTACCCCGAACCACCGGCCGGCCTTGCGATCACGCCCGCGTCCACCATGCGTTTGTACGTGTCCAGCGCGGAGCGGATCTCACGCAAGGCACGTCGAAGCTCCTCTTCCTGGGCGCGTCGGTGCGACAACTCAGCCAAGGGCAGGCCAATGGTGGCGAGGATCGACATGATGGCGATGACGACGAGCAACTCGACCAGCGAGAAACCCCGACGCCGCCCAGCACGACGGTTGACGGCCTGAATCACGTGCCCGGGCCTCCGCCGAGCGGGGGTGGGAGACTTGGATTCGAGGCGGGCGCGTTCGGGACCGTCCCGGGCGACGTGGGGACGAGGGGCGGCGGCGTGAATGAAGGCGTCCCCGCGCCCGGCTGTCCCGAGGCAGGCGGCAACGGCTGCGGTCGCTGCGTCGGCAGCGGCATCGAAGGTTGAGCGGGCACCGGTTGACTCCTCCCCGGCGTGGCGGCAGGAGTCCCGAACTGGATCGGCGCCGCCCCCACGGCCGCGTCCGTGCCCGCCAGAAACTCCTGCAGCCCCACGCCGGGCAGTTCGATGTTGCGCACGATGTGCGGCGTCACAAGGAGGACGATTTCGGTACGGGTGTCGCTGTCCTGCGCCGCGCCGAAGAGCTTGCTCACCAGGGGCAATTCGTTCAGCCCCGGCACGCCGGTGTTGGACCGCCGCTCATCACGCTGGATCAGGCCGGCGAGGATGTTCGTCTCGCCGTTGTGCACGCGCAGGGTGGTCGAGGTATTGCGCGTGCCGAGGCGGTAGGCTTGCGTGCCGCTCGTGCGCGAGATGGTCTCCAGGATGTTGGAGACCTCCAGCGCCAGCTTCATCGACACCTCGTCGTCGATCGAAACCGTCGGCTCGATGTCGAGCTTGAGGCCCACGTCGAGGTAGTTGACGGACTCCGAGGTGCCTACATTGGCGGTGGCCGTCGTGGTGAACACCGGCACGCGTTCGCCGATCAGGATCTTGGCCGACTGCTTGTTGCGCACGCGCACGCGTGGATTGGCGAGCAGGCTGGCATCGCCCTTCTGGCCGCGCAGGCGCGCCGCCACAAGGGGATCGCCGACGTTCAAGCGCACCAGGCTCGAGCTGCGGTCGCGGAACTCCTGCAACGTGAGTTGACCGGCAGTTCCCAAGGAACCCACCACGCTCGCCGACCCCGATGAGGGCCAGCTGACGCCCATCTCCAGCAGCCGGTTGACGCTGACCTCCAACACCTCCAGCTCCAGCATGACCTCGGGCTCGGGCACGTCTTGTGCGGCAATGAGCTTCTCGGCCAGCCGCACGACCTCGGCGGCATCCCGCACCACGAGCAGGTTCAACTTGTCGTCGACGATCACGTCCTTGGCCTTGGCGATCGTCTTCACCGTGGCCGCGACCTTGTTCGCGTCGGCATGGCTGACATAGAACGTCCGCACGACCATCTCGCGGTACTCGGCGGCCTTCGCAGGCGTGTTCGGGTAGATGAGCAACGTGTCCTCGTCCAGCACGCGGCGCTCCAGCTGGTTCGTGGCCAGCAGGAGGCGCAACACGTCTTGCACCGGCTTGTTCGACACCGACAGGCTGACACGCTGATCGGTGCGC
>CBINBY010000072.1:0-24858 GCA_966248995.1 uncultured Burkholderiales bacterium | reverse complement strand
GTTGCACCATCGCTGCTCTTCCTCGGCCAGTTCGGTGATGTGCTGCAGGATGCTCTTGTCGCTCACGTGCGTCTCCAGGGACTGCCCCTCTTGCATTCCCGAGCAAGCGGCGCACCCGGGCCGCTTGAGGAAATCAGCGCATGAGCTGGGTGAGCGCGTGGATCACGAGGCCGACGAGGCCGCCCACCACCGTGCCGTTCACCCGGATGAACTGCAGGTCGCGCCCGATGTTGCGCTCCAGCTCGCGGGTCATCTCCTCGGCGTTCCACTCGCGCACGCGGGCCACGATGTAGCCGCGGATGTCCTCGCGGTAGCGCTCGATCCACCGCGGCGCCGCGGCGACGAGCTGTTCGTTGATCCACGCCTGCATGCCGGGATCGGCCTGCAGCCGTTCGCCCAGCAGGCGGATCGCCTCCGCTGCCCGGGCCCGCAACCTGGATTCGGGGTGGTCCAGGTCGCCGCGCATCCAGTCCACCACACTGCCCCACACACCCTGCAGATAGGCGGCCAGCGTGGGGCTGGCCAGCAGTTCCTGCTTGGCTGACTCGATGCGCGCGCGCAGCGCCGGATCGGCCTTGAGCCGCTGCACGTACGACGCCATCACCTCATCGAACTGCACTCGCAGCGGATGCTGGGGGTCTTCGGCCATCTCGCCGACAAGGCGCATGATGCCGGCCGCCATCTTGGCCGTGGCGTAGCGGCCGGCCACGGTATCGAGGCCGACGAAGCGCAGGTACTTCACTTCGCCGGCCACGGCCTCGGCCACCTGGGCCTGCAGTTGCTCGTCGTCGAGCAGCACGGCGAGCTTGCGCAGCACGGCATCGAGCACCTGGTGGTGGCGGCGGTCGAGCGTGAGCACGTCCAGCACCTGCGAACCCACGGTGGAGACGTCGGCGCGCGCCAACTCCGCCAGCACCGTGGTGCGGAAGAAGCGCCGCACGCGCTCGTCGTCGAGCGCGCCCAGGGCGTAGCGCAGCGCGGCCCCGGCGTGACGGGCCACCTGCTCGGCATGCCGGGCATCGGCAAGCCAGCGCGCGGCACGCGCCCCCGCATCGAACTCCTTCAGCTTCGCCAGGACCTGGGACGTACTCAGGAAGTGCTCGCAGATGAAGGCGGCCAGGTTCTCGCCGATGCGGTCCTTGTTGCTGGGAATGATGGCCGTGTGCGGGATGGGCAGGCCCAGCGGATGCCGAAACAGCGCCACCACCGCGAACCAGTCCGCAATGGCACCGACCATCGCGGCTTCGCTGAAGGCAGCCACGAAGCCCCATGCCGGATGCCGAGGCTCAAGCGTCGAAGCCACGACGTACAAGACCGCCGCCCCGGCCAGCAGCCCGAGCGCAATCCATTTCATGTGGACGAGGTTAGACGTGCTCACGTGGCACAGCTGCTGCAGCCTCAGTGGCCGCAGATGCTACGCGAGCGTGCCGGGCATGGCTGCGGGAAGCCCTGCCGACTGAATCGCGCGGGACACGGCGTTTCCGAGCGATTCGACATGAGGCGAGGTCACCATGGTCTGATGCGACCCGGGCACCGGGACGATGCGGATGTGGTCCTGCGGTACGAGGCCATCCCACCCCAGCCACGGATCGCGGTCGTCGTTCACGCGGAACAGATGGACCGGCATGGCAAGCGGCTCGGGCCTGTACGCCGCCAGGGCCCGCACGTATCCCTCGTAATGCGCGAGGTAGTGCCTGACCTGATCGGCGCTCACGCGCGCCACCAGCAGCGACGCTTCCTGCAGGGCTTGCACGAACTCGTCGAACGGCGCTGTCAGCGCCAGGGCGGCGAGACTCGCCGCGGTCGCGGGGTCGTCGATCGGCTCCACGGCGGACAGCAAGCGAAGCTGGTCGCTGGGCTCGGCCTGCACGCGGATCTCCTGGGTGAGCGGGTTGGCCGAATCGATCAGGCCCAGGAACGTCACCTCTTCCCCCGCACCGAGCAGCTGCCGGGCCATCTCGTAGGCCAGCACGCCACCCAGGGACCAGCCCGCGATCCGATAGGGTCCGCGGGGCTGCACCGCACGCAGTGTCTGCACGAGGTGAGACGCGTGCTCGCGGAAGTCGTCGATCGGCGACTCCTTGGGGTCTCTGCCGGGCAGCCCATACACGCTGAAGCCGGGCTCCATGTGCGCCACGAGCGCGGGCCCATAGAGCACTTCGCCCCACAGCTCGTGCACGAGGAAGAGCGGCGGCGGCTCCGGATCCAGTCGAAGCGGGATGGCACCGCGCGCCGGCACGGAATCGACCCCCGCGGAGAGACGACGAGCCAGCTGCTCGATGGTGGGGTGCGAAAAGAGTTCTGCCACGGGCAGCTCGAAGCCCATGTTCTGCAGCAGGCCGGCGACATGCACGACACGCAGCGAATGACCGCCCAGATCGAAGAAGTTGTCCCCGCGGCCGATCTCTTCGGGAGCGATGTGCAGCACCTGCCCCCATATCACCGCGAGCGACCTTTCGAGGTCACCCATCGGCGTTTGGTAGGCCCCGCGCGTGATGCCTGGGCGATCGGGATCGGGAAGCGCCGAGCGATCGACCTTGCCGTTCGGCGTCAGCGGAAGGCGGGCCAGATGCACGTAGGCGGCGGGCAGCATGTACTCGGGAAGCCGCTTCGCCAGGTGCTCGCGCAGCAGCGCAGCGGCAACCTCCTGCGCGGCGGTGTAGTACGCGACCAGCCGACGCTCCCCTGCAAGGTCTTCGCGCGCGAGCACGAGCACGTCGCCCATGCCCGGGTATTGCGCGATGCACGCCTCGATCTCGCCCAGCTCGATCCGGAAACCGCGGATCTTCACCTGGTGATCGCCCCGGCCAAGGAACTCGATCGTGCCGTCGGAGCGCCAGCGTGCGAGATCGCCGCTCTTGTACATCCGCCCGTCGGGCTCGGTGCTGAAGGGATCGGTCAGGAAGCGCAGTGCGGTCAGTTCCGGACGGTGCAGGTAGCCGCGCGCCACGCCGGCGCCGCCGATGTGGATCTCGCCCGCCACACCGATGGGCGCCGACCGACCGCACTCATCGAGGATGTAGATGCGTGCGTTGGCGATCGGTCGCCCGATGGGCGGGTTGCCGGGCTGATGCGCATCGCATGCATGCAGGGTGGCGCACACGCTGGCCTCGGTGGGCCCGTAGGCGTTGAAGAAGCGCCGCCCCGGGGCCCAGCGCCGCACCAGCGATTCGGAGGCCGCCTCGCCAGCCACCACAAGCGTTTGCAGCGCGGGCAGCTCGCAATCGGCAGGCAACGCGGCGAGCACCGCCGGGGGCAAGGTCACGTGCGTGATGCGCTGGCCGTTCAGCACGTCCAGCAAGGCAGGCCCCACCAGGACGCCCGGCGCAGGCAGGTGCAGCGCGGCACCGCTGAGCAACGACATGAGCAGCTCCGAAACGCTGGCATCGAAGCTCAGGGAGGCGAACTGCAGCACTCGGCTCTCGTGCGTGACGGCGAAGGCATCGATCTGCGCCAGGGCGAGGTTGCCGAGCCCTGCGTGCGGGACCATCACGCCCTTGGGCACCCCGGTGGAGCCCGAGGTGTAGATCACGTACGCCAGGTGCGACGAGGTGAGACCCAGCGCGGCAGGCGCAAGGTTCGCATCGGGGAGCCCATCCCACGGCACGACGGCAGCATCGAGCTCCACGACCTGCATCGATGGCGGCAGCTCGCCCAATGCGCCCTGCACGCCGCTCTCGGTGAGCAGCACGCGCGGCGCGCTGTCGCGCAGCATGAAGCCGAGCCGCTCCTGGGGGTACGCGGGATCGAGCGGCACGTAGCCACCGCCGGCCTTGAGCGTGGCGAGCACGGCAACGACCATCGCGGAGCTGCGCTGCAAGGCGATGGCCACGCGCGTATCGGCCTCGACCCCGAGCGCGTTCAGATGTCGAGCCAGGCGGTTGGCGCGCGCGTTCAGTTCGGCATAGCTCAGCACGTCGTCGCCGAACACCACGGCGGCGGCGTCGGGCGTGCGTTGCACCTGGGCTTGGAAAAGCTCGTGGACGCATCGATCCTTGGGAAACGGCGCCTCCGTATCGTTCCACTCGCCGATGAGCTGACGGCGCTCGTCGGCCGGCAGGATGTCGATGGAGCCCGTGCTTCGCAGCGGCTCTCGCTGCAGCAGTTCCACGAGGCCGGCGAGCGCGTTCTCCAGGTAGACGGCGATGCGCCTCGGATCGCCCGGCTCTTGCACGTGGGTGGTGAGCGAGAAGGCGTCGCCGAGATCGTCGACTTCCACGTGCAGCGGATAGTTTCCGCGCTCCTCGCTGAACAGCTCCTGCATGCCGCGCCAGGCTGCATCGGCGGCGTTCACCATGGCACGCTGCTTGTGGCTGTAGCGGTAATTGAACGCGGCGCTGAACAGGGGCGTGGGCGCATGCACCGCGCTGCAACTTTGGGCGAGCGCCAGCGGCGCATGTTCGTGGCTCAGCAACTCGGACAGGAGCACGTGCGTGTCGCGTACGGCCTGCTCGGCGCAGACGCTGCCCACGCGGATGCGCACGGGAAGCGTATTGATGCACACGCCCAGCACGCGGCTGGCCCCGTCGCCCGCTTGCATGCGGCCGAACAGCACGGTACCGAAGACCACGTCGTCGCGACCCGAAAGGCGTGCGAGGACCATCGCCCAGGCCACGTGAAACAGGCTGGCCGGGCTCACCGCCAGAACCCGTGCGCGTTCGTACAGCCGGCGCGCCAGCGCAGCGTCGAGAGGATGCTCGGCAACCCTGAGCATCAAGCCGTCGCCCTGCACATCCATGAACCCGAATGGCGCGGTGGGAGCATCCACGTCGGCCAGCATCTGGCGAAAGAACGTCTCGTGCGACGCCTCGTTCGCCGCGGCTCGCGATCGAGCGACGAACGTGCGGAAAGGCAACGGCGCGGGCAGCCGATGCGCCTCGCCGCGCAGAAGGGCGTGGACTTCTTCCAGGATGATTTCGAGCGTGGTGTGGTCGACGGCGAGGTGATGGCACAGCAGCATCAAGAGCCAGCGCTCGCGGGCAGCATCCTTCACGGCAAAGGCGCGCATCAGCGGCGCCTGCCTGACGTCGATGCGGTAGCGCTGGCGATGGAAGCGGTCGATCAGCCATTCGGCCGCATCGCCTGCGTCGTCGGCCACGGCGGTCTCCTCGACGCGCAGGGACGCCGTTCGCCACACCACCTGCACGGGCGAACTCAACCCTTCCCACGCGACGGACGTGCGCAGGATGTCGTGGCGGTCGATCACCGGCTGCAGCGCCGAGATGAACCGATCGAGCAGCTCTCGCGTATCGAACGCCAGCAGCCAGGACATCAGGTATGGGTCCCCTTCCCCGCTCGTCAGGTAGTGGAAAAAAATCCCCTCCTGCAACGGAGCCAGCGGATAGATGTCGTGAATGTTCGCGGTGCCGCCCGCCACCGATTCAGCGATGCGATCGCGTTCACGCTGCGACAGTTCCACCAGGGGCGCTTCGGGCGCCGACCATGCGGGGCTCTCGGCGCCGATCCACTGGAGCAATGCCGGCTTGTGCTCGCGCAGGCTCGACAGCAGCACAGGATCCAGTGCCTGCTTGTCGGCGCGCAGCTTGATGTCGTTGCCCTCCCGGCGCACGAGCACGCGGCGCCTGCCGAGTTCGAGCAGCAGCTCAGGAAATGTCATGGTGTCGATGCGGGGGTCCGAAGGCGTGCCGACGCTCATATCGTCATCTCGATGTCGCCCGAAGCCGCAGGGCGTGTGTCCTCATCGGCATCGAAAAGCACGACCTCTTGCGGACCGTCCAGCCGCTGCGCATGCGCCAGGCCGGCAGCGAGGGCTCGCCGCAGAAGCTCGTCGGAATCGATCATCCGCACCGAGTGCGAGACCGAGGCCGGTCCGAGCACATGCTGGAACCAGGGCTCCAGGCCCATCGCGTAGTTGTAGACACAGCGTGCGCCCACCGCCTTGAGCAGCTGGAGAGCCTGCGTCGAAGTGCTGCCCCGGCACCTGCGATCCCGTTCGACCACGCGGTCGCGCTCCTGCGGGAACAGCGCCTCGATCGTGTAGGCCGCCGGGGCGCCTTCGGTCTCGGTGTTGAGGAACACGGTCTGTACGGGGCCCACCGCCTCCCTCACCCTCTCGTACAGCGCGGGATCGAGGCAGGCCGAATCGGCAGCGAAGAGCATCTGCTGGCGGCCCAGCCGAACGACATAAGCGCTCTTCGCGTGAGCCAGGTCGCCGTGCTCTCCCAGGAACGGTATGCCGATGATTTCGCCGCCGGGCAGGTCGATGGACTGCAGCGCGTCCATTTCCACCACGTTGCGGAACCCGAGCACCTGGGCCATGAGGCGTAGCGACACGTCGCCCAGCAGGTGTCCGCTCGAGCGCGGCACGACGAGGCAGCCGATGCGATGGCGCAACCTCAGCAAGGATTCGAGCGAGAAGTGATCGGGGTGCGCGTGCGTGATCAACACGTAGTCGATACGCGACGGCAGATCCTGGAAGGTCGTTCTGGGCTCGCCGCCGCGCAAGGGCTTCGCACTGAGGAACGGATCGATCAGGATGGATACGCCCTGCAACTGGATCAGCACCGTGGCATGGCCCAGGTAAGACACGCGGGGGGATGCGTTTTCGTAGTGCGAGGGCGTCAGCGGAGCGGTCGTCAACAGCGATTGCAGCACGGCCTGCGCGGCGGCATCTGCCTCGCACAGATCGAAGATCTCGTGCAACGTGCGCGGCTGCACATCGAGCCGGAAGAGATCGTCCAGCCGGGCGCTCGCAAACGGCACCTTCCAGCGCCACTCGCCGGGCTGTGCCACATGGGGCGTGCTGTACAGAAACGGCCGGCCGTCGTCGCTTTCCAGGTGCCTCAGGCGCACGCTCTGCAGCTGCGGCTTGTAGTGGCTGCTGCGATAGACCAGCGGTTCGATGACTCGGAAGGAGGGCCGGTTCAGGTAGTCGTACACGAGCTCCACGAGGCCGCGCAAGGGCGCGGGCACCTTCGAATAGAGCGGCTCCAGCGACTGCCCGTGGGCCTGTGCCAGCAAGGTGGATTGAAGCTGCCCCACCGCATCGGCCAGGGTGGTCCAGTCGCGCAGCGCGTGCTCAGAGTCGGCCAGCAAGGCGGCCACCTCGTGGGCCTGCGCAGGGGGCACGCCGATGCAGGGGTTGCCGCTCAGCGACGAATCCCGGGCCATCTGATCGTGCAAGGCCGGGTTCTGCAGGTACGACTGCATCGCCGGCCGCTGCGCATGCGCGAAATGCAAGGCGGCAGGAATGGGCGCAAGGGTCAGCCACCAGGCGCTCCATCCATTGACGAGCGGCTCCGCGATCAGCGAGTCAACCAGGCGGTACGTCGGTTCGGAGTCTGCGCGGTGTGGCATGTCTAAAGCGTCATTTCGATGGTTTCAGAAGGCGCTTCGTCGGCGGCTTCGGCCACCGCCATGGCAGCAGCGAGCAAGGCCGGCGTCGGGTTCGCGAAGAGCGTGCGCACCTCGGCCGGCATGGCGGCCTGTCGCAGGCGTTCCAGCATGCTGACGACCATGAGCGAGTTGCCGCCCAGCTCGAAGAAGTTGTCGTGCCGGCCGACACGGTCGACGCCGAGCAGTTCGGACCACAGTGTGGCAATGGCCGTCTCCAGCGGACCGGCAGGCGCTTCGTAGCCATGGATCGCCGAGGCCTCGGCCTGGGGCGCGGGCAGGGCCTTGCGGTCGAGCTTGCCGTTGGCAGTCATAGGCAGCGCGTCGACGAACACCACCGCGCTCGGAACCATGTGTTCTGGCAATCGTGCGGCGAGAAAGCGCCGCAGCTCCCGGGCGCTCGGCCTGGCATGCCGGGCAAGCTCGCGCAAGTGGTTCAAGTGTTCCAGGCTCGCCATGACGCTGGGCGCGTCCATCCAGTCGATGAGACAGGCCAGCTCATCGACGCCGATGTTCCGGGCTTCGTGAACCAGGGGCAGGCAGCTCTGCGGCGTGCCGATCAGCGCGGCCGTCTGCGAGTAGTGCTCGAAGGCCACCTCGGCCAGCGCATCCAGATCGTGCTCGGCCTGGGCCGGCACCGCGTTCCCGAAGCTGTGCGCCAGGGCGTTGAGCCCGAAGTGTTCCTTCAGGTAGCGCATGAACGGCGCCTTGGCCTGCTGGAGCGCCTGCCTGGTATCCGCGCCCAGGAATGTGTGAACCATCAAGGTCACGCGCCCCGTCTCGGGATCGTGCCCGGCCTGCAGCCTGGCTTGCCGATAGCGGGCGATCTGCTCGGCGAGATCCGTCAGGCTCTGCCCGAGCAGGTGGGTGAGCACGTTCGCGCCGAGTCTGCCAGCCTGGATGAAGGTATCGGGATTCACCGCGGCCGTGACCCACAGCGGCACCTCCTTCTGGACGGGCTGCGGAAAGATGCGAACGTCCGACAACTCGCCCACGCCGTTGCGCAAGGTCATCGACTCGCCACGCCAAAGCGCCCTGAGCACTTGTATGCCATCGAGCATCTCCTGCTTGCGCGAGGCATACGCGTCTGGAGACAACACGAAGTCTCGGGGGTGCCAGCCCGAGGCGATCGACATTCCCGCGCGGCCGTGGGACAGGTTGTCCACCATCGACCACTCTTCGGCCACTCTCAGGGGATGGTGCAAGGGCAGCACGACGCTGCCCGAACGCAGCTTGACGTTGCGCGTGACGGTGGCCAAGGCCGCGCTCAGCACGGAGGGGTTGGCATACAAGCCGCCCACAGAGTGAAAGTGCCGCTCGGGCGTCCACACTGCCTCGAAGCCGTGCCGGTCGGCGTACTGGGCGGATTCCAGATACAAGTCGTACTTTTCGGCCGCATCGTGGACATCGGCTCCGAAGTAGAAGAGGCTGAAGCTGATGTCGGCTGGAACCTCCGCACTCGGTACGGTGTCTCGCGCGGCCACGTACGCCACGAGGCGCTGGTCGCCCGCCCCGTGCTCGCGGGCCACGACCGCGGCTTCGCGCACACCAGGGTGGCAGGCCAGTGCCGACTCGACTTCCGCCGGATGAACACGCACGCCCCGGATCTTCACTTCGAAGTCGTTGCGGCCGTGGTATTCGATGACACCGTCGGCTCGCCAGCGACCCAGGTCGCCGGTTCGGTACATACGCGGCGCAGGCTCGCCGGGTGCCGAGGGTGCGAACGGGTCCGGTAGGAAGCGCTCCACGGTGAGCTCCGGGCGATGCAGGTAGCCGCACGCCACGCCATCCCCGGCGATGTGGATCTCGCCGATCACGCCCGCAGGCGTGGGCATGCCGTGAGCATCGAGCACGTAGACGCGGGTGTTGGCCACCGGGTGGCCGATGGGAGGCGCGCTGGCCTCGCCGGCTTCGTGTTGCACGCGGTGGGCCGTCGACCAGATGGTGGTTTCGGTGGGGCCGTACACGTTCCACAATGCCTCGGTACGCGCCTGCAGGCGCTGCGCAAGTTCGCCGCCCAGCCGTTCACCGCCGCACAGCGCCTTGAGGCCGGCACGGCCGCTCCAGGCGCTGTCGAGCAGCATGCGCCACACCCCGGGAGTGGCCTGCATCATCGTGACGCGGTGGTCTTCCAGGCACCGGGCCAGGCGCACGGGATCGAGGACCGTGTCCCGGTCGGCCACGATGACCTGGGCGCCGCAGACCAGAGGCCCATGGAGTTCGAGAGCCGCGATGTCGAAGCTCAGCGTCGTGATCGCCAGCACGCGGTCATTGGTACCAATGCCGACGCTGCGTTGCATCGAACACAGCAGGTTGACCACGCCCCGATGAGGAACCATGACGCCCTTGGGCTGGCCCGTCGAGCCCGAGGTGTAGATCACGTAGGCCAGATGCTGCGGCTGGGCGCGGGCTTCGGGGTTGCGGTCAGGCTGGCCGGACCAGTGCCACGCATCGCTGTCGAGGCACACGACGCGATGGGAGGGCAGATGCACCGTCCAGTCCTGCTCCAGCGAGGCCTCGGTCAGCAGGACGCACGGCGCGGCATCGGCCAGCATGTACGCCACCCGCTCCTGCGGGTAGACCGGGTCGATGGGCACGTAGGCACCGCCGGCCTTCAGGATGGCGAGCAGGCCGACCAGCATGGCGGGGGTGCGAGGCACGGCAATCGCCACGCGCTCGTCGGCACCCACACCCATGGCGATCAAGTGATGCGCGAGCCGATTGGCCTGCGCGTTGAGCTCGGTATAGGTGAGGCTCGTTGGTCCCTGCGTCACGGCCACGCTTTCGGGCGAGCGCTCCACCTGCGCTTCGAACAGCTCGTGGATGCAGCGATCGCGCGGATAGTCGGCCTGCGTGGCGTTCCAGGCGAAGAGCATTTGGTACCACTGCGCCGGGGTCAGCATGGGCAGCCACCCGAGGGCCTGCGCATCGTCGCTCGCCATGGCGGTGAGCATCACCCGCCAATGCTCGATGTAGCGCGCCACGGTGGCGGCGTCGAAGAGACTGCCGGCGTATTCGATGGAGCCCTCGATGAGCGGGCCGCTCTCCGCCATGGACAGCAACAGGTCGTACCTGGCCGTGACCTGCTCCGAGGCCAGCGGCTCGATGTCGAGGCCGCTCAGACTCAAGCGACCTTCGGGCAGGTTCTCCCAAGCGAACATGTGCTGGAACAGCGGGCTGTACGACAGGCTGCGCACGGGATTGACCGCTTCGACGATCTGCTCGAAAGGAATGTCCTGGTTCGCCTGGCCCTCCAACGCGACACGCCTGACCTGCGAGAGCAGTTCGCTGACGGGAGCCGCGCCGTCGAGCCTGATACGCAACGGCAGCGTATTGATGAACAGGCCGATCAGCGGCTCCAGCTCGCTGCGGGTGCGCCCGGCCACGGGCGAGCCGATGACCAGATCGCGCTGGCCGCTCAGGCGGTGCAGCAAGGCGGCCCAGCCAGCCAGGAGGGTCATGTACAGCGTGGCACCGTGCCGCGCACCGAGCGTTTTGAGGGCTCGGGTGAGCTCCGCGTCGAGCGCGAAGTCGATGCGGGCACCCCCGTAGTCCTGCAAAGCCGGGCGCGGGCGGTCGGTGGGCAGCTCCAGCAGCGGAGGCACATCCTTGAGCTGCTCGCGCCAGTAGGTCAGCTGCGCCTGCATCTGCGGGCCGTGCGCCCCCTGTCGCTGCCACTGCGCATAGTCGGCGTACTGGATCGGCAGCGGCCGCAGCGGGTCCGGTTGTCCCTGGCTGAACGCCTGGTACAGCACGCCAAGTTCATGCGTGAGCCGGCCCAGCGACCAGCCGTCGGAGACGATGTGGTGCAGGGTGACCAGCAGCACGTGCTCTTGTGCGCCGAGGGCCACGAGACAGCCGCGAACGAGCGGACCTCGCCCGAGATCGAACGGAGCCGTCGCTTCCTCCTCGCTCAGCCGCTGCAGCTCGCTGCGGGCATCGGGATGCGACGCGAGGTCATGCACGACGAGCGGAAAGGGTCGGGCCTCGGCGATGTGCTGCATGGGCGTGCCGTCGATCAGCACGAAGCTCGTGCGCAGCACCTCGTGGCGCTGCACGACGCGGTCCATGGCCGATTGCAGGGCGGTGCGATCCAGCGCTCCCAAAAGCCTCAGTCCCCCGGGGACGTGGTACGCGGCGCTGGCCTGGTCTTCGAGCTGCGCCAGGAACCACAGCCGCTGCTGCGCGTAAGACAGCGGCAGCGGCGCCTGCCGATCCGCGAGGGCGATGGGCGGCAAGGCGCTGGGCTTGGCCTGGGCCACGATGCGTGCGAAATCGGCCAGCACCGGGTGAGCGAACAGCTCGGCGAGGGCGACGTCGCGGCCGAGTGCGTGCCGCGTTCGCGAGAGGAGCTGCATGGCCAGCAGCGAATGCCCGCCCAGGGCGAAGAAATGATCGTGGCGCCCGACCCGATCAAGGCCCAGCAGCTCGGCCCACAGGCGCGCCAGGCTCGATTCGAAGTCGCCCTGCGGCTCGGCATAAACCTGCTCGTGTGCCGCCGTGCCGGGCGCAGGCAAGGTCTTGCGGTCGAGCTTGCCGTTGGGCGTGAGCGGCAGTGCGTCGAGCCGCACGTAGGCGGCCGGCACCATGTATTCGGGCAGGCGTTCCGCCAGGTGGGTCCGCAGGGCCTCGGGCTGCAGCGGCGCGTCGCCGGTGAGATAGGCCACGAGCCGTTTCTGGCCCGCCTCGTCCTCGCGCGCGAGCACCACGGCCTCGCGCACTCCGGGATGTTCGAGGAGCCGCGCCTCGATCTCACCCGGCTCGATGCGGAAGCCGCGCACCTTCACCTGATGGTCGTTGCGCCCAAGGTATTCGATCGTCCCGTCCGGCAGCCACCGACCCAGGTCGCCGGTCTTGTACATGCGCGCGTCCGGCCCGCCTGCGAACGGATCGCTCACGAAGCGCTCGGCCGTGAGCTCCGGCCGGTGGAGGTAGCCGCGTGCCACGCCGGCGCCGCCGATGTGGATCTCCCCCACCACGCCCACGGGCACCGGCTTGCCGCGTACATCGAGGAGGTAGATGCGGGTGTTGGCGATCGGTCGCCCGATTGGCACACGGTGGGGCACGCGGTGGGGCACGGCCGCATCGGGCGCCAGTTCGTGCACCACGCAGCCCACCACCGTTTCGGTGGGGCCGTACTCGTTGACGAGACGAACACCGGGTGCTAGTTCACACCACAGCCGCACCACCGAGGCGGGCAGCGCCTCGCCACCGATCACGAACACATCGGCCGAACAGGGCCGCCCCCGGGCCTGCAGTTGCTGGCCCAGCGCCTCCAGGTGCGCCGGTGTGATCTTGACCAGCCCCACACGTTGCGGGCCGCTCAGCAGCGCCTGCAGTGCGTCGAACTCCCCGTGCTCGGGCAGCAGCGTGACGCAACCCCCGCACAGCAGCGGCGCATACAGGCTGGTCACCGTCGCGTCGAAGGACAGCGAGGACGACACCACCGAGCCCAGCGTGGGGGCGTAGGCCGAGACGGCCCAATGCAGGTAATTGACGAGCCCGCCGTGTTCGACCATCACGCCCTTCGGGCGCCCGGTGGAGCCCGAGGTGTAGATCACATAGGCGAGGTGGCTGGGCGACAGGCCCCGTGTGTGCGGCGTGGTGTCGGGGTGTACCGGCTTGTGGTCATGGAGATCGATGACCGGCAGGCCGGGTGGCTCGTGCCACAGCGACCCGATCGTGATCAGCACCCGCGGCGCGCTGTCTTGCAGCATGAAGGCCAGGCGCTCGGGTGGATGCCGCGGATCCAGCGGCACATAGGCACCGCCGGCCTTCAGCACGGCCAGCACCGCGACCACCATGTCGGGGCTGCGCGGCAGGCAGATCGCCACGCGCTCGTCCGGCGCCACGCCCCGCTCGATGAGCGCATGGGCGAGCCGGTTGGCGCGCCGGTTCAGCTCGGCATAGCTCAGTCGCTCGTCTTCGTACACCAGGGCCACGGCGTCGGGCGAGCGCTGCACCTGCGCCTCGAACAGTTCGTACACGCAGCGCTCGCGCGGATACGGGGTTTGCGTGGCGTTCCAGTCATGCAGGATCCGGTGCCGTTCCTCATCGCCCAGCAACTCGATGTCGTCCACACGCTGCGTGTCGTTGCTCGCCATGGCCTGCAGCAGCCGCTTCCAGTGCTCGATCCAGCGTGTGACGGTGTCGGGGTCGAACAGACTGGTCGGGTAGTCGATGCAGCCCTCGACGACCGGACCGCTCTCGCCCAGCGACAGCAGGAGGTCGAACTGGGCCGTCACCTGCCCGGGCGTGTAGGGCTCGATGTCCAGGCCGCTCAAGGTCAGGCGGCCTTCCGGCCCGTTCTGCCACGCGAGCATCGCCTGGAACAGCGGGCTGTGCGCGAGGCTGCGCGCAGGCTTGACCGCCTCGACGACCTGCTCGAAGGGCACGTCCTGATGGGCCTGCGCGGCCACGGAGGTGTTGCGCACCTGCGCCAGCAGATCGGCCACTGTCGGATGACCGCGCAGGGCGATGCGCAGTGCGACCGTGTTGACGAGCAGGCCGATCAGCGGCTCCAGCTCGATGCGGTTGCGCCCGGCCACGGGCGAGCCGATGACCACGTCATCCTGCCCGCTCAAGCGATGCAGCAAGGCCGCCCAGCCGGCCAGGAGGGTCATGTAGAGCGTCGCGCCGTGGCGGGCGCTCAAGGCCTTGAGGGCCTGGGTGAGCTCGGTGCCCAGTGTTACGGGAATGCGGGCGCCGGCGTAGTGTTGAACGGCCGGGCGCGGCCGGTCGGTGGGCAGCTCCAGCAGCGACGGCGCGTCCCGCAAGTGCTCTCGCCAGTAGGCCAGCTGCGCCTTAATTTGCGGGCCTCGTGCCCAGCGCCGCTGCCAATCGGCGTAGTCGGCGTACTGGATCGTCAGGGGCGGGAGTGGGTCCGGCTGGCCCCGGCTGAAAGCTTCGTACAGCACACCCAGCTCGTGCGTGAGCCGGCCCAGTGACCAGCCGTCGGAGACGATGTGGTGCATGGTGACCAGCAGCACATGCTCCTGCTCGCTCAGGGCGATGAGCCGGCCTCGCACTAGCGGGCCCGCGCGGAGGTCGAACGCAGCACGCGCTTCCTGCTCGCATAGCCGGTGCAGTTCGCCGGTGGGATCGGGATGCGCAACCAGGTCATGGATGTCCAGTGCGCAGGGCTCCGGCTCGCCGACCTGCTGCACGGGCATGCCGTCGGTCTGCACGAAGCGCGTGCGCAGGACCTCGTGGCGCTGCACGATGCGGTCGAGCGCGGCCTGCAAGGCGCCGCGGTGCAGCGTGCCGACGAGCTTCATGCCGCTGGCGATGTGATACGCGGCGCTGGCCTGTTCTTCGAGTTCCGCGAGGAACCACAGGCGCTGCTGTGCAAAGGACAAGGGGATGGGCTGAGTGCGATCGCAAGGCGCCAGCGCGGGTGCCGACGGCGCGGCACGCTGCGATTGCAAGCGCTCCAGGAGTTCGAGTCGCCGCGCAATGCTCAGCTGGCTCGGGTCGAATGTCTGGGTGACTTCTTCGGATGACATCGTCGCCCTCTTCAGTTCATGTCCACGGTGGAGGGGTCGAGGTCGTCGCCAGTGCAGTGTTCCGACGCCTCCAGCGCCATCAAGGTGCGCAGCTCGTCGTCGATGCGCTTGAGGATCAGGCTCGACACGGATCGCAGCTGCGGTTCGGCAAAGATGCCCTGCAAAGGCACGTCGATCTTCAGCCGGTCCTTGATGCGGGAGATGAGCTGGATCGCCAGCAGCGAATGGCCGCCCAGTTCGAAGAAGTGATCGTGCCGGCCCACGCGATCGACGTTCAGCAGTTCCATCCAGATCTGCGCCACGATCTCCTCGATCTCGCCAAGCGGCGGCTCGTAGGCTCGGCTGGCATGGGCCGCGTCATCGGGCGCGGGCAGCGCCCGGCGGTCGAGCTTTCCGTTCGGGGTGAGCGGGAGGCCGTCCAGTCGCACGTAGGCCGCGGGCACCATGTAATCGGGCAGGCAGCGGACCAGGTGGGCGCGCAATGCTTCGGGCTCCGGCGAGCCCTCGCCGGTGACGTAGGCCACCAGCCGTCGATCGCCGGCCGCGTGCTCGCGTGCGAGCACAACGGCTTCGCGCACGCCGGGGTACTGCAACAGCCGGGCCTCGATCTCCCCGAGCTCGATGCGCAAGCCCCGGACCTTCACCTGATGGTCGTTGCGGCCGAGGAACTCGATGTGGCCGTCAGCCCGCCAGCGGCCGAGGTCGCCCGTCTTGTACATGCGCTCGCCGGGCTGCGCCGCGTAGGGGTCGGGGATGAAGCGCTCGGCGGTGAGCTCGGGCCGGTTCAGGTAGCCGCGCGCGACGCCCACGCCGCCGATGTGGATCTCGCCGGCCACGCCGAGCGGCGTGGGCGCGCCATGCCGGTCGAGGATGTACACCCTCGCGTGCGGCACCGGGCGGCCGATGCGGCCGGGCCCGGCTTCGGGCCCGACCTCGTGCGCCGTCGCCACGACGATCGCCTCGGTCGGCCCGTAAGTGTTCAGCAAGGAGCAGCGTGGTTGGGCGTTCCAGCGCTGCTGTACCGCAAGAGGCAGCTCCTCGCCCCCGACGATCACGAGCCGCACGCTGGCGGGTATGGCAGGCGATTCGGCCACGTGTTGAAGGAAGCGCGTGGGCAGGTCCACGACCGTGATCGTCGCGTCGGCGCACCGGCGCCAGAAGATGGCGCCGCTGTCGAGCCAGTCGTCGCTGCGCAGGACCAGGGTTGCGCCGCAGCCGAGCGTGCAGAAAAACTCCTCCACCGAGGCATCGAAGGTGCAGGTGGCGAACTGCAGGACGCGGTCGTCACGTGTGAACCGGTACCTCTCGATGAGGCCTTGGATGCGGCTGACCATCCCCGCATGTTCGACCATCACCCCTTTAGGCAGGCCGGTGGAACCGGAGGTGTAGATGACGTAGGCCAGGTGCCGAGGCCGCAAGCCGAGCACGAGCGGGTCGGGGTTCGTGTCAGGCAAAGCGCCCCAGGGTCGGGTCGGGGCGTCGATCTCCAGCAAGTGCAGCGAGGGCGGCAGGACGCTCAGTTCCGTCCCGTTGGCGGCCTGGGTGATCAGCACGCGCGGTGCGCTGTCTTCGAGCATGAAGCCCAGACGCACGGCGGGATAAGCCAGGTCCAGCGGCACGTAGGCACCGCCGGCCTTGAGCGTGGCGAGCACGGCCACCACCATGTCGATGCCGCGCGGCAAGGCGAGAGCCACGAGCGAATCCGGGCGCACGCCCAGGTCGATCAGATGATGGGCGAGCCGGTTGGCCCGTGCGTTGAGTTCGGCATACGTGAGCATGGCCTCCTCGAACACCAGCGCGATCGCTTCGGGCGTGCGGGCGGCCTGCTCCTCGAACAGCTGGTGAATGCAGCGCTCGGCGGGGAAGCCGGCCTCGGTCGCGTTCCAGCCGGACAGCAGCTGATGGCGCTCTGCCCCGGGCAGCACATCGAGCTTGAGCAGGGCCGCATCCGGCGCGTGCTGCAGCGCGTGCGCCAACGCTTGCAGTGCCTTCAGCATGTAGCTGCCGACACGCAAGGCGTCGACACGCCGGTCGGCCTGCACGTCCAGCGAAAAGTCCTCGCCGGCGTCATTGACGGACACCGCGAGCGGGTAGTTGGTGCGCTCCTCGGCGTGCAGCAGCTCCATGCCCTCCCAGGCCTGCTGCTGCGAAACGGGGTCGTGCGCGAGCACGGCGCTGCCGCCATCGTGGCGGTAGTTGAGCAGCGAGGTGAACAGCGGCGCGGGAGCCGGCACGCCGCTGGCACGCTGGGCGAGCGCCAGCGGGGCGTGCTCGTGATGCAGCAACTGCGCCAGCCGGGCATGCGTGGCGCGCAGGGCGGATTCCACGCCCGCGCCTTCGAGCCGCAGGCGGATCGGCAGCGTGTTGAGGAACAGGCCCAATGCCCGATGTGCGCCCTGGCTGCCATGCAGGCGGCCGAACAGCACCGTGCCGAAGACCACGTCGTCGCGGCCGCTCGTGCGTGCCAGCACCATCGCCCAGGCCAGGTGGAACACGCTGGCCGCACTGACGCCCAGGCGGCGTGCGTGCTCGCGCAGCTGGCTCGCCAGTTCGGATTCGAGTGGCAGGTGCGCCTCGTGCACCCCCGAGCCGTCACCGTGCGCGTCGATCAGCCCGAAAGGTGCGGTGGGTTCATCGACATCGCCCAGCATCTGGTGGAAGTAGGCCTCGTGCTGATCGCGCGTGAGGCCGAGACGGGCCTGGGCGATGAAATCGCGGAAGGGCAACGGCGGCGGCAACTGCCGGGCCTGGCCGGCCAGATGCGCCTGCACCTCCTCGATCGACAACTCCAGCGTGGTGTGGTCGCCCACGAGGTGGTGTTGCAACAGGCACAGCAGCCAGCGCTCGTGCTCGGTGTCGTGAGTCACGTGGCCGCGCAGCAGCGGGGCCTGGCGCAGATCGATGCGGGTGCGGCGCGGATCGACGCGGGCGAGCAGTTGCCCGGCCACGTCCGGCCCGTCAAGCCGGAGTTCTTCGACGGGCAGCGGTGCGCGGCGCCAGACCACTTGCACGGGTTCAGGCACCCTCTCCCAGACGAACGCCGTGCGCAGGATGTCGTGTCGGTCGATGACCGATTGCAGCGCGGCCAGGAAGCGCTCCAGGCGCTCGCGGCTGTCGAAGGCCAGCAGATCCGGCAGGAGGTACGGGTCGCCATCGGCGCCGGCCAGATGATGGAACAGGATGCCTTCCTGCAGGGGGGCGAGCGGATAGATGTCCTGCACATTCCCCGCGCCGCCAGGAACGGTGGCCACGACCGCATCGATCTCCTCCTGACTCAACCGCACCAGCGGCAGCAGCTCGGGCGTGATGTGCTCGCAACCTTCGCCGATGAGGTTGGGCGGCACCGGCATGGCCGCGTGCGCCCTCATCACGGTCGCGGCCAGGTCGCCCAGCGTCGGCGACGTGAACAGCGCGCGCACTTCCAGCAGCCAGCCCTCGGAGCGCATGCGCTCGATGAGCTTCACGGCCAGCAGCGAGTGGCCGCCCAGCTCGAAAAAGCTGTCGTGGCGGCCCACGCGCTCGACACCCAGCAGCTCGCGCCACAGGGCGGCGAGCGTGGTCTCCGGTTCGCCTTGTGGGGCCTCGTAGGCGCGGGCGCCGAAGGCGTCACCCTCGGGGGCGGGCAGGGCGCGGCGGTCGAGCTTGCCATTGGGCGTGAGCGGCAGCGACTCCATGCGCACGTAGGCCGCGGGGACCATGTAGTCCGGCAGCTGCGCCGCCAGATGCGCGCGCAGCACTTCGGGCTGCGCGCCGCCGCCCACCACGTAGGCCACCAGCCGCCGGCCTGCGGACCCATCCTCGCGCGCGAGCACGACGGCTTCGCGCACACCGGGGTGCTGCAACAGCCTCGCCTCGATTTCCCCGAGTTCGATGCGGAACCCTCGGACCTTGACCTGCTGGTCGTTGCGCCCGAGGAACACCATCGTGCCGTCGGGCAGCCAGCGCCCGAGGTCGCCGGTCTTGTACATGCGTGCGCCGGGTCCGGCGGCGAATGGATCGGGCACGAAGCGCTCGGCCGTGAGTTGGGGCTGCCCGAGATAGCCTCTCGCCACCCCGGCCCCGCCCACATGCAGCTCCCCCGTCACGCCCACCGGAACCGGTCGGCCATGTGCGTCGAGCAGGACCACGCGCAGATCGGAGATGCGCACGCCGATGGGGCTGGCGCTGCGCGTCGCGTCCTGAGGCGACAGCGCCCCGTAAGTCACATGCACCGTCGTCTCGGTGATGCCGTACATGTTGACCAGCCGGGTGCGCTCGCCGTTGCGCGCGTACCAGGGCGCCAGCATGGCGGGCTCGAGGGCTTCGCCGCCGAAGATCACGCAACGCAACCGGTGCGGGCGGTCGCTGTCACGCTCGGCTGCGATCAAGGGGCGGAAGGCGCTGGGCGTCTGATTGAGCACCGTCACGCCCTGCTCGCACAGCAGCTCGTAGAACTTGCGCGGCGAGCGCGCCGTCAGCGCAGGCACGACCACCAGTCGACCGCCATGCAGCAGCGCGCCCCACAGCTCCCACACCGAGAAGTCGAAGGCATAGGAGTGGAAGAGCGTCCAGACGTCGTCCGCACCGAAGTCGAACCACGCCCGGGTGGCGTCGAACAGGCGCACCACTTGCGCGTGCTCGACCATCACCCCCTTGGGCTGCCCGGTGGAGCCGGAGGTGTAGATCACGTAGGCCAGGTGCGAGGGTTGCACGCCGAGCGCGAGCGCGTCGAGGTTCGTGGCTGGCAAGGCGTCCCACGGCCGAATGGGTGCGTCGAGCTCCAGTACCGCGAGCGAGGCCGGTATCCCCGTGAGGACCGCATGCAGGCCGCTGTGCGTGATCAGCACGCGCGGCGCGCTGTCCGCGAGCATGAAAGCCAGGCGCTCGGCAGGGTAGTCGGGGTCCAGCGGCACGTAGGCCGCGCCGGCCTTGAGCACGGCGAGCAAGGCAACGACCAGCTCCATGCCGCGCGGCAGGGCGAGGGCGACCGGCGAATCCGGGCGGACACCCAGGTCGACGAGATGCCGGGCGAGCCGGTTAGCCTGCGCGTTGAGTTCGGCGTAGCTGAGCGTGGTGTCTTCGAACACCAGCGCACAAGCCTGCGGTGTGCGCGCGGCCTGCATCTCGAACAGTTCGTGGATACACCGCTCGGCGGGAAAGCGGGTCTCCGCGGCGTTCCACACCTGCAGCAGCTGATGGCGCTCCGCGGCGGGCATCACGTCGAGCGCGTGCACGGGGGCATCCGGCGCATGCTGCAGCGCGTTGGCCAGCGCCTGCAAAGCCTGCACCATGTAGCCGCCCACGCGCTCGGCCTCGACGCCCGATTCGACCTGCACATGCAGCGCATAGTCCCCGCCCAGGTCATCGACGGACAGGACCAGGGGGTAGTTGGTGCGCTCGTGGGCGTGCAGCATCTGCATGCCATCCCAGGCCTGCGCCTCCATCGCCGGGTCGTCCGGGAGCACGGCGCTGCCGGCTGCGTGGCGATAGTTGAGCAGCGAGGTGAAGAGCGGCGCGGGTGCGGGCACGCCGCTGGCGCGCTGGGCCAGCGCCAGCGGAGCATGCTCGTGGTGCAGCAACTGAGCCAGCTGCGCATGCGTGGTCCGCACGGCCGCTTCCACACCGGCGCCATCGAGCTGCAGGCGGATCGGCAGCGTGTTGAGGAACAGACCCAGCACGCGGTGTGCGCCTTCGCTGCCGTGCAGGCGGCCAAACAGCACCGTGCCGAAGACCACGTCGTCGCGGCCGCTCGTGCGCGCCAGCACCATCGCCCAAGCCAGATGGAACACGCTGGCCGCGCTCACGCCCAGTCGGCGCGCATGCTCGCGCAGCCGGCGCGCCAGTTCGGATTCGAGCGGCAGGTGCGCCTCGTGCACCTGTGAGCCGTCGCCGTGCGCATCGAGCAGTTCGAAAGGCGCCGTGGACTCGTCGACGTCACCCAGCATCTGGCGGAAGTAGGCCTCGTGCTGATCGCGAGTAAGGCCGAGGCGGGCCTGGGCAATGAAATCGCGGAAGGGTAACGGCGGCGGCAAGCGCTGTCCCTGCCCGGTCACGTGCGCCTGCACCTCCTCGACCGCCAACTCCAGCGTGGTGTGGTCGCCCACGAGGTGGTGCAGCAGCAGGCACAGCAACCAGCGTTCGTGCTCGGCGTCGTGAGTCACATGGCCGCGCAGCAGCGGGGCGTGGCGCACATCCATGCGGGTGTGGCGCGGGTCGACGTGCGCCAGCAGGTGCTGAGCCACGTCCGGTCCGTGCAGCTGGAGATCTTCAACGGGCAGCGGGGCCCGGCGCCAGACCACCTGCACGGGTTCAGGCACTCCCTGCCACACGAACGCCGTGCGCAGGATGTCGTGGCGGTCGATGACCGACTGCAGCGCGGTCAGGAAACCGTCCAGTCGCTCGCGGGTGTCGAAAGCCAGCAGGTTGGGCTGGAGGTAGGGATCACCGGCGGAGGCGGCGAGGTGATGGAACAGGATGCCTTCCTGCAACGGCGCCAGCGGATAGATGTCCTGCACGTTGGACGCACCGCCGGGAACGCTGTCCACGACGCCATCGATCTCGTCCTGAGTCAACTTCACCAGCGGCAGCAGCTCGGGCGTGATGCGCTCGCAGCCTTCGCCGATGAGGTTGGGCGGCACCGGCACGGCCGCGTGCGAGGTGACGGTCGAGGCCAGGCCGGCCAGGGTTGGCGACGTGAACAGCGAGCGCACCTCGAGCTGCCAGCCCTGGGACCGCATGCGCTCGATGAGCTTCACGGCCAGCAGCGAGTGGCCGCCCAGCGCGAAGAAGTCGTCGTGGCGGCCGACGCGTTCGACGCGCAACAACTCACGCCATGCCGCGGCGAGCGCCAGCTCGATCTCGCCTTGCGGGGCCTCGTAGGCGCGGGTTCCGAAGGCGTGGTCCTCGGGCGCGAACAGCGCGGGCCGGTCGAGCTTGCCGTGGGTCGTGAGCGGCAGGGCTTCCAGCCGCACGTAGGCGGCGGGCACCATGTATTCGGGCAGGCTGGCCGAGAGATGCTGGCGCAGTGTTTCGGGCTCCAGCGAGGCTACGCCGGTGTAGTACGCCACCAGCCGCTTGTGTCCCGGCTCGTCTTCGCGTGCGATCACGACCGCTTCGCCGACCCCAGCGTGCGCCAGCAGCCGTGCCTCGATCTCACCCGGCTCGATGCGGAACCCGCGCACCTTCACCTGATGGTCATTGCGCCCGAGGTACTCGATCGTGCCGTCAGGCCGCCAGCGTGCCAGGTCGCCGGTCCTGTACATGCGCGCCCCCCGGCGGCTTGCAAAGGGATCGCTCAGGAAGCGCTCGGCGGTGAGCTCGGGCCGATGGAGGTAGCCGCGCGCCACCCCGGCGCCGCCGATGTGGATCTCGCCCGCCACGCCGACGGGTACGGGCTGGCCGTGTGCATCGAGGATGTAGATGCGCGTGTTGGCGATCGGCCGGCCGATGGGCACGCGCGCCGGCACGGAGGTGTCTTGCGCAAGCTCGTGAACGACGCAGCCGACCACCGTCTCGGTGGGACCGTACTCGTTGACGAGCCGGGTGCCCGGCGCCAGCTCGCGCCACAGCTGAACCACCGACGCAGGCAAGGCCTCACCGCCGACGACGAACACATCGGCCCTGCACGGCAGCCCCAGCGCCCGCATCCGCTGACCCAGCACCTCCGAATGCGCCGGCGTGATCTTCACCAGGCCGGCACCGCGCGGGCTGCCGAGCAGCGCCTGCAGCGCGTCGATCTCCCCGTGCTCAGGCAGCAAGGTGACCGCGCCGCCACACAGCAGTGGCGCGTACAGGCTGGTGACCGTCGCGTCGAAGGACAGCGACGACGACACCACCGATCCGGCACGGGGTGCGTAGGCCGAGGTAGCCCAATGCAGGTAGTTCACCAACCCGGCGTGCTCGACCATCACGCCCTTGGGCCGGCCGGTGGAGCCGGAGGTGTAGATGACGTAGGCCAGATGCGCGGGGGTGAGGCCCAACGCGGCAGGCTCGGGGTCGATGGCGGGCCGATGGGCCCAGGCGCTGGCATCGTCGAGCGCCAGCACCGTGGCGGTGAGAAGCGCGCGGCTGGCGGGAAGCCGCTCATGCCCGGCCGCGTCGGTCAACACCACGCGAGGGCGGCAGTCGTCGAGCATGAACGCCAGCCGCTCGACGGGGTAGTGGGGGTCGAGCGGCACGTAGGCACCGCCGGCCTTCAGCGTGGCGAGCAGCGCCACCACCATCTGCACACCGCGCGCCAGGACGATGGCAACGCGCGTGTCGGGCCGCACGCCGAGCGCGATCAGATGGTGGGCCAGTCGGTTGGCCTGCGCGTTCAGTTCGGCGTAGTCGAGAGAGTGGTCCTCGTACACGAGCGCGGTGGCGTGAGGCTTGCGCAACACCTGCTTCTCGAACAGCTCATGCACGCAGCGGTGCGATGGGAACGAGGTTGCCGTGGCGTTCCAGCCGTGCAGCAACTGCTGAAGTTGCGCGTGCGACAGTAACGGCAGCCGGTGCACTGCGCGAGCATCGTCGGCAGCCATGGTGCGCAGCAGCGTGCGCCAGTGGTCGATGGTCCGTTCGATGGTAGTGGCGTCGAACAGGGCGCTGGCGTATTGCATGCTGCCCGCGATGCAGTCCCCAGCGTCGTACATGGACAGCATCAGGTCGAACTGCACCGTGTCCTGCGGCGGCGGGAGCTTGTGCAGTTGGATGCCCGGGAGCTGCCGTTCGCCGCGGCCCTGGTTCTGCCAATCGAACCATACCTGGAACAGCGGCGCATGCGCCAGGCTGCGCGCCGGGTTCAAGGCCTCGACCACCTGCTCGAAGGGCACATCCTGGTGGGCCTGGGCCGCCAGGGTCGTGGCGCGAACCTGCGCGAGGAGTTGGGCCACCGTCGCGTGGTCTGGAAGATCGATGCGCAACGCCAGCGTGTTCACGAAGAAGCCGATCAACGGCTCCAGCTCCGAGCGGTTGCGGTTCGCGACCGGGGTGCCGATCACCACCTGGGTCTGGCCGGAAAGGCGCGCCAGCAGCACGGCCCAGCCGGCCATCAGCGTCATGAACATCGTCGTGCCATGGCGGCGGCTCAAGGCCTTCAGCGCGGCGCTGAGCTCGGCATCCAGCTCGAAATCGATGCTCGAGCCGGCATGGTCCTGCTCGGGCGGATGCGGCCGGTCGGTAGGCAGTTCCAGGAGCACCGGTGCGCCTTGCAGGTGCTCGCGCCAGAAATCGAGCTGGCGCTGCAGCACCTCGTCCGCGAGGCACCGCCGCTGCCACGCCGCGTAGTCGGCGTACTGAACGGGAAGCTTCGGCAGCGGATCGGGCTGTCCTTGCGAGCAGGCCGCGTACAGGGCGCTGAACTCGTCCATGAGCACGTCCATGGACCAGCCATCCGCAACGATGTGGTGCATGCTGATCCACAACACGTGCTCGCTCGACGAGAGCCGCACGAGACACCCGCGGATCAAGGGACCGGCTTGCAGGTCGAACGGCGCATGGGCCTGTTCCTCCGCAATCCGCTGAACCTCGGCCTCGGGCCGCGGGTGCATCGACAGGTTGACCCTCGCGAGCGCAAAGCCCACCTCCGGCGGCGCGACCACCTGCACGGGCACGCCCTCCACTAGCGCGAAGCTCGTACGCAAAGCCTCATGGCGCGCCACGATGCGGTCGAGCGTGGCCTGCAGCGCTGGCACATCCAGTGAGCCGACGAGTCGCACACCGCCGGCGATGACATAGGCCGCGCTGGCCCGCTCGTCGAGCTGGTCCAGGAACCACAACCGCTGCTGCGCGAAAGACAGCGGCAGCGGCTCGTGGCGTGACGCCGGCACGATGGCCGGCAGCGCGCCCGCACCGGCGGCGGCCACGCGCTGGGCGAAACCCGCAAGCGTGGGCTGGGAGAACAACTGCGCCAGCGGCACCTCGCGGCCCAGCCGAGCGCGAACGCGAGACATCAGCTGCACGGCGAGCAGCGAATGGCCGCCGAGCGCGAAGAAGTGGTCATGCCGCCCTACCCGCTCGACGCCGAGCAGCTCGGCCCACA
>CBINBY010000071.1:0-25794 GCA_966248995.1 uncultured Burkholderiales bacterium | reverse complement strand
GGCAGATGCGCTTGCGCGTCTCGTGCGGCTGGATCACGTCGTCGATGAAGCCGCGCGCGCCGGCCACGAAGGGATTGGCAAAACGTGCCTTGTATTCGGCTTCGCGTGCGGCCAGCTTCGCCGGGTCGTTCTTGTCCTCGCGGAAGATGATCTCCACCGCCCCCTTGGCCCCCATCACCGCGATCTCGGCGTTGGGCCACGCAAAGTTCACGTCGCCGCGCAGGTGCTTGGAACTCATCACGTCGTAGGCGCCGCCATAGGCCTTGCGCGTGATGACGGTGACCTTGGGCACCGTGCACTCGGCATAGGCGTACAGGAGCTTGGCACCGTGCTTGATGATGCCGCCGTACTCCTGCGCCGTGCCGGGCAGGAAGCCGGGCACGTCGACGAAGGTGACGACCGGGATGTTGAACGCATCGCAGAACCGCACGAAGCGTGCCGCCTTGATGCTGCTGCGGATGTCCAGGCAACCAGCCAGCACCAGCGGCTGGTTGGCCACCACGCCCACCGTCTGGCCCTCCATGCGGCAAAAGCCGATGACGATGTTCTTCGCGTTTTCGGGCTGGAGCTCGAAGAACTCGCCGTCGTCGGCGATCTTCACGATGAGCTCCTTCATGTCGTAGGGCTTGTTCGGGTTGTCGGGCACCAACGTGTCGAGCGAGTGATCGAGCCGGTCGGCCGGGTCGTTGCTGGGCCGCACCGGCGGCTTCTCCCGGTTGTTGAGCGGCAGGTAGTTGAAAAGGCGCCGCAGCATGAGTAGCGCGTCGACATCGTTGTCGAAGGCCAGGTCGGCCACGCCGCTGCGGGTGGTGTGGGTGATGGCACCCCCCAGGTCCTCGGCGCTCACTTCCTCGTGAGTCACCGTCTTCACGACCTCGGGGCCGGTGACGAACATGTACGAGCTGTCCTTCACCATGAAGATGAAGTCGGTCATCGCGGGCGAGTACACCGCCCCGCCGGCGCAGGGGCCCATGATCATGCTGATCTGCGGCACCACGCCCGAGGCCATGACGTTGCGCTGGAACACCTCGGCGTAGCCGCCCAGCGAGGCCACCCCTTCCTGGATGCGCGCGCCGCCCGAATCGTTGAGGCCGATGACCGGGGCACCGACCTTCATCGCCTGGTCCATCACCTTGCAGATCTTCTCGGCATGCGCCTCTGACAGCGCGCCGCCGAAGACGGTGAAGTCCTGGCTGAACACGAAAACCAGGCGGCCGTTGATCATGCCGTAGCCGGTGACGACGCCATCGCCCGGGATCTTGTTCTCGGCCATGCCGAAGTCATTGCAGCGATGCTCGACGAACATGTCCCATTCCTCGAAGGTGCCTTCGTCGAGGAGCAGTTCCAGCCGCTCGCGCGCCGTGAGCTTGCCCTTGCCATGCTGCGCGGCGATGCGCTTGTCGCCGCCGCCCAGGCGGGCACGGGCGCGCTGGGCGTCGAGCTGCTGGAGGATGTCGTGCATGTTGCTAACTCGCCTCTTCGGAATCGGGACCGCGCTCGAACAGCGCCAGCAGGCCTCTCGCGGCCGCTGAAGGGGCCACACGGGCTTCGGCCACGTCGTGCAGCATGGCAGGCAGCGCTTCGCGCACGGCGGGGTGGTGGCGGAAGTCCGATTGCAAGCGGGCCTGGATCAGTTCCCACATCCACGCCAGCGACTGCCGTCGACGACGCTCGTCGAAGTCGCCGCGGGCCTGCCGCTCCTGGCGGAACTGTTCGACGTGCGACCAGAACCCGGCCACGCCCTGCCCCTTGAGCGCGCTGATCTGCATCACCTTCGGCAGCGCATGAGCATGGCCGTGGAAGCTGAGCACGCGCAGGGCGCTGGTGATGGTGGCTTCCGCCCGCGTGGCGGCATCGGGGTCGAGGTCGGCCTTGTTGACGACGACCATGTCCGCCAGTTCCATCACGCCACGCTTGATCGCCTGCAGGTCATCACCGGCGTTGGGTAGTTGCAGCAGCACGAACATGTCGGTCATGTGGGCCACGGCGGTCTCGCTCTGGCCCACGCCCACGGTTTCGACGATCACCACATCGTGACCCGCGGCCTCGCAGGCCAGCATGGCTTCGCGCGTCTTCTCGGCCACGCCTCCCAGCGTGCCGGCAGCCGGGCTGGGTCGTACATAGGCGCGGTCGTTCACGGAGAGCTGCTCCATGCGCGTCTTGTCGCCGAGGATCGAGCCGCCCGAGATGCTGGACGACGGATCGACAGCGAGCACGGCCACGCGATGGCCTTGCGCGATGAGGTGCAGGCCGAGGACTTCGATGAAGGTGGACTTGCCCACGCCGGGAACACCGGAGATCCCCACGCGGATGGCACGGCCGGTGTGGGGAAGCAGCGCGTTCAGCAGCGAATCGGCACGCTGGCGGTGGTCGGGGCGGGTGGATTCGAGGAGGGTGATCGTCTTGGCCAGGGCTCGGCGTTGGCCTTCGAGGAGCGGGGCCAGGAGGGGGTCGGGGTCGCGGGGCGATGCGCGATGGGGCGCGGCTGGCCCTTCGACAAGCTCAGGGCGAGCGGTGCGAAACCCGCTCCCGGGCTCAGCCTGTCGAAGACCCTGCCCCGCCCCCACACCCTGCTCAGGCCGATCCCGTTCAGGCTGAGCCTGCCGAAGCCCCGGCCCCTCCGCGCTCCGTTCGGGCTGAGCCTGTCGAAGCCCCTTCCCACCCCGCACACCCCGTTCAGGCTGAGCTTGTCGAAGCCCCAGCCCCTCTGCGCTCCGTTCGGGCTGAGTCTGTCGAAGCCCTTGCCTCGACTTCGCCAGCTCCTTGATCCTTCCCCAATCCTCCTGAATGAGCGCCTCCTTCTTGGCCCGGCCCCACCCCTTGATCCTCAGCTCAGCGGCCAAGGCTTCTTCCCGGCTCACCGTTTCCTGCGCCCACACCAGATCCACAGGCAATCGTGCTTGCGTGTATCCCTCGATAACTCCCGCTTGATGCTGTGCGACCCGCGACTCCAGGTCATCGGTATGGCCCACGTAATAGCTGCCGTCCCCGCATCGCAGCATGTACACGAAGAATGGCTTCATTCGATGAAGCCTCAGCCCGCCACCGCCTTGCGGATCTGCTCCAGCACGTCCTTCGCGCTCACCGGAATCGGCGTGCCCGGTCCATAGATGCCCTTGACGCCCGCCCGGTAGAGGAAGTCATGGTCCTGCCGCGGCACCACGCCACCGACGAAAACGATGATGTCTTCCGCACCCTGCGCCTTCAGAGATTCGATGATCGCCGGCACCAGCGTCTTGTGTCCGGCCGCCAGCGTGCTCACCCCCACCGCATGCACATCGTTCTCGATGGCCTGGCGCGCGCATTCCTCGGCGGTCTGGAAAAGCGGGCCGATGTCCACGTCGAAGCCCAGGTCCGCGAAGGCAGTGGCCACCACCTTGGCACCGCGGTCGTGACCGTCCTGCCCCAGCTTGGCGATCATCACCCGCGGGCGACGGCCCTGCTCCTCGGCGAACTCGGCAATCTCCTGCTGGAGCTTCGCCCAGCCTTCGGCGCTGTCATAGGCGGCTGCATACACACCGGTCACCTTCTGCGTATCGGCACGATGCCGACCCCACACCTGCTCGAGCGCATCGCTCACCTCGCCCACCGTGGCCCGCACGCGCATGGCCTCGATGGCAAGCTCGAGCAGGTTGCCCGCACCGGTGCGCGCGCACTCGCTCAAGGCCTCCAGCGACTTGCGCACGGCTGGCCCATCACGCTCAGCCCGCACGCGCTGCAGCCGCCTCACCTGATTCTCGCGAACGGCATGGTTGTCGATATCGAGAATCTCCACCGGGTCTTCCCTGTCGAGCCGGTACTTGTTGACCCCGACGATCGTGTCCTTGCCTGCGTCGATGCGCGCCTGCTTCTCCGCGGCGCTCGCCTCGATCTTGAGCTTGGCCCAACCGCTCTCCACCGCGTGCGTCATGCCGCCCATGCGGTCGACCTCCTCGATGATCGACCAGGCTTGGTCTGCCATGTCCTGCGTGAGCCTTTCCATCATGTAGCTGCCGGCCCAGGGGTCGATCACGCTGGTAATGTGCGTCTCTTCCTGCAGGATCAGCTGCGTGTTGCGGGCGATGCGCGCCGAGAACTCCGAAGGCAGGGCGATCGCCTCATCGAAGCTGTTGGTATGCAGGCTTTGCGTGCCGCCGAACACCGCGGCCATCGCCTCGATGGTGGTGCGCACGATGTTGTTGTATGGGTCCTGCTCGGTGAGGCTCCAGCCCGAGGTCTGGCAGTGCGTGCGCAGCATCAGGCTCTTCGGATTCTTTGCGCCGTAGCCTTTCATGATGCGCCACCACAGCAGGCGCGCCGCGCGCATCTTGGCGATCTCCAGATAGAAGTTCATGCCGATGGCCCAGAAGAAGCTGAGCCGGCCGGCGAACTCATCCACATCCAGTCCTTTGGCGATGGCCGTCTTCACGTATTCCTTGCCGTCGGCCAGCGTGAAGGCCAGCTCCAACGCTTGGCTGGCCCCCGCCTCCTGCATGTGGTAGCCCGAGATCGAGATCGAGTTGAACCGCGGCATGCGCCTGGCGGTGTACTCGATGATGTCGCCCACGATGCGCATGCTGGGCTCGGGCGGGTAGATATACGTGTTGCGGACCATGAACTCCTTGAGGATGTCGTTCTGGATGGTCCCGGACAGCTGTGCTTGCGACACGCCCTGTTCCTCGGCCGCCACCACGTAGCCCGCCAGCACCGGCAACACCGCGCCGTTCATCGTCATGGACACGCTCACCTGGTCGAGCGGGATGCCGTCGAACAGGATCTTCATGTCCTCCACGCTGTCGACCGCCACACCTGCCTTGCCCACGTCGCCCGTCACGCGCGGATGGTCGCTGTCGTAGCCGCGGTGCGTGGCGAGATCGAAGGCCACGCTCACGCCCTGGGCGCCGGCAGCCAGCGCCTTGCGATAGAAATCGTTCGACGCCTCGGCAGTGGAAAAGCCTGCGTACTGACGAATGGTCCAGGGGCGCACCGCATACATGGTCGCTTGCGGGCCGCGAATGAACGGCTCGAAGCCCGGCAGCGTGTCGGTGTGGGGCAAGCCCTTAAGGTCCGCCGCGGTGTAAAGCGGCTTGAGCTCGATCCCTTCGGGCGTGACCCAGGTCAGCGCATCGAGCCGGTTTTGCGGCGCCGACTTCGCGGCGGCCCTTTCCCAGGCTGCCAGCGACTCGGAGTTGAGCAATGCGTCATCGGACATGGAAGCCTCGTGTGCCGTTGGCCGCAGTCCAGATGGACTGACGACCTGGAGGCAGCAAGCGCCGGCAAGGCTGCTCCTGGGCAACCCAAACGGGCTCGAACCAAACTGGAGCCAGGCCGAGCGCTTGTAGCCCTCCGTCGCGCTACGCCATAATTCAAAATTGAATTATATATTCAGGGGCCAACAAACTTTTGCCGACCATGCACGTTGTCCGCAGCGCATGTCCAATGGCCACGCGCGCCGCACCATGACTGCTTCCCGCGCTCCAGCTCTGCCTGACACGCCGCACCGCCGGCCCGCGCTGGCCGAGGCGGCGCTGTACGAGCGCGTGGCCGAGCGCCTGCGCGAGCGGATCCTCGCGCACCAGCTGGCCCCGGGCAGCTGGATCGACGAGCAAGCCCTTACCACCGAGATGGGTATCAGCCGCACGCCATTGCGCGAAGCGCTCAAGGTGCTGGCGGCCGAGGGCCTCGTCACCATGAAGTTGCGCCGCGGCGCCTATGTGACGGAGGTCACCGAGCGCGACCTGGCTGAGGTGTTCCATCTGCTCTCGCTACTCGAAAGCGACGCCGCGGCCGCGGTGGCCCGCGACGCGAGCGACGAGCAGATCGCTGAGCTGGCCGGGCTGCACCAGCACCTGGAGGAAGCGGTGGCTGACCGCGATGCCTTCTTCGCCGCCAACGAGCGCTTCCATATTCGCCTGCTCGAAATCGCCGGCAACCGATGGCGCAACCAGGTGGTGGCCGACTTGCGCAAGGTGATGAAGCTGTACCGTCACCATTCGCTGTTCAGGCAGGGGCGGCTTCAGGCTTCGCTCAAGGAGCATCGCAAGCTCATGGCCGCGATCGCAGCGCGCAACGCATCACTGGCGCAGCAGTTGATGCAACAGCACCTCGCGCAGGGCCGAAAGGCGGCGGCCGGCTGATGCGAGCCGTGCGATGCCGTCGCGGCACAGCCGCGCTGCGACAATCGCGGCGATGTCTCGCCCCTCGATCGCCCTCATCGCTTCCGTCGCGCGCAACGGCGCCATCGGCCGCGGCAACGAACTGCTGTGCCGCATCTCGGAAGACCTGAAGTACTTCCGGCGCACGACGCTGGGCCACCCCATCGTCATGGGTCGCAAGACTTGGGATTCGATCGGGCGCCCCTTGCCCGGCCGCCGCAACATCGTGGTCACCCGCAACCCCGCCTGGCAGGTCGAGGGGGCCGAACGCGCCGGATCGTTGTCCGAAGCACTGGCGAGTGCACACGATGCAGCCAAGATCTTCGTGATCGGCGGCGGCGAGCTCTACGCCCAGGCGCTTCCGCTGGCCGACGAGCTCGTGCTCACCGAGATCGACGCCGACTTGGAAGGCGATGTCTTCTTCCCGGCTTGGGACCGCACACGGTTCGAGGCGGAGGCCGGTGAAACGCATACCAGCGAGCACGGCCATCCCTATCGCCACGTGATCTACAGGCGGCTCCCGGCCGCCGGCGCCGCGACGCGCTGAGCCGGCGCGCCGAAGAGCTGGCTGGCTCAGTCGTCCAGCCCCAGCTCCTGGATCTTGCGCGTGATGGTGTTGCGGCCGATACCGAGCTTCTGGGCCGCCTCGATGCGTCGCCCTCGCGTCACTTCCAGGGCGGTGTGAATGAGCTGCGCCTCGAACTTGCGCGTGAGCGTGTCCCAGACTTCGGGCTCCCCGGACTGCAGCATGCTGCGGGACTCGCGCTCGAGATCGACGAGCCAACTCGAATGGGACGCCGTCTCGGCCGCAGCCACCGCGTTCAAGGCGGACACCGAGGGCAGCGGGGAACCCACGTGCGCGGCGGCATGGGCCGGCAAGGCAGGGTCGGCGGCCGGCGCCGGGGTCGCGACGCCGATGACCTGCTCGCCCATCAGTTCCGGAGGAAGATCCTTGGCCTCGATCACCTGCGCAGGCGCCATCACGGTGAGCCAGTGGCAGATGTTCTCCAGCTGACGCACGTTGCCCGGGAAATCGAAGTTGATCAACCGCGTCAGCGCGTCCTCGGCGATGCGCTTGGCCTCCACACCGAGCTCCCTGGCGCTCTTTTGCAGGAAGTAGCGCGCCAGGGTGGGCACGTCTTCGCGACGTTCGCGCAAAGCCGGCAGGCGCAGTCGGATGACATTCAGGCGATGGAACAGGTCCTCGCGAAACGCGCCCTGCCTCACCCGCTCCTCGAGGTTCTGATGGGTGGCGGCGATCACGCGCACATTGCTGCGCAGCGGGTTGTGGCCGCCCACGCGATAGAAGTGCCCATCGGAAAGCACGCGCAGCAGGCGCGTCTGCAGGTCGAACGGCATGTCGCCGATCTCGTCGAGGAACAGCGTGCCGCCGTCGGCCTGCTCGAAGCGGCCTCGCCTCGTGGCCTGCGCGCCGGTGAACGCGCCGCGCTCGTGACCGAAAAGCTCGCTTTCGAGCAGGTCCTTGGGGATGGCCGCGGTGTTGATGGCCACGAAGGGCCCGGCGGCCCGCGGGCTGTGCTTGTGCAGCGCCTGCGCCACCAGCTCCTTGCCCGACCCCGACTCCCCGGTGATGAGCACCGTAACGATGCTTTGGCTCAGCCGCCCGATCGCGCGGAACACGTCCTGCATCGCCGGGGCCTGGCCCAGCATCTCCGGCACCTCGGTCGAGCTCGTCTCGCGCACTTCCTCGCGCATGCTCTCTTCGACCGCGCGCCGGATCAGTTCCACAGCCTTGGGCAGGTCGAAGGGCTTGGGCAGGTATTCGAATGCGCCTCCCTGGAAAGCACTCACGGCGCTGTCCAGGTCGGAGTAGGCAGTCATGATGATGACCGGCAACCCGGGATGCCGCTCCTTCACCTTGGAGAGCAGCTCGATGCCCGAGCCGCCCGGCATGCGGATGTCCGACACCAGTACCTGCGGCGAATCGTCGTCGAGCGCGCTGAGCACGTCGCGGGGGTTGGTGAAGCTGCGCACGGAGTAGTCCTCCCGCGCGAGCGCCTTCTCCAGCACGAAGCGGATGGATTGGTCGTCGTCAACGATCCAGATGGGCTTCATTCCCTGCCTTGGAGATGCGATTTGATTGTCATCTTCGACCGCCCATCCGTCGACGCCGGCCGCATTCGACCTACGGCAGCGGAATCACGATCCTGAAGACGGTCCTGCCCGGGACGCTGTCGCATTCGATCGTGCCGTGGTGCTGCTGCACAAAGGTCTGCGCCAGCGTGAGCCCCAGCCCCGACCCGCCATCGCGTCCCGATACCAGCGGGTAGAAGACGCGATCTCGGATCGATTCCGGGACTCCCGGACCGTTGTCCTCGATATGCAAGTCCAGTGCCAGACGCCAACGCTGCTTGCCCAGCGTGACCTGGCGCGCGATGCGCGTACGCAGCGTGATGCACGCATCGCCCGCCGTGATGCGCTCGGCAAGCGCCTGTGCGGCGTTGTGCGCGATGTTGAGTACCGCCTGGATCAGCTGCTCGCGGTCGCCACGGAAATCGGGAATGGAGATGTCGTAGTCGCGCTGGACCGCGAGGCCCCGAGGAAACTCGGCCAGGATCAGCGAGCGCACACGTTCACAGACCTCGTGGACATTGACGTCGCTCACCACGTGCGGCTTGCGGTGGGGCGCAAGCAGCCTGTCCACCAGCGCCTGCAGGCGATCGGCTTCGTCGATGATCACCCGGGTGTATTCGGTCAGCCCCTTGGACTCGACCTCCATCTCCAGCAACTGCGCCGCGCCGCGGATGCCGCCCAGCGGATTCTTGATCTCGTGCGCCAGGTTGCGAATGAGCTCCTTGTTGGCCTGCACCTGGTCCCAAACCCGCTCCTCGCGGTCCTGCCGGGTTTGCTGCTCGATCTCCACGAGCTCCACGACCACCGCGTCCACGCCGTTGCCGCGCTCCAGCTGGTTGACGATGACGTGCACGGGCAGGGCCGCCTCCCCGTGCACGGAAGCAGGCCGCCTGAGCAGCGCTTCGAGCCGGCTGGTCGCGTATTCGTTTCGCACGACCGCGGACACGGTATCGCGCAAGGGCTGCGGATCGACGAACCAGTCGAACAGCGAGCCGCGCAGCACGCTGCGGCGCGACAGGCCGAGCACGTGCTCGAAGGCGGCGTTGGCGAACACGCAGCGTCCGTCAACCTGCACGACCGCCACCATGGTGGCGAGGTGGTCGAACGCCGCGTAGGCGCCCTGGGCCGCGAGGGAAGCCTTGTCCGCGAGCGGCGGCGCGACGCGTTTCACTGGGGCAGCTTGGCCAGCTCGCGCTTGATGGCGGCGATGTCGGCTTCCTTGCGCGCGATGCCGGCCTTCATTTCGGCCACCCGGTCGATGTACTTCTGGTAGTTGCGCTCGTCGCCGCGCCGCTCGGGCTCGCCGTTGTTGTATTCCTTCTGCAGGGACGTCAACTGCTGCTCTTCACGCTTGAGCTCGCCTTCGAGAATGCGGCGCGCGTCGCTGTCGCGCGCGCGTTGCTCGCTCGCGCTCACGCGCTCGTTGGAACTGCGCTCGTTGGCGCTGCGCTCATTCGAGTTGCGCGGTGCGCCGGCCGATGGCGCCTTGGCTTCTGCAGGCCGGGGACCGGTACCACCGACCACCGTGACGGGCGCGCTGGCCAGGGGAGTGCAGCCCTTCTCGCGCGCCTCCTTGGCCGACAGCGAATCGGTATAGAGCACCGGGGTGCCCGGACAGCGATAGACCTCGCGCGTCTGCTGCGCCCAGCTGGACGAGGCGCATAGCAGCGCCGAGGCGACCCAGCAAGTGGCAGCGATGCGGTTCATGGGGAAAGCTCCTGCAAGCTGAAATGACAACGCGGTCACGGTGGCTTCCGATGACTCATTGTCGCCCAGCGCAGGAAATTCAAGCCCCATGAAAAAAGGACGGCGGTGGCCGTCCTTCGGAGCCGGTCGTGACCTCGATCACGCGGCGTAGTACATGTCGAACTCGACCGGGTGCGTGGTCATGCGGAAGCGCGTGACCTCCTGCATCTTGAGCTCGATGTAGGCGTCGATGTAGCTGTCAGTGAACACGCCGCCCTTGGTCAGGAAGCCGCGGTCCTCGTTGAGGTAGTCGAGGGCCTGGTCCAGGCTGTGGCAGACGGTCGGGATCTTCGCGTCCTCTTCCGGCGGCAGGTGGTACAGGTCCTTGGTGGCGGCCTCGCCCGGGTGGATCTTGTTCTCCACGCCGTCCAGGCCGGCCATCAGCATGGCGGCGAAGCCCAGGTACGGGTTGCACAGGGGATCCGGGAAGCGGACCTCGATGCGACGGCCCTTGGGGTTGGCCACGTACGGGATGCGGACCGAAGCCGAGCGGTTGCGCGAGCTGTAGGCCAGCTTCACCGGCGCCTCGAAGCCCGGCACCAGGCGCTTGTAGCTGTTGGTGGTGGGGTTCGTGATCGCGTTCAGCGCGCGGGCGTGCTTGATGATGCCGCCGATGTAGTACAGCGCGAACTCCGACAGGCCGGCATAGCCGTCGCCAGCGAAGAGGTTCTTGCCATCCTTCCACACGGACTGGTGCACGTGCATGCCGGAACCGTTGTCGCCGACGACGGGCTTGGGCATGAAGGTCGCCGTCTTGCCGTAGGCACGGGCGACGTTGTGGATGACGTACTTCTGGATCTGCAGCCAGTCGGCGCGCTGCACCAGCGTGCTGAACTTGGTGCCCAGCTCCATCTGGCCCGGCGCCGCCACCTCATGGTGATGCACTTCCACCGGCACGCCGAGCGATTCGAGGATCAGGCACATCTCGGAGCGCATGTCCTGGAACGAATCCATCGGAGGCACCGGGAAGTAGCCGCCCTTCACGCCGGGACGGTGGCCGTGGTTGCCGTGCTCGTACTGCTTGTTGGAGCTCCAGGGCGCTTCCTCGGAATCGATCTGGAACGAGGAGCCCGACATGTCGACGTTCCAGCGCACGCTGTCGAACACGAAGAATTCGGGCTCGGGACCGAAGTAGGCGGCGTCGCCGATGCCGGAGGACTTGAGGTAGGCCTCGGCACGCTTGGCCAGCGAGCGCGGATCGCGCTCGTACGGCTTGCCATCGCCCGGCTCGATCACATCGCAAGTGAGGACCAGCGTCGGCTCCTCGTAGAACGGGTCGATGTTGGCGGTGTTGGAGTCCGGCATCAGCAGCATGTCGGAGGCTTCGATGCCCTTCCATCCGGCAATCGAGGAGCCGTCGAATGCATGGCCGGCACTGAACTTCTCTTCGTCGAAGTGGGACACGGGCACGGTGACGTGTTGTTCCTTGCCACGGGTATCTGTGAAACGGAAGTCGACGAACTTGACTTCGTTCTCCGACACCATCTTCATCACGTCGGCGACGGTCTTGGCAGGCATCAATCAATCTCCTAGCGAGGCGCTATTGGTGTGTTTGGGAGGAAGGGAGGGACGACATTGGCGAGGCACGCTGCCCCGGCGCGCCCCCAGGAAATGCGCCCGGGAATGAAGCAGCAACCATGCCAGAAGCCCGGCCTTCGGGGCGTGCACGAAGTTGGTCTGCTTTGGAAAGGTGCATCCAAGAAGCGAGCCGAGCTGAGTGTCGCTCGACGCCCCGAAATGAACAAGCCTTAGCACCTCCATGGTGCACTGGCCGATCAACGCACCAATTGAGGGCCCAACCGAACGGGGTATTGCGCCAGCCCGTCGAGGAGCGCGGGAAAGGCCTCCTCCACGAGGCCCAGCGCGCCCTTGACGCCCAGCTCGATGTGGCGACCCCACTCGGGATGGTCGAAGCTGGGCAGGCTGAAGACCTTGATGCCCGGAAACTCGGCTTCGATGAACTCCATCAGGGGCGTGAGCGTCGCCTCCATCGATCCGAACACGATCACCGAGCGCTCCCGCCAAGCGCCTGGCCGGCGCAGGTGGGCGTAGTGCGTGTCCAGGACCCACTCGATCATCGGGTGGGCCATCACAGGAAAGCCGGGCACGAAGTGCACATCGCCCACCGAGAACCCCGGGATCTTGTTGTACGGGTTGGGAATGATCCGGCTGCCCTCCGGGAACACGCCCATCTGCAGCCTGCGCTGCGTGTCGGGATGGTTTTCGTCGGCCGTGACGCCCTGCTCGGCCGCCATCTGACGCACTCGCTCCAGGATGAGTTCGCGCGCCTCGGGGTGCAGCCCGAGCGGGCGACCCAGAGCGGCCGCGGCGCACTGCCGGGTGTGGTCATCAGGTGTGGCCCCAATGCCGCCGCAGCAGAAGACCGCGTCGCCGCCTGCCCAGGCATCGCGCAGGTCGGCAGTGATGCGCTCCGGCACGTCGCCCACGTAGCGCGCCCAGGCCAGTGCCATGCCGCGCTCGCCCAGCAGTTCGATCACTTTGGGCAGGTGCTTGTCGGCTCGCTTGCCGGAGAGGATCTCGTCGCCGACGATGATGAGACCGAAGTTCATTCGCTGCTCCCGGGAGGTGCGGGCAATGCGGCCGGCGCGGCCGTTTCGGGCACGCGGGGCTCCGCCTCCGCCGTGGACACCCTCGCCACGCGCAGCTGCTGCAGCGCCGTGAGCGCGTAGTGCGCGTACCAGAGCGACGAGAAGGCGAACACCAGCGTGTAAATCCAGATGGCGAGCGGCACCAGCACGGGCGCCAGCACGATGAGCATCACGCCGGACACCCACACCAGCGAAGGCGCCGCGCCGAGGTACCCGCACAGCACGCCCATGGCCAGCAGCGGCATGCGGTGACGCGCCATGATGGCCCGGCGCTCGTCGCGGCTGGCGTGTTCGGCGAGCACGTCGTAGCTGAACACCCGGTAGGTCAGCCAGCCCCAGATGAGCGGCGGCAAGACCAGCACGAGAGGCGGCACGAACCACAACGGAATGGAGACGACCAGCGCCAGCAGGGCCGCGAGCGTGGCCCCCATCGCGCCGAGCGCTCCACCGAGCAGCGAGCCACCTTGGGCACGCTCCAGAGCCGGGAAGCGCCGGGCGGCCACCAGCTTGACGATCGCGGGCGTCATCATGGCCGCCACGGCCAAGAGGGCGGCGACCACAATGAGCGGCGTGAGCACCAGCACGACGACCAGCGGCGCAATGGCGGCCTTCAGTCCGGCAAGGCCGATGCGTTCGAGCCACTGCACGAAGGCCGCCATCAGGTCCCAGGACGCGAACGCCCCGTTGACCGCGTCCAGCGCGTCTTCCCAGAAGAAGTAGCCCAGCCCGAGCGCCAGGCCGCCCATGAGCAGCAGCGGCGCGATCGAAAGCAGGATGACGCGCGGATGCAGGCAGTAGGCCGCCGCGCGCCAGAAGGAGTCGAACAGCAGGTTCATGGTTTGCGTGTCCGACGGGAGTGGTGTGCTTTTTTCAGTCGTCGTCGCCGCCCAGCACGCCGCCGAGCAGGCCGCCCGCCCCGAAGCCACCGAGCACCGAGCCCTCTTCGCGGGAACCGCCGCGCTGCGGTGCCGCCGCGAACACGCGCGAGGCCAGGCGCGAGAACGGCAGGCTCTGCAGCCAGACCATGCCGGGCCCCGTCATCCGAGCGAAGAACAGCCCTTCACCGCCGAACAGCGCGGTCTTGATCTTGCCCACGTACTGGATCTCGAAGTTGACGCTCGGCGTAAAGGCCACCACGCAACCCGTATCCACCATGAGCGTCTGCCCGGCCTTGAGCTCACGCCGGACGACCGTCCCGCCGGCATGCACGAACGCCAGGCCGTCGCCTTCGAGCTTCTGCATGATGAAGCCCTCGCCGCCGAAGAAGCCGACGGACAGGCGCTGTTGCAAGTAGATGCCCAGGGACACGCCGCGAGCCGCGCAGAGGAAAGCGTCCTTCTGGCAGATGAGCGTGCCGCCCAGCTGCCGCAGATCCATGGGAAGGATCTTGCCCGGGTAGGGCGCGGCGAAGGCCACGCGCGCCTTGCCCGGCGCCTGGTTGGTGTAGACGGTCGTGAAGAGCGACTCGCCCGTGATGAGCCGCTTGCCTGCGCCCAGCAGCTTGCCGAGGAAGCCTCCCCCCTGCCCGGCCGAACCGTCGCCGAAGACGGTGTCCATCTGGACGCCGGCATCCATGAACATCAGGCTGCCGGCCTCGCCGACCGCCGCCTCCCCCGGATCCAGTTCGACCTCGACGAACTGCATCTCCGACCCTTTGATCTCGTAGTCGACCACATCCATGGCCATGGCGCCTGCCTCCAACGTGCTGAACAGAAAAAGCCGCGCGCATGTTAGCGGCAGGCCGGGCGGCCCGCTGCCCGTGACGTTGCCACTCGCCAGAGCGCCCGGTGCCGAACGGCACCGGGGCCGCGTCAGGCGATGCCCAGCGCTTCCTCCGGGCTGACCCACGGCATGTCAAGCGCGAGGGCCACCGGCTCGCAGGTGAGACGTCCGCGGTGGACGTTGAGGCCGCGTCGCAGGTGCGGATCCTCGACCAGCGCCTGCTCGCCCTTCGCCGCGAGCGCCAGGCCGAAGGGCAGCGTGGCGTGGTTGAGCGCGTGGCTCGACGTCACGGGCACGGCACCCGGCATATTGGCGACGCAGTAATGGATGATGCCGTCGACCTCGTACGTAGGCTGGTCGTGCGTGGTGGGGCGCGAAGTCTCGAAGCAGCCGCCCTGGTCAATGGCCACGTCCACCAGCACGCTGCTGGGGCGCATTTCCTGGAGCATGGCGCGCGTGATGACCTTGGGCGCGCTGGCTCCGGGCACCAGTACGGCGCCGATGACCACATCAGCCTGGAGCACTTCCTCCTCAATTGAGGCGATGCTGGAGTAGCGAGTACGCACCCGCCCCTGGAATGTCTCGTCGAGCTGGCGCAGCCGGGGCAGCGAACGGTCGAGCAGCGTGACTTCGCAGCCCAGGCCCACGGCCATGCGCGCGGCCTGCGTGCCCACCACGCCGCCGCCGATCACGACCACCCGTGCCGGCGGCACGCCCGGCACGCCGCCCAGCAGCAGGCCCCGGCCCCGGGTCGACTTGCGCAAGGCGTAGGCCGCCGCCTCGATGGCCAGCCGGCCCGCCACCTCGCTCATCGGCGCGAGCAGCGGCAGGCCGCCCTGCGCATCGGTGACGGTCTCGTACGCCACCGCGGTACAGCCGCTGTCAATCAGTCCCTGGGTCTGAGCGGGATCGGGGGCGAGGTGTAAATACGCGAAGAGGATCTGCCCCGGCCGCATGCGAGCCCATTCCGACCGCTGCGGCTCCTTGACCTTCACGACGAGTTCCGCCTGCTCGTAGACCTCGTCGGCCTTGAGGACGATGCGCGCGCCGGCTCGGGTATAGGCGGTGTCCTCCGCGCCGATGCCCAGGCCCGCCCCGGCCTGCACGAGCACCTCGTGGCCTTGGGCGACGTACTCGCGCACGGCCATGGGCGTGAGGCCCACCCGGTGCTCCTGGATCTTGATCTCCTTCGGAACGCCGACCCTCATCGCTCGTCCTCCGCTGTTGCCGCATCCAACTGAAGTCTAGGAAGGAGCGCGCCGGGCGTGTTGCGCTCCGGCCTGGGGGTTCTCCCTCAGGCGCGCACGAAATTTCACGCGGCACGCAGGTGCCAGGCCTTGGGCCGCGTGAACGTCTGGATGCCGTAGGTCGACAGCGTGAGGCCGATGCCCGAATCGCCGACGCCCGACCATGGCAGCCGCGGGCTCACCCGGTCACAGCAGTTCCAGTACACCGAGCCGGCATTCACCTTCCCCAGCAGCGCGCCGGCACGACGCTCGTTGGTCGTATAGATGCCCGCGGTGAGGCCGTAGCGCGTGTCGTTCATCAAGGCCACCGCTTCCTCGTCGCCGCTCACCTTCTGGATGCCGATGATGGGTCCGAAGCTTTCCTCCCGCATCAGTTCCATGCGGTGATCCACCTGCGTGAACACCGTGGGCTCGAACCAGTTGCCAGGACGGTCTATACGCCGGCCGCCTAGCCGCAGGCGCGCGCCCTTGGTCAGCGCATCGGCCACCTGGGACTCCAGGACATCGATCTGCGCCGCTCGCGTGATGGGCCCGATGTACGTGGATTCGTCCATCGGGTCGCCGACCCTATAGCTACCCACGGCAGCGACGAAGCGCTCGACGAATTCATCGTGGACCTGCTCGTGCACGTAAATGCGCTCGACCGAGCAGCAGCTCTGCCCGGCGTTGTACATGGCCCCATCGGCCAGCGAGCCGGCAGCGGCCAACACGTTGGCGTCGTCACATACATAGCTCGGATCCTTGCCGCCCAGCTCCAGCTGCAGCTTCACAAGCCGGCGCCCGAGCGAGGCGGCGATCCGGGTGCCGGTGGCATGCGACCCCGTGAAGAACAGGCCGTCCACGCGCTGCTCCACCAGCGCCGCGCCCGCGCCGCCTCCGCCGATGACGGCGATGAAGACATCGGCCGGCACGCCGGCCTCGCGCATCAACCGCTCGATGTGCAAGCCGGTGAGCGTGGCGTACTCGGAAGGCTTGTACAGGATGGTGTTGCCCGTCAGCAGCGCCGGCACGAACACGTTGCTGCCCACGAAATACGGATAGTTCCAGGCCGAGATGTTGGCCACCACGCCCAGCGGCTCGTGGGTGATGCGCTCGGTCATGCCGGCTTCGTCGAACACCGTCTCGATGGCGGTGCTGTGCTCGGCCTGGGCGAGGAAGAAGTCGATACGGGACTGGAGCCCATCGATCTCCTTGCGTGCCTGACGAATGGGCTGGCCCACTTCGGTGGTGAGCGTGGCCGCCAGGGGCTCCATCTGCGCCGCCAACGCGTCTCGAAACCGCGCGATGCAAGCCTTGCGCTCGCTCATCCTCGTGGCGCTCCAGCCGGGCAGCGCGGCACGGGCACGTTGTGCCTTGGCGGCCACGGCAGACGGCTCGTCGGCATCCAGCTCCGCGATGACCTGGCCGTTGGCGGGGTTGTGCACGATCAATCGGCTCATGTCGTGGGCCTCACATCGCCGCTTCGAAGAAGCGCTCGAAGTCCGCCGGCGTGCAAGGCCGCGGGTTGGTGTGGTGACAGATGTCAGCGGCAGCGATTTCCACCAGCCGAGCAAGGTGCGCCAGCGTGACGCCGTGCCGCGCAAGCCCGCCGATGATGCCGATGTCGGCCTTCAGCCGCGCTAGCCAGGGGACAAAGGCCCCACCGCCGCCGGGCACGCCGCACGCATGCGCCAGCTCGTCGAACTTCTCCGGCACGGCCTCGTGGTTCCATGCCAGCACCGTGTCGATCATCAGCGCGTTGGCCAGGCCATGGTGCAGCCCGCACACGGCACCCAGCGCGTGGGCGCAGGCGTGCACCGCGCCCAGGTCCTTCTGGAAGGCGACCGCGCCCATCATCGAGGCCATCATCATGTCGCCCCGAGCGACCAGATCGTGCGGGTGCGCCACGACCTGTCGCAGGGCGCGGGCGGCCAGCCGGGCGCCCTGCAATGCGATGCCGTCGCACATCGGGTGATAGGCAGGCGAGAGGTAGCTCTCGACGTTGTGCGTGAGCGCGTCCATGCCCGTGGCCGCGGTGATGGCGGGCGGCAGGCCCACGGTGAGCTCGGGGTCGGCGAACACGGCGCGCGCCAGCAGGCGGGGAGAAAAAACCACGCGCTTGATGTGCGTGTCGTCCTCCGACACGACGCTGGAGCGCCCCACCTCGCTGCCGGTGCCTGCGGTCGTGGGCAAAGCCACGAAGCGAGGCAATGGCTCGGTGATGGGCCGCACCCGGGGATGGTCCCACGCGTACTCCATCACATGGCCGGGGTGGGTCGCCATCACGCCCACGAGCTTGGCGACATCCAGTGCCGCGCCGCCACCGAAGCCAATCACGCTGTCGGCCGCGTGCTCGAGCAAGGCCTGCGCGCCGGCCATCACCTGGCTGGCCGTCGGGTTGCCCGCCACGCCGTCGTACACCGCGTTGTCCAGCCCCTGCAGATGCTCGCGGAATTCGGCCAGCAACGGCAGCGCGGACAGTGCCCGATCGGTCACGATGAGCGGCCGGCGACAGCCCGTGTCGCGCAGATGGGCAGCCACGCGGGTGCGTGCGCCGGGGCCGAAATGGATGTCGGTGGGAAAGCTGAAGCGATGTACCGTCATGTCTCGCGGGCCCTCGGATTCGTTCACACCTTCTTCAGATGATCTCGAAGTACCGCTTGAGCTCCCAGTCGGTCACCGCGTCCAGCCACTGCCGCCACTCCCATTCGCGGGTGGCCGCATAGTGGTCGACGAACTCGTCGCCAAGCCAGTCGCGCGCGACCTCCGACTGGCGAAGCAGCCGTGTCGTCTCGATCAGCGTGCGCGGTGCCCGGGGCACGTCTTCGGCTCCCTGGTTGGTGCCGGTGATCGGTGGCGTGGTGAGCTTGAGCCCGCGCTCCACGCCGTGCAGGCCGGCGGCAAGCACCGCGGCCATCGCGAGGTAGGGGTTGATGTCGGCGCCCGGGGTACGCGTTTCGAGCCGAGTGGCCTTGGGGCTGCCCGCGATCACGCGAAAGCTCGCGGTGCGGTTGTCCAGGCCCCAGGTCGGCTTCACCGGCGCCCAGAAGCCGTCGACCAGCCGCTTGTAGCTGTTGATGGTGGGCCACACCATGGGCCCGAACTCGAGCATGTGTGCAAGCTGCCCGGCCAGGTAGCTCTCGAACATCGGGCTCATCGAGCGCGGCGAACTGGCGTCGAAGAAGAGATTGGAAGTCCCGTCGGACAGGCTCTGGTGGATGTGTCCGCTGCAGCCCGGATATCGCGAGCTCCACTTCGCCATGAAGCTCGGCATGATCCCGAAGCGCGCGCCGATCTCCTTGGCACCCGTCTTGAAGAGGATGGCGCGGTCGGCTGCCTCCAGCGCCTCGCAGTACACGATGGCCGCCTCGTACACGCCGGGCCCGGTCTCGGTATGCAACCCCTCGATCGGCACGCCGAAGGCCGGCATCTCGTCCATCAGCGCATTGAAGTACTCGCGCCGGTGGTTCATGCGCAGCAGCGAATAGCCGAACATGCCGGAGGTGATGGTTGTCGGTTCCACCCCTTGCTTGGCCGCCCAGCTCTGCGGCGTCTCGGCGAAGTTGAACCACTCGAACTCCACGCCGCACATGACCTTGATGCCCAGTTTCTCCGCACGCCGCAACACGCGCTTGAGCACCTGCCGCGGGCACAGCGGCGAGGGGTTGCCGTCGCGGCTGACGAAATCGCCCAGGAAGAAGGGAACCTGGCCGTCCCACGGCACGCGGCGGTAGGTGTCGAGGTCCAGCCGGACCTCGGCATCCGGAAAGCCGCGATGCCAGCCGGTGAGCGTGGTGTTGTCATAGCAGGCGTCGGCGCAGTCCCAGCCGAACACCACGTCGCAAAAGCCGAAGCCCGATTCGGCCGCGCCCATGAACTTCTCACGGTGCAGGTACTTGCCTCGCAGGATGCCGTCGATGTCGCTCACCGCGACCTTGACCTTGCCGCTACCGCTGTCGCGCACGGCATCGATTGCCGCGTGGGGGTTCGACTTGGCTGCCATCGGATGCTCCGCGACCCACGAAGTGCGAACCAGTCTAGGGTCGGCCGCAATTCAGCGTCAAACGCGGCACGGCGTTCTCCTTGCTGGCCTATCATGGGTCTTCCCTCGGCAGGGCCCATCACCGGCCTTCCTCGCACCGTCGAATGCTGCATCTGCTGAACCTGCTCGCCGCGATCTCGCTCCTGGTCTGGGGCACCCATATCGTGCGAACCGCAGTGTTGAGGGTGTTCGGGGAAAACCTGCGACGCGTGCTGGCCAAGAGCTTCAGCCACCGCGTCACCGCCATGCTGGCCGGCATGGGCGTCACGGGGCTCGTGCAATCGAGCACCGCCACCTGCCTCATCGTGGCGTCCTTCGTCGGCAAGGGCCTGGTTACCACCAGTGCGGCACTCGCCGCCATGCTGGGCGCCGACGTGGGCAGCAGCATGATGGCCGTGGTGCTTTCGCAGGACTTGTCCTGGGTCTCGCCGCTGCTCATCCTCGTGGGCGTGGTGATGTTCGTGTCCAGCCAGGACACCGGGCCTGGGCGCATCGGCCGCGTGCTGATCGGGCTGGGGCTCATCACGCTGAGCCTGCAGCTCATCGTGCAGGCCACGCGACCCATGACCGAATCGCCCGCCGTGCGGGCCCTGCTCGTGGCGCTGCCCAGCGAGATGATGCTCGACGTGTTCGTCGGCACGCTGCTCGCCGTGATGGCCTATTCCAGCCTGGCCATCGTGCTGCTGACCGCCACCCTCGCCGCATCGGGCATGGTACCTGCCAGCGTGGCGCTGGGCCTGGTACTGGGCGCCAACGTGGGCAGCGGGCTTCTGGCGATGATCGCCACCAGCCGGGCCTCGCCTCAGGTGCGACGGCTGCCGGCGGGCAACTTCATCTTCAAGGCCGTGGGCGCGCTGATCGCTATACCCTTCCTGCCCGAAGCGCGGGCGCTGCTGCAGGAACACGCGGGCTCGGTGCACCAGCAGGTGGTGCTTTTCCACCTGGGCTTCAACGTGGCGATCGCAATCGTGTTCATCGGCCTGGCCGGCGTGGTGGCGCGCCTGACCGAAAAGCTGCTGCCCGAGCCTTCAGCGCTGTCGGGCACGGAGCGGCCGCGACATCTCGACCCCTCCGCGCTGGCCACGCCCTCGCTGGCCATCAGCTGCGCGGCGCGCGAGGCGCTGCATCAGGCCGACGTGGTCGAGACGATGCTGCGCGGCATCCTGCCGGTGATCAAACACAACGACCTGGCGCTGGCCGAGCAGCTGCGCCGCATGGACGACACCGTCGACGAGCTCTACTCCGCGATCAAGTTCTACCTGACGCAGATCTCGCGCGGGGCGCTGTCGGAGCGCGAGAGCCGGCGCTGGACGGACATCGTGTCCTTCACCATCAACATGGAGCAGATCGGCGACATCATCGAGCGGATCCTGCAGGACGTGGAGGACAAGAAAATCCGCAAGAGCCGCAGCTTCTCCGAGGCCGGCATGGCGGAGATCTGCCACATGCACGAGCGACTCATGGCGAACCTGCGGCTGGGCATGAGCGTGTTCCTCGACGGCCACGTGCGCGATGCACACAAGCTTCTGGAGGAGAAGGCCCGGTTCCGGGACCTGGAGCACGAGTACGCCGCCACCCACATCGCGCGGCTGCGCGACAACACCGCGCAAAGCATCGAAACTAGTTCGCTGCACCTCGACCTGATCAGCGACCTGAAGCGCATCAACTCGCACATCTGCTCGATCGCCTACCCCATCCTCGAATCCGCAGGCGCGTTGTCGAAGACGCGCATCCGGGATTCGCGCATCGCGGCACTGCCGCCGGATGCGGCCTGAGCGGGGTCACACCTTCTCAGTGTCCGATGCCGGCTTGAGCTTCTCGCTCCAGAGCACGCCGCCCCGGGCCCAGTTCTGCTTCGGAATGTCGAAGAAGACGACCTCGATACCCTCGGCGCTGCCGCCTAGCACACGCACGCAGGCATCGGTCAGTTCCTTGGCCAGGGCGGCCTTCTGTTGCGGCGTGCGGCCTTCGAAGAGTTCGACGCGCAGGGTCGGCATGGCGTGATTCCTTTTTGTGTGGAGATGGGGCATTGTCGAACCCCGGCGCAGGCGGACCCTCTGAGTCGGTCTGGTGCACGTTTGACGCATGGCGTCGAACGCTGCACTAGGATGCGATTGCCCCTCCGCCGGGGGCCCACCCGGCGGGCACCTGTTGTGGAGTAGAGCCATGCCCACCTACAAGTACCGTTGCGAGAAGTGCGGCGAGGTGTTCGAGCACATCGAGCACGTCAAGGAACACGAGACAGCCCAGTTCGGCGCATCCAACCCGCTGCGCTGCCCGAAGTGCGGCAGCGGCTCGGTGGCGCACCACCCCACGAACTTCATCGCACGGACCTCCAAGAAAAGCTGAGAGACCCGTCGGGTGCAAGGTCATGGGTTCAGTTGCTGCCGGAGCTGCTCCGGCGACACGGCCGGCAGCTCGCACCGGCCCTCACGGCACACGTAGGCTTTGCCGGCCTCGCGGTGCGCCAGCAGCGGCAGTGAGTCGGCCGGTCCATGCACCCGCGTCACCAGTGGCGCATGAACGCGCGTGGCCTCGTCCCACAGCGCTTCGCTGCCCGGCCCCGAGGGCACGGCCATCGCGGCGCCCTGCTCCGCCAGCAGGTGCGCATGCAGCAGTGCCGGCACGGCCATCGGCGCGTCTTCCAACAAGGCGCCGTGGCGCTCCAGCGTGTCGTGCGCGAGATGCGCCCAGTCCGGGCGGTCGAACGGACTGGACAGGCGCAGAAGCAGCTCGCATGCGCCAGCCGCGCCAGACGGCACCGCCCCGTCCTGCATCTCCCGCGCGCGCAGGGGCAACTCACCGGCTGCCGCATCGAAGAAGCCTTCCCCTGGCTGATGAAAGCGCTCGACCATGCGGTCGCACAGCGTGCCCGCGGCTTGCAGCCAGTTGAGCTCACCAGTGGCGGCGTGTAGCTCAACCAGCCCCAGCGCGAGCTGCGCGTGGTCGGCCAGGTAGCCCTGCGGCTTGAGCGTGCCGTTGCGCCAGGCGTGGTGCACATGGCCTTCCCGTACGAGCGTGTCGAGCAGGAAACGCGCAAGCTCGCAGCCCGCCTGCACGAAGTCAGCACGTGCAAGCAGCCGTCCTGCCTCGGCATAGGCGCGCAGCGCAAGCCCGTTCCAGTCGGCGAGCACTTTGTCGTCGGTGAGCGGCCAGACTCGCCGGGCCCGCGCGGCGTAGAGACGCTCGCGCACTGAACGCTCCCACGCGGCGAAGGCTTCCGGGTCCAGTCCCATCGCGGTGCGCACACTCTCGGGGTCGAGACGGCGCAGCACATTGGTGCCGCGATCCCAATTGCCGTGCGCGGTCGCACCATAGAGCCGCGCGGCGCGCTCGGCATCGTCACCGAGCACGTCATGCAGTTGATCGAGAGTCCAGACGTGAAAGCGTCCTTCCAGCCCTTCCGAATCGGCATCCTGGCCCGAAGCGTAGGCTACGTCGGCCGCGGCCGGATGCATCTCGCGGTGCATCCACGCGAGCGTGTCCTCGGCCACGAAGCGCAGACGAGACTCCCCGGTGAGCCGCCACGCCCCGGCATACACGCGTGCGAGTTGGGCGTTGTCGTACAACATCTTTTCAAAGTGCGGGGCGTGCCAACGCGCATCGGTGGCATAGCGCGCGAAGCCGCCGCCGACGTGGTCATACAAGCCGCCCGCCGCCATGTGGTGCAACGTCGGCAGCAGCATGCCCAGCGCCCCCTGGTCACCCGAGGCGGCGAGCGACAGCAGGTACTGCAGCAGCGGCGACTGCGGAAACTTTGGCGCTGTACCGAAACCGCCATGCAAGGTGTCGAAGCGCTCGGCCAGCCTCGCCAGCGCGTGGTGATGCAAACGATGATCAGCCGGCCTGCGCCGAGCCGCGGCCGTGCCGGCTTGCACATGGGCCATGAGGCCGCGTGCCTGGTCCTCGATCTCGGCGCGACTCTGCAGCCAGGCTTCCCGCACGGCGGCCAGCACCTGCGAGAAACTGGGCATGCCGCGACGGGGCTGCGGCGGAAAGTACGTGCCGCCGAAAAAGGGCTCCAGCCGTGGCGTGAGGAACATGTTCATGGGCCAGCCGCCCTGCCCGGTGAGCGTTTGCAGCGCGCTCATGTAGACGTGATCCACGTCGGGCAGCTCCTCGCGGTCGACCTTGATCGCCACGAAGCCCTCCGCCAATTGCCGCGCGATGACCTCATCCTCGAAGCCCTCGCGCTCCATCACGTGGCACCAGTGGCAGGTGGAGTAACCCACTGACAGGAGGATGGGTTTGTCCTCGGAACGCGCCTTGGCGAAGGCCTCCTCGCCCCAGGGATACCAGTCCACGGGGTTGTAAGCGTGCTGCAGCAGGTATGGGCTGGTCTCGCCGGCAAGGCGGTTGGCACGGCGGGCGTCAACGGTCATGGCGATCTCCTGAGCCTGGGCACAAGCAACCTCGGTGCCCAGTTGCCAATCGGCCCGCTTTACGATGCTGCCATGCAACGGCTGCTCATCGCGAGCGGCGTGCTCTTCTCGCTGGCCGGCCTGCTATGGCCCTGGCTCTCACGCCTGCCTGGGGACGGCTGCTGGGTGATATCTCCATCGAGCGCGATGGGCTACAGCTTCCACTTCCCCCTGGTGACATCGCTCATCATCTCGGTGGCGGTGTCTGTGCTGCTCTGTTGGTGAACGCGCAAGTAGCGCGTACCGTCGACCCCGTCACCTGCCAATGCATTGCCGGATGGTCGACGCGGCCAATGCCAGCGAGGCCGGGTCCAGCCCGGTGAGCGCCAACTCTCGCGCCTCCGGACCATAGTGGGCCTTGGTGGACCGGGCATAGCAGGGGTCGTAGTGCTGGGTCATGATGCGCTCGAACAACTCGTCGATCGAACCCGATTCGCCCAGCGATTGCCACAGGCCTAGTTCCTCCTTCCCCACCAGGGGCTTGAGCGGCGCGAGTTTCCCCACCATGGCTACAGGGTCGGCCGCAAAGTGCGGGTAGTCCTCCCGCCAGAGCCGCACGCGTTCCGGCATGGGAGCCGAGAGATGGATCGAGGGTGAGCCATGCATCGCCTCGTACAGCGCCAACGGCACCTGCAAATTGCCGATCTTCTTGCTCTCGGCCTCGACCCACACCGGCCGGCGGGGGTCGAAACCGCGCATCAGATCGAGCAGCAGGGTATCGAAGTACTTCTGAGTGGGCTGCGGCTGTCCGGGAAGGTCGCCGAGCAGCGAGCCGCGATGGGAGGCGAGGCCCTCCAAGTCGAGCACCTGCTCGCCCTGCCGGGCGAGCTCGTGCAACAACCGCGTCTTGCCACAGCCGGTAGGGCCGCACAGGACGCGGTACGCGAAGCGAGGCGGCAACGACTCCAGACTCGAACGCACCCACGCGCGATAGCGCTTCCAGCCGCCGGCCAGCACGTCGACAGGAAAGCCGATGGTGCGCAGGTTGTCAGCCCACAGCCGGCTGCGCTTACCGCCACGGAAGCAGTACACCAGGAAGCGGTCCTTGGGCGTGTAGCGGGAGATCAGCGGCTTGATGTGATTGGCGATGTTGCGCAGCGAATACTCCACCCCGATGAGATAAGCCCCATGCATGTCCGTCCTGTGCCGCGTGCCGACCTCGGCGTACTGCACGTCATCGACCACCGGCAGGTTCACGGCATTCGGAAGGTGGTCCTCCGCGTACTCGTGAGGCGACCGGGCATCGATGATCAACGAGTACGCCGAAAAGTCTTCCAAATCGAGTTGCCGCGGATGCACCAAGGCCAAAGCATCATCGGGCGCGGATTCGGGGCAGGAAGGCGCAGCCTGGGCTGCGGGCTGTGGGATGGGAACCATGAGTACTCCGTGCCGCGACGCCTTGCATGACCCTGGGCGCCAAGTGATCCGTTCCGCGCGATTCTGGCGCACCGTCTCCGCCGGCGGCCGACGAAATTCGCGAGGCGGCCAGACGTGCAAAGGGCTCGGACAAGATCCGAGCCCTTGCGCCTTGTGTACTGGTGGAGCCGGGGGGAATCGAACCCCCGTCCGCAAGCCATCGTTGGGCAGTTCTACATGCTTAGCTGACTGGTTTGGATTTGAGGGCAGCAGTCGCGCAGCAGCACGCTACCGATGCCCCGAGTCACTAGATTTGGCTCTGGGCTGAGTGACCCAGCTCAGAGCGAGCCGATGTGCATGACTTCGCAGCCCTCGGGTTGCCCCTCAGGCCCGGCCCATCGGCCAACCGTTGCGAAGCTCACCGGTATTAAGCGGCGAGAGCGT
>CBINBY010000070.1:0-25976 GCA_966248995.1 uncultured Burkholderiales bacterium | reverse complement strand
ACGAACCCGGAGCCGTCACACAGCCTCGTTCAACAGCGAACGGGACATCGCCTGCGACATGCAGCAACTCCGATAAGCTAGCACCCCGCAAGCGTTCTACTCACGCAGCCGTGTTAGCCGGTAAATCGGAAGTGGTCAGCGTACGCGTACAGCGCGCCCTTACTGTAAGGCTGCTCTGCAGGTGGCCGTGGAGCGAGAAATAATCACCTTGGCCAACATGTTGCAAGTGATGGTCGTTGCCTATTGCCGTACCAATGGCTATTCCCTCGAAGGCCTCCCGCGGCAGACGCTGCCAAGTACCAAGTCCAGGGTACGTACATCGTGATGGCCTAACGTGCGTCGTCACTGACAAGACCTCGTCTTCTAACTCTCCCAGCCAGTCCACCTTCGTTTCGGTCCTACATGCTCGCTTTCGCCCCCGGCTCCCGCGCTGTCATCCGCGACGAAGAGTGGCTCATCCGCCGCGTGGACCCGTCCACCGATGGTGGCTGGCTGCTGACCTGCGACGGCATCTCCGAGCTCGTGAGAGGGAGGGACGCACTCTTCCTCACCAAGCTCGAAGGTCAGATTGAGGTTCTGAACCCTGCCGCCACCGAGCTGGTGCCGGATACCAGCCCAACCTACAACGCCGCGCTGCTGTACCTGGAAAGCATGCGGCGCCGCAGCGTAGCCAATGACGAGAAGATTCACCTCGGCCACCGTGGCGTGATGAATCTCGTGCCGTACCAGCTTGACCCCGCACTTCAGGGGCTTCGGCAGCCGCGCTCGCGCATCCTGATTGCCGACGCCGTCGGTCTCGGAAAGACGTTGGAGGCCGGCATTCTGGCCACCGAACTCATCCAGCGCGGCCGTGGCAAGCGCATTCTGGTGGTCACCCAGAAGGCCATGCTGACCCAGTTCCAGAAGGAGTGGTGGAGCCGCTTCTCGATACCGCTGACGCGGCTGGACTCCGTGGGCCTGGCCCGGGTGCGCAATCGCATCCCGGCCAACCACAACCCGTTCAATCACTTCGACCGCAGCATCATCTCGGTCGACACCCTCAAGAGCAATCTCGAGTACCGCAACTACCTCGAAAACGCCTGGTGGGACATCATCGTCATCGACGAGTGCCACAACGTGGCGGCGCGGGCCGCGGACACCGGCTTGTCGCGTCGCGCCCGCCTGGCCAAGCTATTGGCCACCCGCTCCGACACGCTCATCCTTCTGTCGGCTACCCCGCACGACGGCTCTGCACGTAGCTTCGCGTCGTTGATGACGCTGCTCGACCCGACGGCCATCTCCGACCCCGACGACTACACGCCAGACGACTTCCGCAACAAAGGCCTGGTCATCCGGCGCTTCAAGAAGGACATCAAGGAGCAGGTTGCTGCCGACTTCCAGGAACGCAAGACCACCTGCCTGCGCGAGCCGGCGTCCCCGTTGGAAGAAGAGGCCTACCGCGCGCTACTCGATGTCGCATTCACGCAGGCGGGCCAGCACAAGGCCGGCAAGCAGCAGGAGCTGCAGCGGGTGGGCATGCAGAAGGCGTTGTTCTCCAGTCCGGCCGCGGCGCTGAAGTCGACGGAGAAGCGCATCGAGCTGCTCACGGCCAAGCCGAACGCCAGCGTCGACGAGCAACGCGAGGTGGCAGGCCTCCAGGTGCTGCGCGACGCCCTGGTTCCGATGGTGCAAGACCCCAGCGCCAAGCACTTCAGCCGCTACCAGCGATTACTCAGCCTCCTGCGCTCGCAGGAGTTCGCCTGGCAGGCCAACGATGCCAACGACCGCTTGGTCATCTTCTCCGAGCGTATCGACACCCTCGAGTGGCTCAAGCGGCAACTCACCGCAGACCTCAAGCTCAAGCCGGGCCAGCTGGAGGTGCTGCACGGCGCCGGCATGACCGATACCGAGCAGCAGGCCGTCGTCGAGCGCTTTGGCCGCCTTGAAGACCCCATCCGCATCCTGCTCTGTTCGGACGTGGCCAGCGAGGGCCTGAACCTTCACTACTTCTGCCACCGTCTGGTGCACTTCGACCTGCCGTTTTCGCTGATGGTCTTCCAGCAGCGCAACGGCCGCGTGGACCGCTACGGCCAAAGGCACAAGCCGCACATCGTCTACCTCTTCACCGAGGCGAAAACCGAGCGCATCAAGGGTGACCTGCGCACTTACGAAATCCTGCAGCGCAAAGACCAGCAGGCCTACCTGAACCTGGGCGACCCGTCGGCGTTCCTGAACGTCTATGACCCCGAGAAGGAAGACGAGAAGGTCACCGGCTTCCTGGCCGACGGCATGACGCCGGAGCAGATAGAGGCCAAGCTCGACGCTGAGGCCGCCAGCAAGGGCGAAGAGGATGGCGACTTCCTGATGCAGCTGTTCGGTGGCGAGGCGCAGCCGGCGTCGCCGGTGAGCAGTCTCGCGCAAATCGACGAGCCCGGTTCGCTGTTCGAGAGCGACTACCACTACGCCAAGACCGCGCTCACGCAGCTGAATCTGGGCGACAAGCTGTGCGAGTGGGTCGCCCACGACGCCGAACGAATCATCGCCCTCACGGCCCCGCGCGACCTGCAGGAGCGGCTGCGGCAGCTACCGCGTGAGGTGCAGGCGGAAAACGATTACTACTCGCTGTGTGCCGACCCGGCCCGCATGGCCCAGGCCATCGAAACGGCTCGGCAGGCGAAGGCCGAAGACGACACTTGGCCACAGCTGCACTACCTGTGGCCGCAGCACCCCATCGTGGAATGGCTGGGCGACCGGGTTATGTCCACCGTCAAGCGGCGCAGCGCGCCGCTGCTGCAGAGCCCGCACCTGCAGCCCGACGAGCAGGCCTTCGTCCTCATGAGCCTGGTGCCCAATCGCAAGGGTCAACCCTTGCTCGTCGACTGGCGCGTGGCCACGCGCCGCGGCGCGGCAGGGCCGTTCTCGCTGGAGGCCTTCGACACATTCGCGGCCCGTGCCGGCCTCAAGGCCGGCAAGCTGCCCAACCGAGGCCATCTGCCGGGGCTCGAGCACGCCACACAGCACCTTCAGCAGGCTCTTCCGCAGGCAGTGCAGTCGATGCACGCCCACATGCTCCAGCAGCAGGCGGCGTTCTCTGCGCGTCTGGCCGAGCGGCTGGATGGCACCTTGAAAGACCTGGAGCGCCTGCAGAGCCGCCAGCTCGACCAGCTGAAGCTGGCCCTGGAGAACCAGCTCGAAACCGTCAAACGCGGCCGCTACGAACAGCGCAGCCAGCAAATCAACCGCGTCTTCGACGAGTACCGCCATTGGGTGCACGACACACTGACCACCGAGCCCCAGCCCTGGATTCAGGTGCTCGCGGGCCTGTGCCACCCCAGCGCCGCCGCCTAACCATGCCTGTCCTCGACGCCGTCCAGCCCTTCACGGGCATCGCCAACGAGAACGAGTTCTATAGCCACCACTACCTGGCCGAGGTCTTCAAGGGCGACATCAAGGCCCGCCTCGACGCCTGGGAGGCTGCCGAGTCCGAGCACCCGGGCGACGACGCCTTCCGCGCGCCCTTCAAGCGGCTGCAGGCCTGGGCGCAGAAGTGGTTCAGCCTGCGTGGCCAGGTGGCGCGCGGGCACGACGACGCCGAGCGCTGGCAGCTGTTCACCCAGCTGCAAGCCGGCCTGTTGCAGGCCCTCGGCTACGCCACGCCGCCCAGGGCGCCTGCGGTGCACGAGCTGGTGCCGGGCCTGCCCGTGCCGCTGTGGCAGCTGCAGCAGCCGCGCCTGGCCATCGTTCCGGCGTACCAGCCCGGCGCGGAGAACGAAGACCTGCTCGACCACCGCCTGCAAAGCCTGCACCTCGGCGGGCAGGCCGTGCCGCCCGCCATGCAGCGCGAGACCTGGGCCGACTTACTCTCCGACGCCGTCTTCGGCGCCGAGCAGCCTCCGCGCTACGTGCTGCTGCTTGGCCTGGACCACTGGCTGCTGCTGGACCGCTACAAGTGGCCCAACAACCGCGCGCTCCGTTTCGACTGGGCAGACATCCTCGACCGCAAGGACGCCGACACCCTCAAGGCCTGCGCCGCCTTGCTACACAAGGACTGCCTGGCCCCGGGCGAAGGCAGTAGCCTGCTCGAGAGCCTGGACGAGAACGCGCACAAGCACGCCTTCGGCGTCAGCGAAGACCTGAAGTACGCGCTGCGTGAGGCCATCGAGCTGCTGGGCAACGAAGCCGCCCGCCAGCTCGACGAGCAGGCCAGCGGCAGCAAGAAAAGCGTCTACTCGGGCCAGTACAAGCTGGACCCGACCCAGCTCAGCCTGGAATGCCTGCGCCTGGTGTACCGGCTGCTGTTCATGTTCTACATCGAGGCGCGGCCCGAGCTGGGCTATGTGCCCATCGCTCGCAGTGAGGTCTACCTCAAGGGCTACAGCCTCGAGAGCCTGCGTGACTTGGAGCTGCAGCCTCTGAGCAGCCCGCAGGCGCGCGACGGCGGCTACTTCGACGCTACGCTGCGCCGCTTGTTCAAGCTGGTGGCCGTAGGCTGCGGCCTCGGCCCCGCCACGCAGCAGCTCAGCGACACCGTCGCCGGCGCCAAGGAGGTGTTTGCGATGGCGCCGCTGGACAGCCGCCTGTTCGACGACGCTGCGCTGCCGCTGCTGGCCAAGGTGCGCTTCCCCAACCACCTGTGGCAGCGCGTCATCAGGCTGATGTCGCTGTCTCGTGGCAACGGCCGTGGGCGCCGCAGCGGGCGCGTCAGCTACCAGCTGCTGTCCATCAACCAGCTGGGGGCCGTGTACGAGGCGCTGCTCAGCTACCGCGGCTTCTTCGCCGCCGACGACCTCTACGAAGTGAAGCCCGCGCCAAAGAAGGGGCGCGCGGCGGCGGCAGAGGCTGATGAGGGCGACGACGATGATGGCCCCGATGACGATGCCGACGAGGCCAAGCCCACCGCATCAGGCCGCCGCGGCGGCGGCGCGCAGAACAGCGAAGCCGACAAGCTGGAGAACGCATGGTTTGTGCCGGCTGCTCGCCTAAACGACTACCACGAGGACGAGCGCGTCTACGACATCGACGACAACGGCCACCGCAGGCTGCGGTTGTACCCGAAGGGCAGCTTCATCTACCGCCTGGCCGGGCGCGACCGCCAGAAGAGCGCCAGCTACTACACGCCGCAGGTGCTCACGCAGTGCCTGGTGAAGTACGCGCTGAAGGAGCTACTGGCCCCCGAGAACGGCCGCGTGAAGAAGGCCGACGACATCCTCACGCTTACCGTCTGCGAGCCGGCGATGGGCAGCGCCGCGTTCCTGAACGAGGCCGTCAACCAGCTGGCCGACGCGTACCTCGAGCGCAAGCAGGCCGAAGAAGGCCGGCGCATCCCGCACGACGAGTACCCGCAGGAACTGCAGAAGGTGCGCATGGTGCTGGCCGACCGCAACGTGTTCGGCGTGGACCTGAACCCGGTGGCGGTGGAACTGGCCGAGGTGTCGCTGTGGCTGAACGCCATCTACGGCGAGCCCACGCAGGACAGTGAAGGTAACCCGCTGCCGCTCAAGCCCGCCCGCGTGCCCTGGTTCGGCTACCAACTCTTCGCCGGCAACAGCCTCATCGGCGCGCGCCGACAGGTCTACCGTGCCACCAGCGTCGTCAAGGGCGCCAAGCCCGCGTGGCACGAGGAGCCGCCGCGCCGCGTGACGGCGGACGCGCCGCTGGGCGCCAGCGACATCTGGCACTTCCTGCTGCCCGACCCCAGCATGGCCGACTATGCCGATAAGGAGGCCAAGAAGCTCTACCCCGAGCACTTCGAACGCCTCAGAGTGTGGCGGCGGGCCTTCAACGCCCCGCTGGCCAACCACGAGGTCGCGCGCCTGCAACAGCTGAGCGCGAAGGTGCAGGAGCTGTGGCAGGAGCACACCCAGGCTCTGGCGCGCGACCGTGCGCGCACCGAAGACCCGTTGGATGTGTGGCCGCACCGCAAGGCCAAAGGCGGTGCGGACGGTGGCTATGAGCACGCGCCGCTGTCCCGTGCGCAGAAGGAAGCCATCCGCCGCGAGGGACTACTGAACGAAGACGGCGACCTCGCCACGCCCTTCCGCCGGCTGAAGCTGGTGATGGACTACTGGTGCGCGCTGTGGTTCTGGCCCATCACCCAGAGCGAGCACCTGCCCAGCCGTGAAGCCTGGTGGCTGGAAGTGGGCGCCATCCTCGAAGGCAACGTAGTGGACATTGCGCCGCAGACGGTGCTCGACCTACAGGGTGCCAGCGACCAACCGGAGGCACAGCTGGTGCCCGAGGTGCAGGGCACGTTCGCAGGCTTCGAGACGCAGTTGCCGTTGCAGCACGCTGCCGAAGGGCCGCGACTGCATGACCGCTTTGGCCAACTGCGCATTGGCAAGCTGCGCGAGGCCTTTCCCCGCATCGGGGTGGTGGAAGGGATTGCGTCGACTCGGCGCTTCATGCACTGGGAACTGTGCTTCGCCGACGTGCTGGTCGCGCGAGGTGGCTTCGACCTGATTCTTGGCAACCCGCCTTGGCTGAAGGTTGAGTGGAACGAGGCCGGCGTGCTGGGCGAATACAACCCCCTGTTCGCGATTCGCGGCTTCCGCGCCGCCGAGCTGGTGAGCAAGCGCAGCGCCGCCTTCGGTCAGTTCACGAGTCTCCAGGCTGCCTGGACCGATGAACTGCAGGAGGCCGAGGGCACGCAGAGCTATCTGAATGCGGTGCAAAACTACCCGCTACTTAAGGGCGTCCAGACCAACCTGTACAAGTGCTTCATGCCGCTGGCCTGGGGACTGAACGGACGACAAGGCGTGACGGGGTTGTTGCACCCCGAAGGGCCGTATGACGACCCAAAGGGCGGGGCCTTGCGGGCGACGCTCTATGAGAGGCTGCGGCGACACTTTCAGTTTGTCAACGAACTGGCGCTTTTTGCCGAGGTGCACCACCTCACCAAGTACAGCGTCAACATCTATGGTGCGCCTCGCGCGGAGCCGGCCTTTGACCAGGTGGCCAACCTGTTCGCGCCGGCGACAGTGGATATCTGCTACCAGCACGACGGCAGCGGTAGCGTCGGTGGCTACAAGAACGACGCCGGTCAGTGGAACACCGCCGGTCATGCCCAGCGCATCGTGCGCGTGGACGAGGCTGCGCTAGCGGTGTTCGCCGAGCTCTACGACGAACCGGGCACCTCGCCGCGTCGCGCACGGCTCCCAGCCCTACATGCGCAGACGCTGAATAGCGTGCTTGCGAAGTTGGGGGCATGGCCTCGACGCCTGGCGGACCTTGCTGACAAACACATGCCTAGCGAAATGTGGCACGAGTCTCGACAGCAAGAGGATGGCACCATTCGGCGGCGCTCAACGAGCGATGCCAACTTCCCCGCGACGTCAAGAGAGGTGGTGCTATCTGGTCCACACTTTCAAGTTGGCAATCCGTACAACAAGACTCCGCGAATGGTCTGCAAGGCCAACGGGCACTATGACGTGCTTGACCTTCTGACGTTGCCAGATGCGTATCTGCCCAGGACAAACTACTGGCCTTCGAAAGACGCGGTCGAGTATTTGCGGAGAGTCAGGCGCGTCAAATGGTTAGAAGAGAAGTATGAGCTTCCTCGACCGATGACGGACTATTTCCGTCTCATCACTCGAAAGATGCTTGCGCAATCTTCTGAGCGCACATTGGTGTCCGCATTAGTGCCCCCAGAGACAGCTCACATTGATGGCGCCTTGTCCATAGTGTTTGCTGACAGCAATGACCTTGTGCTTGCGGCTGGTGCTTGGTTCTCACTGCTCGCCGACTTCTTTGTTAAGACAACTGGCAAGGCCAATCTCTGGGGGGAAATGGCAGGTTCAATCTTTACGTTCGACTACGCTGAACGGCCGCGGGGCATGGCGTGCCGCGTTCTGGCGCTCTCATGTCTAACCGCCAACTACGGCCCACTATGGGAGGAGGTCTATGACCTCGAATTCGCCGAGCAGGATTGGAGCCAGCCAGCCAACCCCCGCCTTCCGAGCGACTTTTGGAGCCAGCTGACCAGCACCTGGACTCGCCATTGCGCGCTCCGCAGCGACTACGCCCGACGCATGGCGTTGGTGGAAATCGACGTGCTGGTGGCCCAAGCCCTGGGCCTGACGCTGGACGAACTGCTGCTCGTCTACCGCGTGCAGTTCCCGGTGATGCAGGGCTACGAGCGCGACACCTGGTACGACATCCACGGCCGCATTGTCTTCACCAACAGCAAGGGCCTGGTCGGCGTTGGCCTGCCGCGCAAGGGCGGCACCAAGACACCCAAGACCCGCATCACCCCACCTGACGGCAAGCCGCGTGAGGGCAACTTCGGCTGGGAAGACCTGTGGGAGTACGCCGCCACGCCGGAAGGCGGCCAGCCCAAGGTGCCCAACGGCACCGTTGTCACCCAGTGGGTGACCGACGACACGCTGCCCGGCGGCCCGCGCACCGTGGAACGCCGCTACGTCGCCCCTTTCGCCCGCGCGAACCGCGAGGATGACTACCGCATGGCCTGGGCCTTCTTCGAAGCCAACCCAGGCTGAGCGTAGCGCAAGGACAGCTCCAACAAGAGACCGCTTCAGGGAGACAAATGGCAGAAGACCCAAAACAAGTCGGACTCCGAATCGACCGCCCCTTGCGGTCGGGTTCGGCATTGGACGCCGATGCGCTGGGGCGGCGCTTGTTTGCGGGTCGCGTGACCGAGGTCCTGGAACGCGTCTCCCCTGAGTCGGGTCTCGTCGTCTCCATCGAGGGCGCATGGGGTTGCGGGAAGACCTCGCTGCTCGCCATGGTCGAGGACCTGCTGAGCGGCACTGCAGACGATGTGCGCCCTGTCGTCGTTCACTTCAATCCCTGGCTGATTGGCGACCGCGATGCATTGCTGCGTCAGTTCCTGGCCAGCATAGCCAAGGCGGTCAAGCTGACCGACCATGCGAAAGAGGGCAAGCGGGTCGCGAAGGAGCTCAAGACCTACGCCAAGGCCTTCGATGTCCTCAAACTCATCCCCGGCGCCGAGCCATGGGCCAGCATCGTCAAGTCCGTGGTGGAGTCCGTGGGCGACGCCAGCGAGGCGGCGTTCGACTACAAGACGCCGGACGTGGAGGCTCGAAAGCAGGCGCTGGAGCAGGCGCTGCGCAAGTTCCCGCGGCGCATCGTCGTGCTCATCGACGATCTGGACCGTCTGTACCCGGCCGAGGTCTACGAGATGGTCCGAATCATCAAGGCCGTCGGTGACCTGCCGAATGTGGGCTACGTGCTCGCCTGGGATGAGAAGTTCGTCAGCGCGGCCCTCGAGAAGCTGCAGGTGCCTTTCGCCGCTGCGTATTTGGACAAGGTCGTGCAAGTGCGCTTGCCGGTGCCGTCGCTGTCGTTCACGCAGCGAGTGGACCAGATGAACCAAGGGCTGGCCCGGCTGCCGAGCGAGGCGCACGAGTCGTTCTTCCCCAGAGCCAATGAGCGCCATGGCCTGGTGTTCCACCATGGGCTGAGCGAGCTGATGGAGCACCCGCGCGATGTCGTGCGCTTGTTCGATGTCGTCATGTCCATCGAGCCCGAGCTGCGGGGGGAGGTGCACCTCGCCGACTTGATTGGGCTGGCCACCTTGATGACGAAGGCGCCGTCGGTGTTCTCGCTGCTGCGCCGCACGCCCCAGGCCTTCGTCGGGCGCAGGCCGGGCATGCGGTCGATGTTCGACAAGGCCGAGGACGTCATCAAACGCCACGACAAGGAGCGGGACGCCGCCATCGACGAGTGCAGCAACCCGAGAGCCGTGCGCGAGCTGGTTCATTGCCTGTTTCCGAAGACGGCCAAGGCAGACGACGAGTTCACGTTCGACCGCGTGGTCTTCACCGAGGGTCACCTGGGTCGTTTGCACGCCACTGACAGCTTGTGAAGGATTGAGTTCGAGCGGGTAAGGGAGACCATGGATATCACGCTCATCAGGAAGAGCGGAGTGCCGAGAGCTGAGGTCGAGGCACATCAGCAGATTCAGCGGGAGTTCAGCAGCACGGCCTTCAGCAAGGGATGGCGTGGATACGCCTCTTTCGCCATCAGCCGCGGTGGGCGCGGTGCGGGCGATGATGATTTCGACCTGGTTCTCGTCACGCACAACGTCATCGTCGTTGTCGAGCTGAAGAACTGGCACGGCAAGCTGCTGGAGTCCGATGGACAGAAGTGGTACCTGGACGGCGAGTCGCGAGATACCTCGCCAGTCCTGAAGGCGAACCTGAACGCCAAGCGCCTGGCAAGCTTGATAACGCAGAAACTGGGGCAAAACCTCAAGCCGTTCGTGGCGTCGTTCGTCGTGATGCACGGCAACGTCAAGCAGATGAAGCTGACGCCGGACGAAGAGAAGTCCGTGCTGACGATGACCGAGTTCTTGTCCTGGCGCTATGAGCAGGTCTTCAAGCAGTACTTCTGGAAGCGGCCTCTCTTCAACCCGCTGGACCATCTGCGCAGGTACGACGAGTTCTTCGAGGGGCCCTCGTTCAAACCGAAGGACTACCTGGTCGACGGATTCCGGCCTGAGAGCGACCCCATCTTCATCCACCCGAAGAGGCTGTACTCGGTGTTTCGGGCCAGTGCCAAGGACGACCCGCTCAAGCACGCGCTGCTGCGGCAGTGGGACTTCACGGCGCTTGGCTTAGACCTCATCGGCGAGCGCGACCGCCCGTTTGTGGGCCTTCGGGAGCAACGGGTCTATGAGTACGTTGCCGAGAAGAACGAAGAGCTCTCGCTGAGCCTGATGCGCCCCATACGCCGCAAGGCCGAGCAGGACGTGACGCTCGACTTCACGGAGCTCTACTCGCTTCCGGGCCGCGTCACTCGTCTGGCGGAGTTCACGCACTCGGTGCTCCCCAAGCTCTCAGCCGACGAGCGACTCAGCCTCGTCAAAGCAGTCCTGCACAAGTTTGGCGAGCTGCATGACCTCAATGTGGCTCACCGCGACATCGGTGACCACAGCGTCTGGGTGGACCGGTCTTCGAAGGTCGTCATGTCGGGGTTCCCGGCGGCCTACTACCCGGAGACGAAGACCGTTGGCGCCTTCCGCGACAAGGTCAAGGTGGAGCAAACGGTCCTGCCCGAGGACGGCCAGACCGATGGCGCAGCGACGCCCTACCGAAGAGATGTGTTCATGCTGGGCGCCCTGGCACATCTCATTCTCTTCGGGGAACGGCCGCCGAAGGCTGCCGAAACCTACGCTTGGTCCGACAGGGCAGAGGCTGGGTTCGACGGGAAAGTAGCTGACGTCATCAAGAAGGCGCTCTCCCCGGCGTCGAGCGACAGATACGTCAACGCTCGGGAGATGCTGGAGGCGTTGAACGCAGCGACCACCGAGGCTCCGCTGCAGATTGTCGATGTCGCCGCCTTCGACTCGTACCGCGCGACCAGCAAGGAGCGTGACTACGACGAGACGGACATGCGCGTGGAGACCAAGGAGTACGTCTGCTTCCGCTCCACGACGCAGGATGGCGACCACCTCGTGAAGGTCTGGTACGGCGTTGAGCCGGACCCCAAGAAGCCTGACGTGTCGCTGCGCCTGCTGTCCTTTCTCGAGCGTGCCCGAGTGGTCAAAGGCATGCAGATTTCAGGGCTGCATCGTGTCGTCGACTTCGGGCTCTCCCGGGGCAGCCTGCTGCTGGTGACCGACTGGGTCGAGGGACAGCCTCTGTCGGCGTGGCTCCTGACGTCACCGACCTATGAGGCGCGGATGCAGGTGGCTCGGTCACTCGTGAGCACGCTCATGAAGCTCCATGCGGTGGAGCTGTCGCATGGTGACATCCATCCAGGCAACGTCGTTGTTCGCAGCGCCGGTGATGCCGTGTTGGTCGATGTTCTCGACTACCGGAGGACGCAGGGGGATGCCTACACCACGGCATACCTGCCCGACAACTACAAGTCGCTGACCCCATCGGAGCGTGACCGATACAGCCTGGCGGCCGTGCTCGTCGAAGTCCTGGGCTCCAGCCGCAAGGCTCCGACGAACGGGATGCTCCCAATTCCCCGCGTGTACGAGGAGCTGGCGAATCTGCTCAACGCACAGACGCTGTCAACGCTCGACCCGCTCTCAGCGGCGCTCGACAAGGTAGGGCAAGGCGAGAAGGCCGCGGCACAGCACTTCACGGTGGTCGTTCCAAACCTCGCCCACTCTGGCGTGCCCGCAGGAACGCTGCGAAGCGACAACGGTGCCTTCCATGTGGCTGCGAAGCGCGACCGTCAATCCGAGGGGCGCATGCGGTTGTATGTGACTGGGGTCGGGCGGCAACTCACCTTGATTTGGAATCCGGCCACTGAGCTTGTCGAGTCGGTGCGGGCGAGCAGCGTGTCGCAGAGCCAGCTGCTGCGCTCCCAAACGATGAGAGACGCGTCGGTTCGGATGGAGATTCAGCTCGCCGAAGGACCCGCACCAGATGCTCAGGACCTGGTCCTGTTTCTGTTGGACGAAGAGCAAGTAAAGCGGCGGCTTACCGCTGGCGACACCGGCAAGCAGGCTGAGGCAAATGAAGTCGGGGAAGACATCGAGCTTGAGCCCGGGGACGCGAGCGCCGAGGACTTGGGACCTGTTCCCGTACGAGAGCTGTGGCAGACGCTGCTCGACGCCGAGGAAGAAGCCTTCTTCACGGTCACGGTCGCTGGAGACAAGAGGCACAACCCGGAGCGTTCCGGCCAGCTCTTGGTTCCATACCATGCGGACTCCGGTGTCTTGAACTATGAGCCACCCGATGCCGTCGTCGTCGAAAGCCAGATGAACGACGGCGCTTGGAAGCCTTGTGGCCAGTTGAACCTGCGCGACACCACGGTCGGAGCCTATGCAGAGTTGGCCATCGACCAGCCGCATGTCCGGGCGAACTTCAAGATTGGCAGTCGTCTGCGCCTGATGAGCGCGAACGAAAAGGCCTCCTTCACGCGAAGGCGGTTTGCGGTCGAGCGAATTCTCCAGGACAAGGCGGTTGTGCCCGACCTCATCTCCTACTTTGAAGCTGCCGCGTCCGCCGAGCTGGAGCCTCAGAAGTTCTCTGTTCCGTCCGACCAAGACTTGGAGGTCTACTCGGAGCACGGCAAGAGCCTCAATCCGAGTCAGCGCGAGGCCTTCAAGCGTGTGCTGGGCAATGGACCCGTGAGCCTGCTTCAAGGGCCTCCCGGCACCGGGAAGACCTGGTTCATCGCGTCGCTGCTGCACTACCTGATGACCAAAGAGGGCGCGCGTCGCATCCTACTGGTCAGCCAAGCGCACGAAGCGGTCAACAACGCTCTCGAAAAGGGAATGGAGGTCTGCCGCACCATGGGCGTGGACTTCAATGCCGTCCGACTTGGCGCGGAGTCGGCAGCTTCCGACGAGATTCGGCACTTGCACGCCACGTCAATCGAGAATGCATATCGCGAGTCATTCAAGGCCGAGCAGAAGGAACGCATCGTCGAGCTCGCAACGGCATTCGGGCTGCCGAAGGGGTTCGCGGCCGAAGTGGTCGACCTGCACTTGAGGCTCGGGATGCTGTGCGACCGGATTGCGACGCTTCAGGCCCGGACGGGAAGAGAAGACGAACTGGCGGTTGCTTCGCTGGATGCACGTGTCCGTGCGCTTACGGAATCCTTCTACGACATCGCGTCGGACTTCTACCAAACCGACGCCGAGGGGGCACCGGTCGAGATTCTGAACAGGATTCGCGACGGGTTGGCCAACAGGTACGAGGTTCGCTCGCAGGACGCCATTTCGAGGCTCTTGAGGGTCATCAGGCTCTCCGAGGAGTGGGTTTCTGCATTGGGCTCGTCGGATGGCAACTTCGCCGAGTTCCTGGCCAAGTCGCGAACTGTGGTCGCCGGTACTCTCGTCGGGGTTGGCTACCGAGGCGCAGGCGTCGTTCAGAACGTTTACGACTGGGTCATCATCGACGAGGCCGGACGTGCGGCCCCTAGCGAGTTGGCTGTTGCGATGCAGGCGGGGCACCGAATCCTGCTGGTCGGCGACCATCTTCAGCTGCCGCCTACCTTCGCGGACCAGGTTCGCCAAGCCGTCCGCGAGAGATACGGCGTCGAAGATGACTCCGCGCTGCTTCGGAGCGATTTCGAGCGGCTCTTCAACTCTGCCTACGGGCAGCAGGTCGGAACAACTTTGCTGTCCCAGTACCGCATGGCGCCAGACATCGGCGAGTTGGTGTCGGAGTGCTTCTATGGCGGCGAGCTTGAGACCGGTAGGGGTGCTCCGCCCGAGTACTACGACCTGCTCCCCGCGCACCTTTCAAAGCAGGTGACGTGGGTGGACACCTCGACGCTCGGCCGACGAGGATACGAGCAACAGAGCGACGCTCGCGACGAAACCTGGAATACCGCGGAGGCCCACGTCGTCATGGAGTTGTTGCGGCAGATTGTCGAGTCCGATGACTTCATGGCGTTGATGGCGGAGGACCTCAAGCCGCAGGAGCCACCAATCGGCATCATCTGCATGTACAGCAGGCAACGGTCACTCATTGACAAGCTGAAGGCCGAAGCGCCATGGCTCGGGGCTGCGCGACGCCTTGTCAAGGTCGACACCGTGGACAGCTATCAGGGCAAGGAGAACCGAATCGTCATCTTGTCCACCGTCCGGAACAACCCGGATGGAAGGGTTGGCTTCCTGCGCAGCCCCAACCGGGTGAACGTTGCGATGTCTCGCGCGATGGAGCGCTTGTTCGTGGTCGGTGCCAGCAAGCTCTGGCAAGGGAAGCACGCCGACGCGCCTCTGGGCCGAGTGCTCAAGTACACCAACCAACTTGCGGAGCAGGGCCGCGCAGTGGTCCTTCCCGCCGAGCATCTGGGAGAAGTGACATGAGCGTCCCTTCCGAGTTCAACCGCGTGACCTTCGGTCTTCCTGTGGAGACCTTTCGGGTCGACGCGTACATCGCGCTGGAGGAACGGCTCCCGGTCGTGACTGAGTTCGTACTGCGGCTATTGCGCATCTGCGGGTCGGTCAACCTCACGGCGTTCAGGAACTACTTCGGATTCACGAACAGCGAAGCATTGGCGGTCATCGACTCCTTGGTACGACAGGGATTGCTGGACGTCGTCGAGGAAGACGTGCACTTGAGCCGATTTGCAGTCGAGCGGTTTGAGGAGTCCGGTGGTGACCATCCCCGGTTCAGCAAGGTTGAACTTCGAACCGATACGGTGACCTTCGACCTCATTTCCTTCACGCCCCTGCGGCCGCAGTCCGGCGAAGTGCCGACGGACAACTTGGTGAAGCTGGAGACCTCGGACGAGGCAATTGGTGAGAGCGCAGAGCGTGCTCGGATGGCTTACCGCCAGCGTTTTCCTGAGGTGGCTTCGCTTCGCGGCGACCTGCGTGACCGTTCGTTCGGCGTGTACTCGGTCGAAGATGTTGAGAGCAAGCGCCGGACATACATCCCTATCCCTGTGAGTTTTGCCCTCGACGACGACGGTCAGGTACAGCGACAGATTGACCAGACATTTGAGCGAAGTGCTCCGGCGGAGTTGGTGCAGTTCGTCAACCAGCAGGTCACGGCAGCAATTCCCAGGACTATCGCGCTCGGCAGCTCGTACCTCGAGGAGTTCATCGACACATTCGACCTACCCCTTCTTCGCCAGTACCTCCAGGGCAAGAAGTTCGACCTGTATCGGTATCTCACCGAGGTCCACTTGACCAGAGCAGCGCGTTACCCGGTTGGTGTTGAGGCACTCTTCGGCAACCTGTACCTTCAGGAGAACCGCGAACGAATCGTCGCGCGCGTCAAGGACCGACGCCAGGGCCGGCGTCGGCACGGGCCGTTGCTTACGTCACTGGCGTGGCTGACGCCCGACGACCTACTGTGGGGTCGAGGAGATGCCTTTGCGCGGACGGTTGCGGAGCTCCGGGCGCAGTTGCAAGGCGAAAGGGGGACCGACAACCTCCACCTGTTGGCGTACTCGGAGCAGGGCCAGGAGCAGGCGGTGCTGGGGCGATTCCGGGTGCAAGGCTTGACCGACCTCCACTTCTCGCGACCTATGCCGCCAGACGGCATGCTGATGGGAGGGCGGCTAGAGCTCATGCTTTATCCCGCCGGCTTCATGGCGGCGCTCATTCATTTGCCTGCCCCAGGGAATCCTGGTTTGTGGATGCCTGTTGGCATCCTGTCCGCGACGCCGAAGCACGTGGACCTGGCGCAGAAGCTCTTGCGCAAGGCGATGGGCGGCAGGCGCTACGGTCGCAAGGCAAGGTTCTCGCAGAAGGAGACGGGGCTGCCCCCAACGAGCTTCGAGGATGGGCTCCCATTCCTGAACTACTGCGGCCTGGTCAGCGGGGCGCCCCACGAGGAAGAGTCCGGGGAGTCCTGAACGTGCTGCCATCGCTACTTGCCCGAGACATTCAGACGGGACTAAAGCAGTTCCTGGTCTCCGGCTTCGAGCCGGCCGATGCCTTCATGCATGGCCTGATGAGCCGCTTCACGGAGGACGAAACGGCCTGGCTCAAGGGGCCTTACGTCCAGCTAGGACTGCCCTTTGTACAGGGCACAGCGGGACGCAAGTTCTTCGACTCCTTCGAGACCGAGCATCCGGGCTACGACCACCAGGAACAAGCGTGGCGCCGGTTGTCCAGCCAGCATCAGGCGGCCAGCACTTTGGTAGCTACTGGCACCGGAAGCGGCAAGACGGAGTGCTTCCTGTTCCCGGTGATGGACCACTGCGCCCGCGCGCGTGCCGCGGGGCAGGCCGGCGTCAAGGCGCTGGTCATCTACCCGATGAATGCTCTGGCGACGGACCAGGCGCGACGGATTGCCGGTTTGGTGGCTCAGGTGCCGGCCTTTGCCGGGCTGCGGGTCGGCCTGTACGTGGGCGGTGTCGCCGGCAAACCGGGCGAGGGCATGGTGATGACGCCCAATGGCGTCATCACTGACCGCGACACCCTGCGCAAGCACCCGCCCGACATCCTGCTGACCAACTACAAGATGTTGGACTACCTGATGCTGCGGCCCAAGGACCGCAAGCTCTGGGGGCACAACACGCCGACCACGCTGCGCTACCTGGTGGTCGACGAACTGCACACGTTCGACGGCGCCCAGGGCACCGACCTGGCCTTGCTGCTGCGGCGCCTGCGTGCCCGCCTGAAGATTGAACCGGACCACCTCATCTGTGCCGGAACGTCTGCGACGTTGGGGGGCACCTCCGACGCCGCGCCACTGCGCGAGTACGCGCGGCAGGTGTTCGGCACTCCCTTTGCGGCGGACTCCGTCGTCACCGAGAACCGCCTGTCGGTCGACGCCTTCCTCGGCGACGCGACGGTGGACCACATGTTCATCTGGCGGCCCGAGCTGGACGTTGTGCTGTCACCTTCGCAGTACGGCTCTCCGCAGGCGGCCGTGCTGGCCTGGTTCGGCGCCTTGTTCCCCGCCTTGCCTCAGCCTGCGGACGTGGCCGAGGTTGCGACTACCGCTTGGCGGCAGGGCCTGGGCCAACACCTGAAGCGCCACCAGCTCTTCGTGAATCTGCTCCGGCTCATGAAAGGCGGCGTGGTGAGCTATGCCGTGCTGGAGGATGCATTCGCACGCAATATGCCCACGGCCACCCGCGCCCAGGTGGCGCGCGTGTTGGACGCCCTGATGGTGTTGGTGGCCTGGGCGCTCCGAGAAGGCAAGCAGCCGCTGGTGACGCTGCGGGTGCAGCTCTGGGTGCGCGAGCTGCGGCGCATGGTGGGCAAGCTGGCAGTGGACCCGCACGACGTGCGCCTGCGAAGCGAGCGTGACCTGCCGGGCGAGCGAGACGGCGTCTACCTTCCGATGGTGCAGTGCAGCCAGTGCCGCACCACCGGCTGGTTGTCCCGTTTGGTACAGGGCAGCAACAAGCTATCGACGCAGCTCGACGAGATTTACAACACCTGGTTCTCGCGCCGGCCCGAGGCTGCACGGCTCTATGCAGACCGCAGCGTCGGGCGCCCGCATGTCGATGGCATCAAGCAGCACGTGTGTGTGGCATGCGGAAACGTTCAGCCGGGCGACGCGGCATGCCTGGCCTGCGCACACCAAGAGCTGCTGCCCATCTACCGGGTCACGGCGCAGCGCACGCAAATGGTGGGCACGGCCCAGTACACGCGACACGATGACGCCTGCCCCAGCTGCGGAGAGCGCGACGAGCTGCTGCTGCTCGGTGCCCGCAACGCCACGCTGGGCTCGCAAATCGTGGAGGCCAGCTGGGCCAGCATCTTCAACGACGACAAGAAGCTGATTGCCTTCTCAGACTCCGTGCAGGACGCCGCGCACCGAGCCGGCTTCTTCGGGGCTCGCACCTGGCTGAACAACGTGCGCACCGCGTGGGCCCATGTGTTGGACGAGCTGCAAGTGTCGAGCACGCCTTGGGCGCACTTCCTGGCCCTGGCCGAGAAGCGCTTTGACGAACCGGGCTCGGTGCTGCACGTGCCGCCTGAGACGCTGGTGGCGGAGTTCCTGGCGCCGAACATGACCTGGCAGCATGACTGGTCGGTCGAATTGCTTCAGAACGGTCAGCTTCCCGCCAGCACGCGGCTCCCAGGAAAGGTGAGGAAGCGCCTGTTGTGGCAGCTGTTCAGCGACCTCACGTACCAGAGCCAGCGGGGGCGCACGCTGGAGCGCGTCGGCACGGCAACGCTGAGCGTGCCGTGGAAGCGTGTGCAAGAGGTGGCCGCGCAGCTGTTGCCCGTGTTTCGTGAGCAGTTCGGCGCCCAGGGACTGGAGCTTCCGCTGTTGACACAGTGGCTGTGGGGTACCTTGCTGCACATGCGCCGGCGGGGAGGGGTGATGCACCCCGAGATGACCCTCTACGCCGGGGATGGCAACGTGTGGATGCTCTCAAAAGGGGCCGGTCGCGGGGAGTGGATGCCCAAGATGGGCGACTACGGCCCGCGCCCGGTGCTCCTGACACTGGGTAAGCAGCGCGACTTCGACAGGCTGAGCGGCACTAGCCGGCCGACCTGGTACGACCGTTGGGCCGCCGCGGCGCTGAACCAGCAGATGCTGCTGGCCAAGGGCATGGCGCCAGACCTTTACCGCGCGGCGTTCGATGCGCTGTTGGCCGAAGGCATCCTGCTGAAGACCTCGCATCATCTGGGCGACACGCTGGCCATCAATCCGGAGGCGCTGCAGCTCGATACCGAAGTGGCGTTTGTTGCTACCACGGGCAGCAAACGGCGCCTGGCGGTGCCACGGCGGGACGCCGAGTTCCTCTTGGGCATGCCGTGCCTCGACGCGGTCGAGTCACAGTACGAGCAGCTCATCCCGGAAGCATCCGACTGGTGGGCGCGCCGGTTCAGCCAGGGTGACCTGCGTCGCGTGATTGCCGCCGAGCACACGGGCTTGCTGGAGCGCCAGGAGCGCGAGGCGCTGGAGCAGCGCTTCAAAGACAAGAAGCCCAGGCCCTGGTACGAGAACCTGCTTTCTGCAACCCCCACGCTCGAGATGGGCGTGGACATCGGCGACTTGTCGTCCGTGCTTCTGTGCTCGGTGCCACCGAACCAGGCCAGCTTCCTGCAGCGCATGGGTCGCGCGGGCCGGCGTGACGGCAATGCGATGACGACCACGCTGGCCGACGGAAACAGCCCGCACGACCTGTATTTCTTCGCCGAGACCGAGGAGATGATTGCCGGCGACGTGGCGCCCCCGGGCGTGTTTTTGCAGGCAGCCGAGGTGTTGCGGCGCCAACTGTTCGCGTTTTGCATGGACGACTGGGTCTCGAGCTTGAGCAACGCCACAGCATTGCCCGAGAAGACCTCCCAAGCGCTCGATGCAATGGAGCAGACCAAGCTCGACCGCTTCCCTTACGTTTTCTGTGACCACGTGCTGAAGCACGAGCAACGCTTGTTCGACGGCTTCATGGCGCTGCTGGGCAAGGACGTGGACGATGTCGTCCGCGGGCGCCTGTGGGACTTCATGCAAGGGCAGGGCGATTCGGACGGCCTGCGCACGCGGCTGATGAAGGCGCTGGAGGAGTTGGTCGAGGAGCGGCGCACCTACAAGAAGCGGAAGGACCAACTCGACGCGCGACGCGCGGTCGTGGCGCAGCGGCCGCAAGACGAAGCCACGCAGCACGAAATCGACAGCCTGCTGCGCGAGCGCGACAAGATGCTCGAGCTCATCAAGGAAATCAACGGCCGCGACCTGCTGAACACGCTGACCGACGCCGGGCTGATACCGAACTACGCGTTCCCGGAGTCGGGCATACAGCTGAAGTCGGTGCTGTGGCGCAAGCGTGGCGCCGACGAACCCGGCCAGGGCGCGTACGTGTCGCTGGCCACGCAGAAGTACGAGCGGCCGGCTCAGTCGGCGCTGTCGGAGTTCGCGCCGGAGAACCGCTTCTACGCCAACCAGCGGCGGGTAGAGGTTGACCAAATAAACATGAATCTGGCCAAGACCGAGGACTGGCGTTTCTGCCCCAGCTGCCACCACATGCAGAACCTGGTCGTCGAGCCGGACGTACATGCGACTTGTCCGAACTGCGGCGACCCGATGTGGTCTGATGGCGGGCAGAAGCACACGCTCTTGCGATTCCGGCAGGCGATTGCGAACAGCAACGACACCGACGTTCGCATCGACGACAGTTCGGAGGACCGCGAGCCGAAGTACTACGTTCGCCAGCTGATGGCGGACTTCCAGCCTTCGGCCATCCGCGAAGCCTGGCAGATTCCCACCGGCGGCACGCCCTTCGGCTTCGAGTTCATCTCGCGCGTGACCTTCCGCGATGTCAACTTCGGCGAGCTGGCCAAGCCTGGTGACGCCTTCAAGGTGGCCGACAAGGACGCGCAACGGCCCGGGTTCCGCCTGTGCAAGCACTGCGGCAAGGTGCAGAAGCCCCCGCGTCGCGGCGCTCAGGCCGCCGAGCAGAACCACAGCTTCGACTGCCCGAAGCATGGGAGCGACGACCCCGCCAACCTGCTGGACTGTCTGTATCTCTACCGTGAGTTCGAGTCGGAGGCGCTGCGCATCCTGGTGCCCTACACGAAGAGCGGCGTCGACGAGCGGGTGGTGCAGTCGTTCATGGCCGCCGTGCAGCTGGGCCTGAAACGCCGCTTCGGCGGCAAGGTCGACCACCTGCGCATGGTTCTGCAGGACGAGCCCGGCAAGGATGGCGGGCCGCGCAAGCACTACGTGATGCTGTACGACTCGGTGCCCGGCGGCACCGGCTACCTACATCAGCTACTGGCCCATGACGCCAAGACGCTGGGCGACGTGCTACGCCTCGCGCTCGATGCGCTGACCTCGTGTTCGTGCAACCACGACCCGGAGAAGGACGGCTGCTACCGCTGCCTGTATCAGTATCGCCTGGGCCGCAGCATGGAACTGGTGTCACGAGACAACGCGAAAGCAGTGCTGTCGGAGCTGGTCGGCTCGCTGGGCTCTCTGGAGCGCGTGAAGACCATCTCGGACATCTATATCAACCCGAACTTCGACTCGGTGCTTGAGGCGCGTTTCATCGAGAGCCTGAAGAAACTCAGCGGCGTCGGCGGGCTGCCGACCGTGAAGCTGGTTCAGGACGTGGTCAACGGCAAGTCGGGCTATGTCCTGGAGGTTGGGGCGCAGCGCTACCGCATCGAAGTACAGGCCGAACTGTGCAGCGAGTCCGGCCTGGCGGTTTGGAGCAAGCCGGACTTCCTCATCTGGCCATGGGCAACCGCGAGCAAGCGACGGCCAGTGGCTGTGTTCTGTGACGGTTGGGCGCACCATAAAAATTCCGTACGTGAGGACGCTCTGAAGCGTAGTGCCATCCTGGCCACGGGAAAGTATTGGGTCTGGTCGGTGACCCACCAGGACGTTGCTGCGGCGCTCAATGGGAGCCTCGAGGGCGACTTAGAGTCGCCGCTGGCGTCAATGTCGCGACATGACGGCACGAAGGCACCTGCGACGGTGCCACGTGCGCAGGAGAAGGCGTTCACCCATCATGCGGTGGCGCGACTGCTGCAGTGGCTAGCTACCGTGCAAGACTCTAACGATGTCGACCCGGCTGTGGAGGCGATGCAGCGCAACGCGGCTTGGCTTGGGTTCCTGATGGTTCCGTCCACACCCGAGGACAAGGTCGCTTGTGACTCGCACCGTGCTCTCTGGCTGGCTCGGTTGCCGCTCTACGTCCGAGAGCCGGGCCCGGGTTTCGCGCCGGTGATGTCCCGGCCCAGCGGAGCCGTCTGTGTCGTGGGAGCGTGGCCCATGGTCCTCGTGAAGGGATTGCCGACAGCGGGTTCTTGGACGGCTCCCGGGGCGGTAGTGCTCGACGACGCTGGGGCACCGGATGCTGAATCGCTGCACCTCGCGTGGCGTCGATGGCTCCTGTTGTTCAACACGATGCAGTTCCTGCCAGGCACCTTGCTCGCCAGCGCATCAGGGCTGGACGCGCACGACTACGAGCCGCTGGGCGCGCTGGGCAAGCTATCGGCGGAGGCCGCGAAGCCCGACGGATTGAGCGCGCTCGCCGGTGCCTGGCAGCAAGTTCTCGACCAGTGTCTCGAGGCGCTGGCTGCCGGCCTGAAGCTGCTGGCCTCTGCAGGCGCTGCGCTGCCGGAAGTCGGCACGGAACTGGCTGACGAGAACGGCAAGGTCCTGGCCGACGCCGAGTTGACGTGGGTGGGTGAGAAGCTGGCCGTGCTACGCCCTGACCAAATCGACCTGGCTGACGCCTGGAGGGCCGCCGGATGGACCGCTGAGCTGCTGGATGATGCGCTCCTGTCCATCGAGGACAAGCCGTGGCAGGTCGCCGTTGCGACCCGGCTGCGCCTAACACTGCAGAAGGACGAGGAGTGACGGCATGAGTCTCAAACCCAAGGTGGCCCTGTCCCAGGACTTCCTGCTGCAACTGGCGAAGCTGCCCGTCAGCGTTCAGTCGAAGGTCATGAAATGGGCCATCCAGTTCCAGTCGGACCCCACGAGCCCGGGCATCAACTACGAGAACATCAACGGGGCTCGCGATGCAAACCTGAAGTCAGTGCGCCTGGACCGGGACTGGCGCGGCATCGTCTTCAAGCCGAGCAGTGGCGACGTCTACGTGCTGCTGTACGTCGACCACCATGATGCCGCCTACCGCTGGGCCGAGAGCCGCAAGCTGGCCATCAACCCGGTGACGGGTGCGATGCAGTTGGTGGTGGTCGAGAGCGTCGCCCACGCGGCCCCCGCAGCGGAGCCTGCCCCTGTGCCGGCGGTTGCACCAAAGGCGCAGCCCACCGTCGAGCCCATGTTTGCATCGGTGGACGACCGCGAACTGCTCAGCCTGGGCGTTCCTGAAGATGCGCTTGTGTCGGTGCGGACCATCACATCCGACGAGCAACTCGATGCCATGCAGGCCATCTTGCCTGTCGAGGCCTACGAGGGCCTGTTCCTGGTGGCCGCCGGCGATACGGTCAGTCAGGTGCTGGGAGCGCGGGAGACCCGTGTGGACCGGCCGGTGGATACCGCCGACTTCGCCACGGCGCTCACCACTCCGGAGTCGAAGTCCCGTTTCGTCATCGTCGACAACGACGAGGCGATGATGGCCATCATGAACGCCCCGCTGGCCCAGTGGCGCGTCTTCCTTCACCCCACCCAGCAGAAGCTGGCAAGCGGCGACCGCAGTGGGCCGGTGCGTGTCCTGGGTGGCGCTGGGACGGGGAAGACCGTTCTGGCCATGCACCGCGCCAAGTGGCTCGCGGAGAACCGCACGCCTGAAGGCAAGAAGGTGCTATTCACCACATTTACCCGCAACCTCGCCACCGATATTGAGCAGAACCTGAAGACGCTGTGCGGTAGCAGCACGCTCTCGAAGCTGGAGGTAAGGAACCTCGATGCTTGGGTGAATGGTTTCATGCGCGCCCAGAAGCTTGAACACCGCATCGTCTACGACCGCAAGCAGGACGCAGCATTGCAGGCCTGGCAGGCGGCCATGGCGGTGCGAGACACGAAGCTGGACCTGCCTGACGACTTCTACGAGCAGGAACTCGAACACGTCATCTTGGCCCAGGGGATCACGACGTTGGAGGCGTACCGCATTGCACGTCGGACGGGGCGCTCAGGCGTTCTGAGCCGTGGCAAGCGCGATGCGGTGTGGCCGGTCTTCGAGGAGTATCGGGGCCAGTTGGCGTCTCGGAAGTTGAAGGAGGTGGACGACGCGTACCGCGAGGTAGCACAGCTGCTCTCGACCCAGACCATGCCGGGCGAGTACAGCGCCATCGTTATCGACGAGACGCAGGACTTCGGACCGCAGGCGCTTAAGCTCATTCGCGCAATGATTCCCTCCGGGCCCAACGACCTCTTCTTCGTCGGCGATGGACACCAGCGCATCTACAGCCGAAACCGCGCTGCGATGAGCAAGTGCGGCATCGACATCCGCGGGCGCTCCAAGAAGCTCTACCTCAACTACCGCACGACCGACGAGATTCGACGGCAGGCAGTGGCCCTACTGGAAGGCTGCGAGGTAGACGACCTTGACGACGGCCACGACGAAGCCAGGCGCTACAAGTCGCTGTCGCACGGCCCCGCTCCCAGCGTAGTGACGGTGGACGGTCTCGAGGCGGCGGCAGCTCAGGCCACTACCTTCGTCCGGCAGCTCTATGCGGAGACACCTGACAGCGCGAAGCCCAGCATCTGTGTCATCGCATCGAGTGAGAAGAATCGGGAGGCAATGGCCAAGCAGTTGCTCGCTGTCGGGTTCACTGGTGTGACCATCTCCGCGCAGAGCAACCATGCCGATGCCCGCGATGCAGTTCACTTCGCCACGATGCACCGCGCTAAGGGGCTCGAGTTTGAAGCAGTTGTCGTAGTGGCACCGGCTTCTTACTTCGGCAGCCTCGAAGACACGGCCAACCAGAGGAAGCTCGTCTACGTTTCCCTGACGCGCGCCAAGCGTGCCGCGATGCTGCTTCAACTTCGCTGACGACGTGAACCCAGTTGACCTGACACGCAGGAGCAGAACCTTCTTCGCCTACCACCTACGCACGTCTTTGGCCCGCTTATATAGCGCTGCCTCACGTGTTCCTGTACTGAAGCGCGACGTCGCGGCACCGCTGCTCGATCTGGTGCACGGCGCGCTGCATCGCATCCGCGGTGATGGGTGTCGCTCCGACGGCGTCCAAGAGCTGACCAAGTTCGCGGCCGCTGTAGACGCGCACGGCGCCTCTGCCCTTGCGTTCCACGTACCACCCCGGAAGAGCCAACACGGGCAGAACAGCGGTCGCATCGCCCGTCGCTGAGCTGGCCCAGCTAGAAAGCCATTTGGCCTGCCGCTCGGCCTGCTCCAATGGCTCGCGCGTCGTCCAGCGCGGGAATGCCACCGACTTTCCGTCAAACACGACAGTTGCGGCCGCCTTGCCCCGTTCATCTCCCGGCTTTGTGTACCCCTTGGTTTCCACTGCGAAGATGCCCTGCCGAGAGATCACCACGTGGTCAATGTTGAAGCCGTCCCCCGGAAAATCATGGAACACCGCCGCGCCTTGACGCATGAGTTGATCGAGTTCCTGGCCGACCGCAACCTCCGCATCAAACCCGGCTCGGAGATTGTCCAGGCGCTGGCCGACCTTGATCATCTTGACCAGCATCCACGCCAGCAGCCCGAGCACCGGTATCACGTAAACCGGAATCAGATGGAGCATTCTGTCGAGGGTGCGCAGGTGGGCTTGCGCGAGAAATACGGCCAGCACGAAAAGCGGAATGGCCATTAGCACGAAGATGTCCGTGGTCAGGTCGTTAGACGCTTCCTCGATCTGTGCACGCAGCGAGTGTCCGGGAGCTCTCAGCAAGTGGATGCCCAAAGGGGAGCGCCGGCGGTCCCGTGCCCGCCGCTTGCGCAACATCAGCACAGCAATCGCAAGCGCCGGGCCAACGAAGAAGGTGGCGAGCACGCCCAAGATGATCGGAACTTGTGCGATGACGTCGTTCCACATTTGGCTTCATTCTCCTCCTTGTCGTCCAGCCAATGTACTGCTATGGCAGGTAGCGGCTAGCCGGATCTCGCAAGATCCGGTCGAGCGTTTGTTGAACACGCTCGCTACCCAGTCTCGGGTGATGAGGAGCCTCCGCCAAGACAAGTCCGACGGCGATGACTGAACCGCCCCGGATTTTGAGGAGGCTCCTTCGATTGAGAATGGAGCCAAGATG
>CBINBY010000069.1:0-26648 GCA_966248995.1 uncultured Burkholderiales bacterium | reverse complement strand
CCGCGCTGCCATTGCCTCAGCAGGCGATTAGAGGCGGGCAACTGCCGGATCTAGGTTTACATGAACCGGCGTCCGCCGGAACTCGACGGGTTTCTGTCGCAAGTGCAGCACCTTGCCGGCCAGGACATCGTTCTCGTGATCGCGTTCGAACAACCGTGGTCATTGGACTGGCTGCTGAGAAGAGCAAGGACCCTGGTGGAGGGTGCAACAGTCCTGGTTTTCGACAACTCACGGCGTACCGAAGCACACGTGGCGATCCAAAGAGTGTGCCGTGAGCGGGACACGCCCTACCTGGCGTTGCCGCCCAACCCGACCCGGCATGTGAATCGATCCCACGGCATGGCGATGACCTGGGTGTACCGCAATGTCGTTCGGTCGATCAAACCGCGGATGTTCGGGTTCATTGACCACGACCTCGTTCCTTTGCAGGCGGTGAACGTCGCCGCACGCATGTGTTCCCAACCGATCTACGGCATGCCGCTACAGCGGCAATGGGCATGGCAGTTGTGGGCAGGCTACTGCTTCTTCGACTACTTGCAGGTGGAGCGACTGCCGCTCAACTTCCTCTATGACTTCTCCAACGGACTCGATACCGGCGGCCGGAACTGGCACTGCCTGTACCGGAACTTGCAGCGAAGCAAGCTGCGGCTTGGGCTGAGCCACATCCTGGACATCCAGGACGTCGAGAGGCGCCAGATGCAGCCGATGCAAATCGTGGACGACTGCTGGTACCACATCGGGGGCGTCAGCTACAACGGCAACTTCAACTCCAAAGCGACATTCGCACAGCGTCTCGCGGCGGAGTTGGACGCGGGCGCGACATGGGCACAGCTGCGCGAGATTGGGGTGGGGGCGGCGGGGTAGGAGCCTCGATGACGACTTGACGATGATGTCCACCGGCACGCACCGTTGCCGCTCATCTCGAAATCGAAAGCACTTCGTCCGCGATCGCGCGGCCCACGTCCTCGGTGTGCGCGTCACCGCCCAGGTCAGGCGTGCGCGGACCCCGGACGATCACGGCTTCGATTGCCTTGACGATCGCGTCATGCGCGGCGCGGCCGGCACCCTGCCCCTGCATCAGGAAATCGAGCATCAAGGCGCCCGACCAGATCATCGCGATCGGGTTTGCGATGCGCCGGCCGTAGATGTCTGGCGCCGAGCCGTGTACCGGCTCGAACAGCGAAGGGAACCGGCGCTCGGGGTTCAGGTTCGCGCTCGGCGCCAGCCCGATCGTGCCGGTGGTCGCCGGGCCGAGATCCGACAGGATGTCGCCGAACAGGTTGCTCGCGACCACGACGTCGAACCGCTGTGGCTGCAGTACGAAGCGCGCACTCAGGATGTCGATGTGTTGCTTGTCCACCTGGACTGCCGGGTAGTCCTTGCCGACCGCGTCGGCGCGGCCATCCCACCACGGCATGCTGATCGCGATGCCGTTGCTCTTGGTGGCGACGGTGAGGCGCTTGCGCTCGCGCGACTGCGCCAGATCGAACGCGAACCGCAGCACGCGGTCGGCGCCGAAGCGCGAGAACACCGACTCCTGGATCACGATTTCTCGATCGGTGCCGGGGAACATCACGCCGCCGAGGTTGGTGTACTCGCCCTCGGTGTTCTCGCGCACGACGAGGTAGTCGATGTCGCCCGCCCGGTGTCCGGCCAGCGGGCAAGGCACGCCGTCGAACAGCCGTACCGGCCGCAGGTTGATGTACTGGTCGAACTCGCGCCGGAACTTCAGCAGCGAGCCCCACAGCGAGACGTTGTCCGGCACGGCAGCCGGCCAGCCGACGGCGCCGAAGTAGAGCGCATCGACGCCCTGGAGCTGCTCCTTCCAGTCGTCCGGCATCATCTGTCCGTGCCGGGCATACCAGTCGCAGCTCGCCCATTCGATTTCGCGCACGTCCAGCGCGAAGCCGAAGCGCCTGGCGGCCACGTTCAGCACGCGCAGCCCCTCGGGCATCACTTCCTTGCCGATGCCATCGCCGGCAATCGCGGCGATGCGAAACGTCGGTGTCATGCAATCTCTCCTTTCGGCCCGTGGACAGGCCGCAGGCGGCCACCGCGGGCGCGCGATCGTAGTCCACGCGCCACCACTTGTACCAGCTTGCGACCGTGGCACGTCACGAAGATCGCTTCACCCAAGCTTTCCCGGCAGCGCGAGGACTCGCATCGGCTCGCCGGCCACACAGGCCATGGGCCGATGCCCGGCCAGCGTCACTTGACGCGCTGCTTCTCCAACTTGCGAGCCAGCGTGCGGCGGTGCATGCCGAGCCGGCGGGCGGTCTCGGAAATGTTGAAGCCGGTCTCGGCGAGCGTCTCGTGGATGCGCTCCCACTCGAGCGTCTTGATCGACGTGGTGCGCTCGGTGAGCTCCACCTCGGCGTTGCCCTGGGCCCGCGTGAAGGCAGCCTCGATGTCGTCGGTGTTTGCCGGCTTGGCGAGGTAGTGCCGCGCGCCGAGCTTGATCGCCTCGACTGCGGTGGCGATGCTCGCGTAACCGGTCAGCACGACGATCACCATCTGCTCGTCGTGCTGGTGCAGGTGCTGTACGCAGGCCAGGCCCGAGGCGTCGCCTGCGAGCTTGAGGTCGACCACGGCGTAGTTGGGCCGATGTTCAACGAGCAGGGCCTTCACCTCCTCCAGGCTCGCGGCACGCAGCACTGCGTAGCGGCGGCGCTCGAACGAGCGCGCGAGGGTTCGGGCGAAGGCGTCGTCGTCCTCGACGATCAGCAGCTGGCGTTCATCGTCCATGAGGTGCCCATTCCGGCGGGACCAGCGATGCTAGCGGCAGCGTGATCGCGACCTCGGCGCCGCCCTCGGGGCGGTTGCGGGCGTCGATGCGACCGCCGAGCTTGCGCGCCACGTTGACCGACAGGAACAAGCCCAGCCCGCCGCCCGGCTTGCCCTTGCTCGATTGATACGGCTTGCCGAGGCGCTCGAGCATCTGCGCGGAAAAGCCCGGGCCTTCGTCCTGCACGCGCAGCGTCAGCATGTCGTTGCTGCAGACCACCAGGCGCAGTACGCCCTCCGGCGCGGCCTCCAAGGCATTGTCAAGCACGTTGTAGACCATCTGCTGGAGCGCCACGTCGGAGAACACCGGCACGTCCGACACGCCGTCGCGGTCGTACTCGAGCGCCCTCACCGGCCGCGTGGATCGCCACTGTTCGACCAGGTCGTCGAGGAAGGCATGCAGCGTGGTCTCCACGGGCGCCTCGCCGCGCGCTTCGCCGGCGGACATCAGGATGCCGCTGACGATCGCCTTGCAGCGCTGGATCTGCACCTGCATCTCCTCGATCTCCTCGCGCAGCTCCGGCTCACCCGCGAAGGGCGCCATGCGTGCCCAATCGCCGAGGATGACCGCCAACGTGGCCAGGGGTGTGCCCAGCTCGTGCGCCGCGCCGGAGGCGAGCAGCCCCATGCGCACGATGTGCTCCTCCTCGGCGGCGCGCTGGCGCAGGTCGGCCAGGCGCTCGTCGCGCTGGCGCAGATTGCGTTCGATGCGGCCGACGAAGATCACCAGCAGCGAAGCGTTGAGCACGAAGCAGATCACCAGCCCCGCGATGTAGGGCGTCGACAGGGCCAGCCCTGCCACCGGCTCGGACAAGGCCAGCGGCCGGTGCCACTGCGTGAGCCCGACGAAGGCCAGCGTCGCGCACACCACCATGGCCCAGATGTAGCGGGCCTTCAGCAGCACCGCGCCGAGCGCGACCTGCAGCAGGTAGAGATAGATGAAGGGATTACTGACGCCGCCGCCGTAGTACAGCTGCCCGCTCAGCACGGCAAGGTCGACCAGCAGGCCGGCAAACATTTCCCCGTTGCTTACTGGCAGCGCGAGGCGGGTGCGCAGGTGGCTGGCGATGTTGAACAGCGCCAGCATCGCCAGCAGCGTCAGCATCTCCACGAGAGGCAGTGCCACGTCGAGCACCGCATGCACGACCACGATGGTCAGCAGCTGCCCGGCCACCGCCAACCATCGCAGCTGGATCAGCAGCTTCAGGTTCTGCTGACCGGCCAGTTGCTCCGGGGCTGCGGTCTCAGGCGTGAGCAAGTCGCGGTTCTCCAGCAAGCCGGCGCAGCCGGCGCTCGTCCATCACCAGGTAGCCGATCGCACAGGCCGACATCGCGGCGAGCGTGAACCAGGTGATGGCGTAGACGCAGTGATTGTTGCTGAAGCGGATCGCGGTAAGGCCGGCACGCGGCCATCCGGCAGCAGGCGTGGCCTCGGCGGAGGCATCGACGAAGTACGGCGCGACGACGGGGCCCAGCTCGTGCGCAGTGGCCATCGCCGCCACGTCGCGCGAGTACCAACGCCCAGCCGCGGGCTCGTTGCGCTGCAAGGCGCTGCCGTGGGGTTCCGACATGCGCAGCAGGCCGGTGAACGAACCGTTCGACGGTGTGCGCGCGGTGTCCTTCGAGGGCACGAAACCGCGGTTGACCAGCACGGTGTAGCCCTGCTCCGTGCGCAGCGGCGTCATCACCCAATAGCCGGTCCCCAGCTCGGTGGCCGCGCGTACCAAAGTTTCGTGCTGCGTGTCGTACTCGCCGCGCAGGCTCACGCGCAGGTACTCGTGGTGCTCGCGCGAGATCGAGTGCCACTCGCGCGGGCCGGGCGACGGGACCGCCGCCGCGTCGATCCGGCGATCCACCCGCGCAATCAAATCCTCTTTCCAGGCCAGCCGCTGCACCTGCCAGATGCCCAGTGCGATGAAGGTGGCGAAGGACAACGCGATGAGGATGAACAGCGCGCCCAGCGCGGGAAGCGAACGCGGCGCGCGGTACTGCACGTCCATCGGTCAGGGCATGTTGCGCATCGCGGCGGGATCGGGCATCGGCATCATGTTCGTGTTCAGGTGATACATCACCCAGATCGAACCGGCCAGCATGATGACGACGAGCGCGATGGTGAAGGTCAGCGACAGTAGCGACCAGCCGCCCTCGACCTTGGCGTTCATGTGCAGGAAGTACACCATGTGCACCACCATCTGCACCGCGGCGAACCCAAGGATCACGATCGCGGTGAGCCGAGGCGAAGGCAGCACCTGGCCCATCACCAGCCAGAACGGAATGGCGGTGAGCACCACCGAGAGGACGAAGCCGATCACGTAACCCTTGACCGTGGCGTGGTAGCCGAGGTCGTCGTGGTGGTGTGCGTCGTCGTGGGACGCCGTGTTGGAGCCGCTCATGGCAAGACACCCATCAAGTAGACGAACGTGAAGACGCCGATCCACACGACGTCGAGGAAGTGCCAGAACATCGACAGGCACACGAGGCGGCGCTTGTTCTCCAGGATCAGGCCGCGCTTGTGCACCTGGACCATCAGCGTCACCAGCCAGATCACGCCGAAGGTCACGTGCAAGCCGTGGGTGCCCACCAGCGTGAAGAAGGACGACAGGAACGCGCTGCGCTGCGGACCGGCACCTTCGTGGATGAGGTGGGCAAACTCGTAGATCTCTATGCCGAGGAAGCCCAGACCGAGCAACCCAGTGACCGCCAGCCAGGCCAGCAAGTGCCGTGTCTTCCCGTGCTGCATGCCGATCATCGCGAAACCGTAGGTGATCGACGAGAAGAGCAGCAGCGCGGTGTTGGCGGCCACGAGCGGCAGGTCGAACAGATCGGCTCCGGACGGCCCCGCCGCATAGCTGCGGCCCAGCACCGCATACACGGCGAACAGCACGGCGAAGATGAGGCAGTCGCTCATCAGGTAGAGCCAGAAGCCCAGCAGCGTGCCTTGCTGCGGATGGTGGTCACCGTGGTCGTAGAAGACCGGTGCGCCGTTCAAGTTGAGCGTGGAAGCGTGGTGCATGTTCGTGTGCTCGTGAGCCTCAGGCGGCCGCGGCCAGCGCCTCGGTGCGGGCCTGCTCGGTGCGAGCCACCTCCTCGGCCGGGATGTGGAAGTCGCGGTCGTAGTTGAAGGTGTGCACGATCGCGGCGATCACCGTGGCGGCGAAGGCCAACACCACCGGCAGCCACATGTGCCACACCAGCGCGAAGCCGCAGGCCGTGGCGAGCATGGCGATCACGAACCCGGCGCCCGTGTTCCTCGGCATGTGGATCGCCTTGAAGCCGGCCAGCGGGCGGCGCGCGCCGCGCTTCTTCATGTCGTGCCACGCGTCCTGCTCGTGCACGACGGGCGTGAAGGCGAAGTTGTAATCCGGCGGCGGGCTGGCGGTGGACCACTCCAGCGTGCGGCCGTTCCATGCGTCGCCGGTGGCGTCTCTCAGCTGCTCGCGGCGCTTGATGCTCACTGCGAGTTGCACCAGGAAGGCACCGATGCCCAGGGCCACGATACCGGCGCCCAGCGCGGCGATCTGAAACCAGATCTGCAGCGAGGGATCGTCGAAATGGCTCATGCGGCGCGTGACACCCATCAGGCCCAGCACGTACAGCGGCGCGAAGGCGACCCAGAAGCCGACGAACCAGCACCAGAACGAGACCTTGCCCCAGAACGCGTCGAGCTTGAAGCCGAAGGCCTTGGGGAACCAGTAGTTGATCCCGGCGAACAGGCCGAAGACCACGCCGCCGATGATCACGTTGTGGAAGTGCGCGATCAGGAACAGGCTGTTGTGCAGCACGAAGTCGGCCGCCGGCACCGCCAGCAGCACGCCGGTCATGCCGCCGATCACGAAGGTGACCATGAAGCCCACCGTCCACAGCATCGGCACCTCGAAGCGGATGCGACCGCGGTACATCGTGAACAGCCAGTTGAAGATCTTGGCGCCCGTCGGGATCGAGATGATCATCGTGGTGATGCCGAAGAACGAGTTCACGCTGGCGCCCGAGCCCATCGTGAAGAAGTGATGCAGCCACACCAGGTACGACAGGATCGTGATCACGACCGTGGCGTACACCATGGACGTGTAGCCGAACAGCTTCTTGCCACTGAAGGTTGACACCACTTCCGAGAAGATGCCGAACACCGGCAGCACGAGGATGTAGACCTCGGGGTGGCCCCAGATCCAGATCAGGTTCACGTACAGCATCGCATTGCCGCCGAGGTCGTTCGTGAAGAACGCCGTGCCGAGGTAACGGTCAGCGGTCAGCAGCGCCAGCGTGGCCGCCAGCACCGGGAAGGTGGCGACGATGAGCACGTTGGTGCACAGCGAGGTCCAGGTGAACACCGGCATCTTCATCATCGCCATGCCGGGCGCGCGCATCTTGATGATGGTCGCGATCAGGTTGATGCCCGACAGCGTGGTGCCGATGCCCGCGATCTGGAGCGACCACAGGTAGTAGTCGACGCCGACATCCGGGCTCTGCAGCAGGCCCGACAGCGGCGGGTAGGCCAGCCAGCCAGTCTTGGCGAACTCGCCCAGGAACAGCGACAGCATCACCAGCCCGGCGCCGCCGGCCGTCATCCAGAAGCTGAAGTTGTTGAGGAAGGGGAACGACACGTCGCGCGCGCCGATCTGCAGCGGCACCACGTAGTTCATGAAGCCGGTGATCAGCGGCATGGCCACGAAGAAAATCATGATCACGCCGTGGGCCGTGAAGATCTGGTCGTAGTGGTGTGGCGGCAGGAAGCCCGCGTTGTCACCGAAGGCCACGGCCTGCTGGGCGCGCATCATCACGGCGTCCGCGAAACCGCGCAGCAGCATCACCAGGCCGAGGCCCATGTACATGATGCCGATCTTCTTGTGGTCGATGCTGCAGATCCAGTCGCGCCACAGCGTGCCCCACAGGCGGTACTTCGTCAGCACCGCCAGCAGCGCAACGCCGCCCATGGCGACCATCGCGAAGGTCGCGATGAGGATGGGCTCGTGATAGGGGACGGCCTCCCAGCTGAGGCGGCCGAAAAGAAGGTCTTGGAGGTCGGCGGACATCGTCGTACTCACTGGCTAAGCGTGGCGTCGGCGGGCGTGCATTGCGCCGCGACCACGGTGCGCTGGGTCAACCCGGCGGGCGACCACCAGGACTGGCGCGTCAGGCCGGCCACGCCGCCCTTGCCCAGGCCCCCGGCTGCATCGATCGCGGCCATCTGGCTGGCGCACATCTTGTCGCGGTCGACGCAGCGGTTGAGCACCGCGTCGTACAGGCCCGCCTCGACCGTGGCGTAGCGGCGCACCGGCTCGCGGTGGCTGGGCTTCTCCAGTTCAAGGTAGGCGCCGCGGCTCAGCGTGCCGGACTGCACCTTGTTGGCCGCGACCCAGCGCTCGAAGTCCGCGTCGGTTAGGCCGAGGAAGGCGAAGCGCATGTCGGAGAACCCTGCGCCGCTGTAGTTGGCGGAGAAACCCTCGTAACGGCCCGCCTTGTTGATCACGGCGTGCAGCTTGGTTTCCATGCCCGGCATCGCGTAGACCTGGCCGGCCAGCGCGGGGATGTAGAACGAGTTCATCACGTTGGAGGCCGTGATGCGGAACTGGATGGGGCGATCCACCGGCACCGCCAGCTCGTTGACGGTGGCAACGCCCTGCTCGGGATAGAGGAACAGCCACTTCCAGTCGAGCGCGACCACTTCCACGACCAGCGGCTTCACATCCGCCGGCAGCGCGCGTTGCGCGTCGATGCGCTCCAGCGGGCGGTACGGGTCGAGCTTGTGCGTGCTGATCCAGGTGATCGCCCCGAGCGCGATGATGATCAGCAGGGGCGCGCCCCAGATCACCATTTCCAGCCGCGTGGAATGGTCCCAGTCGGGCGTGTAGGTGGCCGAGGCATTGGACTGGCGGTAGCGCCACGCGAAGAGCAGCGTCAGCACGATCACCGGCACGATGATCAGCAGCATGAGCCAGGTGGCGGTGACGATCAGCTGCGACTGCTGGTGCGCGATGTCGCCATGGGGCTTCATCACGATCGCATTGCAGCCGGTGAGCAAGGCGCTGGCGGCGGAGGCGGCCAGTGGGAGGAGGCGGCGCATCAGAGGCATCAGGGTTTCCGAGCGCGCGGGTAAACGAGGATTGCGCGTCGGACCGGAATCTATCCTGATTGCCCCTGATCAGGAATTGGACATTTTGTCCCAGGGGGCCAGCCGGCCCCCGCTTGTTTTTGGGCCGCCTCCGGCTGCCTTCCTTGGTGAGTTTTCCGTATGAGCGCCGACATCCGCGCATTTCGCCCCGCCGCGTCAGCCGACGACCCCCGCAACGATGCGCACAGCGTGGCCCCGGCCGACATCGCGGTCGGCGTGGTCATCGGCCGCGCGTCCGAGTACTTCGACTTCTTCGTCTACGGCATCGCCTCGGTGCTGGTGTTTCCGCGGGTCTTCTTCCCTTTCGCCGACCCGCTGGAAGGCACGCTGTGGGCCTTCGTGCTGTTTGCCGCGGCCTTCGTGGTCCGGCCGATCGGCACGCTGGCGGGCATGCAGATCCAGCGCCGCTTCGGCCGCTCCACCAAGCTGACCGTGGCCCTGTTCCTGCTAGGGAGTTCGACCGCCGGCATGGCACTGCTGCCCGGCTACGCAGGCGCGGGGTCCCTCGCCATCGCGCTGCTCGCCGCGTGCCGCATCGGCCAGGGCCTCGCGATGGGGGGCTCATGGGACGGGCTGCCGTCGCTGCTGGCACTGAACGCGCCGGAGCACCGGCGCGGCTGGTTCGCGATGCTGGGGCAGCTGGGCGCGCCGCTGGGCTTCCTGGTGGCCTGCGGCCTGTTCGCCTATCTGTGGGCCAACCTGGACAGCCACGATTTCCTCGGCTGGGGCTGGCGCTTTCCGTTCTTCGCGGCCTTCGCGATCAACGTGGTGGCACTCTTTGCCCGCCTGCGGCTGGTGCTGACGCACGAGTACGAGCGCGAGCTGGAGGCACACGAGCTGGAGCCATGCAACGTGCGCGACCTGTTCGGCGCCCAGGGCCACAACGTCTTCATCGGCGCCTTTGCGGCGCTGGCCAGCTACTCGCTGTTCCACCTCGTGACGGTGTTCCCCCTGTCGTGGGTGAACCTGTTCTCGCAGCAGGTGATCGGGGAATTCCTGGCCGTCGAGCTCGTGGGCGCGGCGCTGGCCGCGGCCGCGATGCCGCTGTCAGGCCTGCTGGCCGACCGCATCGGGCGGCGACGGACCCTCGGCTGGCTCGCCGTGGCGATCGGCGTCTTCAGCCTGTGGGCACCCTCGCTGCTCAGCGGTGGCGATGCGGCGCAGGACGCCTTCATCCTCGTGGGCTTCGTGCTGCTCGGCTTGTCGTACGGCCAGGCGGCGGGGTCCGTGACCTCGAACTTCCTACCGCGCTACCGCTACACCGGCGCAGCCCTCACGGCCGACATGGCGTGGCTCATCGGCGCGGCGTTCGCCCCGCTGGTGGCGCTGGGGCTGTCGCAGAAGTTCGGGCTGTGGGCCGTCAGCGCGTACCTGTTGTCGGGTGTGGCCGGCACCCTGCTCGCATTGCGGGTGAACAGCAAGATGGCCGCAGTGAAGGATTGAGGCCCGCCCCCGCATTTCCATCGATGCCGAAGGGGGCGCCCGAGCTCGGTACGCTGTGACTCCTGCGTTGCTCCCAGGAGAGTGCGATGGGCGGCACATCGTCGGCCACGGGTCCGGACCTGACGCAAGGCGTTGCAGTCGACGAGCTGCGGGAAGGCGTGCCACTGCTCGGGCAGGTGGCCGGCGAGGCCGCGCTGCTCGTGCGCCGCGGCGAACGCTTCTTCGCGATCGGGGCAAGCTGCACGCACTACAACGGCCCGCTCGCGGAGGGCTTGATCCTCGGGGACACGGTGCGTTGTCCATGGCATCACGCCTGCTTCAGCCTCGAGACCGGAGAGGCCGTGCGAGCCCCGGCACTGGCCCCCGTGGCGTGCTGGTCGGTCGAACTTCGCGACGGCCGGGTCTTTGCGGCACGCAAGAAGGACATGCCGGCGCCGCCCAAGCTGGCCGGAGCGCCGGGACGCATCGTCATCGTCGGCGGCGGCGCTGCGGGCTTCTCGGCGGCCGAGATGCTTCGCCGGCAAGGCTTCGAAGGCAGCATCGTGATGCTCAGCGATGACAATGCGCCACCGGTCGACCGCCCCAACCTGTCCAAGGACTATCTCGCCGGCACCGCGGCCGAAGACTGGGTGCCGCTGCGCCCGGCAACGTTCTATGAAGACGCCGGGATCGAGCTGCGTCTGCGCGCCAAGGTGACCGGCATAGACACCCGTGCGCGGCAAGTCGAAGTCGAAGGCGCGGGGGCCGTGGCATACGACCGGCTCCTGCTCGCCACAGGCGCCGAGCCCGTTCGGCTCGATCTCCCGGGCGCGCAGCTGCCCCATGTGCTGACCTTGCGCACGCTCGCCGACTGCCGCGCCATCATCGGGCGCGCTCAAGCCGCCCGCCGCGCCGTCGTCATCGGCGCCGGTTTCATCGGCCTGGAGGTCGCGGCCTCCCTGCGCACGCGCGGCCTCGAAGTGCACGTCGTCGCGCCCGACAGCCGCCCGATGGAGCGCATCCTCGGGTCTCAGCTCGGCGAGTTCATCCAGGGTCTGCACGAACAGCACGGCGTCGTCTTCCACCTGCGGAACAAGCCGGTCGCGATCGACGAGGAACGCGTGACGCTGCAGGACGCCAGCCGGATCGGCGCGGATCTGGTGATCGTCGGCGTGGGCGTGCGGCCGAGGGTGAATCTGGCCGAGCGCGCCGGCCTCGCCCTGGATCGCGGCGTGCTGGTCGACAAGTACCTGCAGACCAGCGTAAGCGAGATCTACGCAGCCGGAGACATCGCCCGCTGGCCCGACCGGCACAGCGGCGAGGCGATCCGCGTCGAACACTGGGTGGTGGCCGAGCGCCAGGGTCAGGTGGCCGCGCTCAACATGCTGGGGGGCCGGCAGGAGTTCGACGCGGTACCGTTCTTCTGGAGCCAGCACTACGACGTGCCCATCAATGTGGTCGGGCACGCAGGCGTGTGGGACGAGATCGAGATCGACGGCGACATCGCGTCGCGCAATGCCGTGGTGCGCTACAAGCGCGCAAACCGCGTGCTCGCCGTCGCCTCCATCTACCGTGATGTGGACAGCCTGAAGGCGGAAATGGCGATGGAGCAGGCGGCCGTGACGGCCCGATGACAACGCCGCATTCCGGCGCAACTCCCTGACGCGTCGCGCCGCCAAGCGGCGCCCGTGTGCGACGCATGGCGGGCCTTGCGGGGTTAGTTCGCCAGCTCACACGTGAACTGGTGCGCAAAGCGCGGGCTACTGCGTGCGCTTTACGCGCCGAAGACACCTCTGCTGACCTGCAGTGTTGCGGCCAACGCCTGTGCGCAACGTCGAGAACCTAGGACGCCTATCGATGAGTGCCGTCTCCTCCATCGTCATGAGCCAAACTGCCGTAACCGAAGTCGGACGCGCGGGGCGTTTGTGGCAGCGTTGGCATGTCCCAAGCCTCATCGGACGCTGGCATGTGTCGCTGATCGGATCGGCCGCCGCGCTGGCAATCTGGTTTGCGGGTGGCTGGAACTGGAGCATCGGGAGCGCCTTGGCGGCACTGGTCATCGCAGGCGCGTGCGTCGCGGCCGACCGCCATCGTGCGCAACTGCAAACCACGGCGCACGGCGCCACCGCGACCTTTGTCGATGGGACCGAGCGGCTCGGCCGCGACCTGCTGCCGGTCTGGAGCGCCCACATCGAGAGCTCGCGCGGGCAGATGGAACAGGCCGTCTCCACCCTGACGCAACGCTTCGGCGCCATTGTCGAGAGGCTGGACCAGACGCTGAAGGCATCGGTGCAGGACGGCAACGAAGTCGTGGCTGGTGTGTTCGAGCACAGCGGGCAAGAGCTGCGCAGCGTGCTCGAATCGCTGCGTGCGGCGATGGCCAGCAATGGCGAACTGCACGCCGAGGTGCAAAGCCTGAACCGCTTCCTCGACGAGCTGCAGCACATGTCCGCCGAAGTCGCGAACATCGCGGCACAGACCAATCTGCTCGCGATCAACGCAGCAATCGAGGCTGCTCATGCCGGCGAAAACGGCCGCGGCTTCGCGGTGCTGGCCCAGGAAGTGCGCAAGCTTTCGTCGATGTCGGGAGAGACCGGCCGGCGTATCACGGAAAAAGTCAAGGTGATCGGCACCGCGATCCGGGCGGCACGCCACAGCGCGGAAGCATCGGCGCAGCGCGAAACCGCCTCGATCGTCGCTGCCGAGGCCACGATCACCGGCGTGCTGAGCCGGCTGCAGGGCGTGACCTCGTCGCTTGAAGACTCGGCCGACGTGCTCAAGCGCGAGAGCGTCGGCATCCAGTCAGAGGTGGTCGAGGCCCTCGTGCAGCTGCAGTTCCAGGATCGCGTGAGCCAGCGCATGACGCATGTGCGCCAGAGCATCGAACGCCTACCTGTCCTTCTGGCCGAGAGCCGCCAGCACTTCGAGCGCGACGGCGCGCTGAAGCCGGTCGACGCCGGCGCTCTGCTGGCCGAGCTCGAAGCCACTTACGCGATGGCCGACGAGCGCACGACGCATCACGCTGGCGCCGCCGCAAGCCAAACGCCCGCGGCTGCACAGGCAAGCGCCGAAGTGACGTTCTTCTGACCCAGGCATCTCCGAAGCAAGTACAGGAAGCACCATGGCCAAGACCATCATGATCGTCGACGACTCTGCCTCGCTGCGCCAGGTGGTCGGCATCGCGCTGCGCGGCGCGGGATACGACGTGATCGAAGGCTGCGACGGTGTCGATGCGCTGAAGAAGCTCACCGGCCAAAAGGTCCATCTGATCATCAGCGACGTGAACATGCCGAACATGGACGGCATCAGCCTGGTCAAGGCGATCAAGGAATTGCCGGCCTACAAGTTCACGCCGATCGTGATGCTGACCACCGAGTCACAGGAGGCCAAGAAGAAGGAAGGTCAGGCGGCCGGCGCCAAGGCTTGGATGCTCAAGCCGTTCCAGCCGCCGCAACTGCTGAGCGTGGTGCAGAAGCTGGTGCTCGCCTGATCCGCGTGCGCACTGCATCACCCTCATGACAAAAGGAAGCGCGATGAATTCCGAGCAGGCAACCACCTCGCTGTGCGTTGAAGGCGAGCTGACGATCTACCGCGCGGCCGAGCTGCGCACGTGCCTGCAGAGCGCGTTGGCCGGCGTGGCCGCCGGCGGCGCTCTCGAACTGAACCTGGCCGGCGTGACCGAGATGGACAGCGCCGGCGTTCAGCTGCTGATGGCGGCCAGGAAGAGCGCACGCGCGGTGCAGTCCGAGCTGCGCCTGGTGGCCCACAGCCCGGCCGTGCTCGCGGTGTTCGAGACGCTGGATCTCGCGGCCCACTTCGGCGATGCATTGCCAGCGGCGGCGCGCTGAGCGCGCGCGTTGCCAACTCCCACTCAAGGCGGAACGAGCATGAATCTGGACCAGGCGCTGCAGACCTTCCTTGCCGAAGGCCGCGAACTGCTCGACGAGATGGAGACCGCGCTGTTGCGCGTCGCCGACGAAGGCAACCCTGCCGAAAGCATCCGCGCGATCTTCCGCGCTGCACACACGATCAAGGGTTCGGCGGGCTTGTTCGGCCTCGACGACGTGGTGTCGTTCACCCATGTGGTGGAGAGCGTGCTCGACGAAGTGCGCGACGGCGCCGTCGTGATCGGCGAGCCGCTGGTCGAGCTGCTGCTGGCTTGCGTGGACCACATCGGCGCGTTGCTCGACGCGGTCGACGCGCGACTCCCCGCGCTCGAGCCGGAAGTCGCGAACAACGGCGCCACGCTGCTCGCGCGCCTGCGCCGCCACCAGACCGCCAAGGCCGGTTCGCCATCCGCCGCAGCAGCCGCACCGGCACACACCGACAGCAGCGCGCGCGTTGATGGTGCGGGTGGGGCTGACCACTGGCACCTGTCGCTGCGCTTCGGTCCCGACGTGTTGCGCAACGGCATGGACCCGCTGTCCTTCATTCAGTACCTCGGCACGCTGGGCAGCATCGAGCGCATCGTGACGCTGCACGACGCGGTGCCGGCGCTCGATGCGCTGGAACCCGAGGCGTGCTGCCTCGGCTTCGAGATCGCGTTCAGGAGCAATGCCGACAAGGCGGCGATCGAGAACGTGTTCGAGTTCGTGATCGACGACTGCGCGCTGCGCATCGTGCCTCCGCACAGCCGCATTGCCCAATACATCGAGCTGATCGGGCAGCTCCCCGAGGAGCCGAGCCGGCTCGGGGAGATCCTGGTGCGCTGCGGCAGCGTGACCGAGCACGAGCTCGCGGCCGCACTGCGCGTGCCACAGCAGGCCGAGCCGAGCCCGCCCATCGGCAGCACCCTGGCCGGACAAGGCACGGTGGCGCCGCAGATGGTAGATACCGCATTGACCAGGCAAAAGCAGGTGCGAGAAAAGGCTCAGGAGAGCCAGTCGGTGCGCGTCGATGCCGAAAAGCTCGACCGCCTGATCAACCTGGTCGGTGAGCTGATCACGGTGGCTGCCTGCGCCAACCTGCTCGCGCGCCGCGTTCGCAACGTAGAGCTCCAGGAGTGCAACTCGACGCTGTCGAGCCTGGTGGAGGAAGTGCGCGACAGCGCGCTGCAGCTGCGCATGGTCAAGATCGGCGCCACGTTCGGCCGCTTCAAGCGCGTGGTGCACGACGTGGCGCGCGAACTCGGCAAGGACATCGAGCTGAGCGTCAGCGGCGAGGACACCGAGCTCGACAAGACGGTGGTCGAGCTCATCGGCGACCCGTTGATGCACCTGGTGCGCAACGCGATGGATCATGGCATCGAGCCGCCCGAGATGCGAGCCGAGCGCGGCAAGCCGGCACGCGGCACGGTGGCGCTCAACGCGTACCACGACTCCGGCAGCATCGTCATCGAGGTCAGCGACGACGGCGGCGGCCTGAACCGCGAGAAGATCCTCGCCAAGGCCGTCGAACGCGGCCTCATCGAAGCCGGCCGCACGTTGAGCGATGCCGACATCTACGGCCTGATCTTCGAGCCTGGCTTTTCCACCGCCGAGCAGGTCACCAACCTGTCGGGCCGCGGCGTCGGCATGGACGTCGTCAAGCGCAACATCACCGCGTTGCGCGGCAGCCTCGCAATTGCCAGCGAGCCCGGGCGCGGCACCACCGTCACCGTGCGCCTGCCGTTGACGCTGGCGATCATCAACGGCTTCCAGGTCGGGGTCGGCAAGGCGGTGTTCGTGGTACCGCTGGACGTGGTCGACGAATGCGTCGAGTTCTCGATCGGCAGCGACCACGACTACATCGATCTGCGCGGCCAGGCGCTGCCGTTCATCCGCCTGCGGGAGGTGTTCGGCGTGCCGGGTTCCCCGGCCGCGCGCCAGAACATCGTCGTCGTCAAGCATGCAGGCGAGCGCTTCGGCCTGGTGGTGGACACGCTGATGGGCGAGGCGCAGACCGTCATCAAGCCGCTGTCGAAGTTGTTTGCCCATGTCGAGGGCATCAGCGGTTCCAGCATCCTGGGCAGCGGCGACGTGGCGCTGATCCTCGACGTACCGGCGCTGGTTCAGCGAGCGGTTGCCTCTACGACACAAGACACGGTGGACAGGTCGGCAAGGCACGCCGCGCTGGCCAATTGACTCTCTCGGTGCCTCTGATTCAAAGGAAATGACATGTTCAGAAACATGAAGATCGCCGTCCGCCTCGGCATGGGTTTTGGGCTCCTGGTGTTTCTGCTGCTTGCCGTGGCGTATCTCGGCCTGTCTCGCATGAGCGGCATGAACGACGGCATGGAGCTGATGCTGAAAGACCGATACGCCAAGGTGGTGCTGGCAAACCGCGTGAGCACCGACGTCAACGCCATCGCGCGCTACATGCGCAACGCGATCATCACCACTGATCGTTCGGTCGTGCAGGAGAACGCGTCGCAAATCTACGAAACACGCAAGTCGATCGGCGAGACGGTCGAGCAGCTCGACAAGATGGTCAAGATGGAAAAGGGCTTGGCACTGCTCAAATCCATCAAGGAGAGCCGCGCCAAGTTCATTGAGGGCCAGGACCGCATCCTCAAGCTGGTACAGGACGGCAAGCGCGACGAAGCGGGCCGCTACCTGCTTGGCGAGCTGCAGCCGGTGTTGCGCGGATACACGGCGACCACACAGGCGCTGGCCGACTTCCAAGGCGAGCTGATGACCAAGGCGAGCGAGGACGCGAGCCAGCAATACCAGTCGGCGCGCAGCTTGATGATGATGCTCACCGCGGCCGCGTTCCTGGTGGCCGTGGGCGTCGCGTTCTGGATCTCGCGCAGCATCACCCGGCCTCTGTCCCAGGCGGTCCAGGTGGCCACCCAGTTGGCCAGCGGCGACCTGACGATCGAGGTCGAGGCGGACTCGCGCGACGAGACCGGCATGCTGCTGCAATCGATGCGCGACATGGTCGAGAAGCTGTCTTCCGTGGTCACCGAGGTCAACAGCGGCGCCGAGGCCCTGGCCGGCGCTTCGGAGGAGGTCAGCGCGACCGCGCAGTCGCTGTCGCAGGCCTCCAGCGAGCAGGCGGCAGGTGTCGAAGAAACCAGCGCCTCGATGGAGCAGATGACGTCGTCGATCTCGCAGAACACCGAGAACGCCAAGGTCACCGACAGCATGGCCACCAAGGCGGCATCCGAGGCGGCCGAAGGCGGCGAGGCGGTCAAGGAAACGGTGGTGGCGATGAAGCAGATCGCGCAGAAGATCGTCATCATCGACGACATCGCCTATCAGACCAACCTGTTGGCGCTCAACGCGGCGATCGAAGCGGCGCGTGCGGGCGAACACGGCAAGGGCTTCGCGGTCGTCGCTGCCGAGGTTCGCAAGCTGGCCGAGCGCAGCCAGGTTGCAGCACAGGAGATCGGCACCGTCGCCAGCTCAAGCGTCGAGCTTGCCGAGCGCGCCGGCAAGCTGCTCGACCAGATCGTGCCCAACATCAAGAAAACCTCCGACCTGGTGCAGGAGATCACGGCAGCGTCGGAGGAGCAGTCATCGGGCGTGGGTCAGATCAATGCCGCGGTGACGCAGCTCAGCCAGACCACGCAGCAGAACGCGTCGAGTTCCGAGGAGCTCGCCGCTACCGCCGAAGAGATGAGCAGCCAGGCCGAACAGCTGCAGCAGACGATGGCCTTCTTCAAGCTGTCGGGCCCGACGCCACACGCGCGCGCCGCCACGAATGCCATCGCCAAGGCCGCGGCGCGCAAGCCCGCGGTGGCGCCGCGTGCGACCCCGCGACGCGGCGGCGTGCTGCGCACTGGCAGCACGAGCGCTGCCAGCGCGAACGCCGAGGCGGTCGACGAGTCGCAGTTCGAGCGCTTCTGAGGAGGCCCGCGCGATGAATGCTCTGATTCACGGCCAGCACGCGCATGCACCGGCCGCGCAAGCGGCGCCGCGCCACGAACCGACGCAGTACCTGACCTTCATGCTGGCGTCGGAGGTCTTTGCGATCGGCATCCTGGCGATCAAGGAGATCATCGAGTACCGCGGCCTGACCGAGGTCCCGATGATGCCCGCCTGCGTGCGCGGCGTGATCAATTTGCGCGGCGCGGTGGTTCCGGTCATGGATTTGCTGTCGCGCTTCGGCCGGCCACCGAGCCCGATCACCAAGCGCACGTGCATCGTGATCGTCGAGATCGCTGCGAGTGACGAGCGCCAGGTGATCGGCGTGGTCGTCGACGCGGTCAACGAGGTGCTCGACATCGAACCGACCGACATCGAGCCGCCGCCCAGCTTCGGCGCCAAGATCCGCAGCGACTTCATCCAAGGCATGGGCAAGGTGAAGGGTAAATTCGTGATCCTGCTCGACGTCGACCATGTGCTCGCGCTCGACGAGATCGCGCAGGCAGGCCATGCCGCTGCCATCACGATCGACGCCGCGCGCGAAGACAGGTTGCCTGCAGCCGCGATCGAGCCGGCCCAAGCGGCCGCGCGGCTGTCGCACTAGTGCAGGCTCGATGAACAACATCACCGACATCGAATTCAGTCGTTTCCAGCGCTTTATCTACGATGCGGCGGGCATCACGTTGTCGCCCGCCAAGAAAGCTCTCGTCTGCGGGCGTCTGTCGAAACGGCTGCAAGTGCACCGCATTTCGAGCTACGGCGAGTACTTCGAGCTGCTGTCGAACGGCAGGTCACCTGCCGAGGTGCAGACCGCGGTCGATCTGCTGACCACCAACGAGACCTACTTCTTCCGCGAGCCGAAGCACTTCGATCTATTGCGCCAGTTGGCCGTCGGCGCGGCGGCGCGCGCGCAGCCGTTTCGCGTCTGGAGCGCGGCCAGCTCCACCGGCGAGGAGTGCTACAGCATCGCGATGGTGCTGGCCGACTGCCTGGGCAGCGGCGCGTGGGACGTGTTGGGCTCCGATATCAGCACCCGCGTGCTGCAGCGCGCACGCCTCGCCCACTACCCGCTGGGACGCACGCGGCACATCCCGCAGGACTACCTGAAGCGCTACTGCCTGAAGGGCACGGGTGAGCAGCAGGGCACGTTGCTGGTCGAGCGCGAGCTCCGCAGCCGCGTCAGCTTCGCCCAGGTCAACCTCAACGCCGAGCTGCCGCACCTGGGCACCTTCGACGTCATCTTCCTGCGCAACGTGATGATCTACTTCAACGGCGACACCAAGCGCCAGGTGGTCGCGCGCGTGCTCTCGCTGCTCAAGCCCGGAGGGCACTTCTGCATCGGCCATTCCGAAAGCCTCAACGACATCAGCAACGCGGTACGTCAAGTGGCCCCGTCGGTCTACCGCAAGCCATGAGCCGTCCGGCCGCTCCGAAGGCGACTTCGACGACGTGCCAGCGCGAAGAAGGCGCATCGACCGGCACCGGGTTGCCAGCGACGCCCTCGATCGACGTGTTCCTGCGGCCTGGCGAGTGCTTCGTGGGCGACGCGGCGTATCGCATCCGCACGGTGCTGGGCTCGTGTGTTTCGGTGACGCTGTGGAGCCCGCGCCAACGCATCGGCGCAATGTCGCACTTCATGCTGGCCACGCGCGGCGGCCCGCCCCGGTCAGCGCGACCGGAGGCGGCCGTGCTCGATGCCCGCTACGGCGACGAAGCACTGAGTCTGATGCTGGACCAGTTGGCTGCGGAGGGGGTGAGCGCTGCCGAGTGCCAGGCCAAGGTCTTCGGTGGCGGCGACATGTTCCCGGGAAGCCGAACGCGCACCGCATGCGCCGTAGGCCGGCGCAACGGCGAAGCGGCGCGTGCGCTGCTCGAAGCACTCGGCATCGAGCTGACTTCCGCGAGCCTGTTCGGCCTGGGCCATCGGCAGGTCGTCTTCGATGTCAGCAGCGGTCATGTCTGGTCGCGCCAAGTTGAACCCGCAGCCGACGGCCTGCGGCGAACCGAACGAGGGCCATGCACATGAATTCGATCAAGGTCATGGTGGTCGACGATTCAGCGGTGGTGCGGCAGGTGGTCGCCGGATTGCTCAGCGCTGCGCCGGGCATCGAGGTGATCGCCGCAGTGGCCGATCCACTGCTGGCGATCGAACGGCTCAAGCATCAGTGGCCCGACGTGATCGTGCTCGACGTCGAAATGCCGCGCATGGACGGCATCACGTTCCTGCGCAAGATCATGCAGGAGCGGCCGACACCGGTGGTGATCTGCTCGACGCTGGCCGAAAAAGGCGCCAAGACCACGCTCGAAGCGCTGGCAGCTGGCGCGGTGGCGATCGTTACCAAGCCCAAGCTCGGACTCAAGCAGTTCCTCACCGAGGCCGCCGACGACCTCGTGGCCACGGTGAGAGGCGCCGCGCGCGCCAACGTGCGGCGCCTGCCGTTGCGCGCCGAGTCGGCGCCGCCCGCGCCCGCGGCCAAGAACACCGCCGATGTCATCCTCGCGCCGGGTTCGGCGCGCGCGATGACGCAAACCACCGAGCGCGTTGTGGCCATTGGCACCTCGACTGGCGGCACGCAGGCGCTCGAGCAGGTGCTGACCGCGCTGCCGCGTGTTTCGCCCGGCATCGTGATCGTCCAGCACATGCCGGAGAAGTTCACGGCCGCCTTCGCCGCCAGGCTCGATGGGCTATGCCATATCGCCGTCAAGGAGGCGGAGAACAATGACCGCGTGGTACCTGGTCGCGCCTTGATCGCGCCCGGCGGGCGCCACCTCGTGCTCAAACGAAGTGGCGCGCAGTACTTCGTCGAGGTGGTCGACGGGCCGCTGGTGAATCGGCATCGCCCGTCGGTCGACGTGATGTTCCGCTCGGTGGCCAAGAGCGCGGGCGTCAACGCACTCGGGATCATCATGACCGGCATGGGCGACGATGGCGCTGCGGGGCTGCTGGAGATGCGCACCGCCGGGGCGAGCACCGTGGCGCAGGACGAGGAGAGCTGCGTGGTCTTCGGCATGCCCAAGGAAGCGATCAAACGCGGCGGCGTCGAGAAGACCCTGGCCCTCGGGGCGATCGCGCAGGAGATCCTGAAGCAGCTTTGAACATCGAGGTGCCAGCTTTTGCACCAGTGGCAACCGGTGGAGATCCTGCAGGACTTGCTGAACAAGGAACCGAGGAATGGGCGTAGGAAATGCAAACGCCCTCCGAATCGCGGGCAACCAAGCGCGCCGCCGGCGGCACGCCAGTTGCTGGTGAGATGGCATCCGTGTCCTGCGGAGGACTTGCCATGAAGACACCCGCCAACATCGCCAAGCATCCGATCCACCCGATGCTGGTCGCGATCCCCATCGGGCTGTGGGTCATGTCGCTCGTCTGCGACCTCGTGCGCGCGAGCGGATCCGAAAACGACAACTGGGCCATCGTCGCGCTGTACACGATGGTGGGCGGCATCGCGGGTGCGCTGGTCGCCGCGATCCCCGGCTTCATTGACATGCTGTCCCTGGAGGGCGGCCTGAAGCGGATCGCCCTCACGCACATGGGAATCAATCTCACCGTTGTGGCGCTCTACGCGGTCAACGTGTGGATGCGCACGCGCGGCGGCGACACGGGAACGCCGTTGCTGCTGTCCGTGCTCGCCATCGCGCTGCTTCTCGTCTCCGGTTGGCTCGGCGGCAAGATGGTCTACGTGCATGGCGTCGCGGTCGAAACCCCTCCCGAACCTGCGCCGCCCACCACGGAACACCGCATGGGCGTCCGGTAGTGGCGTCCGCTCACGCGGCCCGGCGTCATGCCGGTGCCCGTGAGCGGTGTTCGTCATGGTGTACCTCAGCTGGGATGAAGTCAGCTTCCCCGGCGTCGTGCTGGCCGGCCTGGTGGCCGGCTACGTGATGGCCATCGCGGGCCTGTGGGCAGGGCAGGTGCCCGGCCTGGTCGCCATCGACATCTCGGACTATGGTCGCCGCTACATGGTGTCCGACCGCACCAGCGCATGGCTGCTCGGCTTTGCGTCGCACCTGACGAACAGCGTGCTGCTGGTGCTGCTGTGGGCCTGCGTGATCGAGCCCAACCTGAATTGGCCGAGGCCGCTTGAAGGCTTGCTGTGGGGCGAAGTGCTCGCGTTCACCCTGGCTGGGGGCTTTGTCGCGCCGCTGTCCGGCCTCGGCTTCCTCGGCCGCAAGACCGGATCGCCGCGCTATGCGCTGACGACGGTCGTGCTGCATGCCATCTGGGGCCTGCTCGTCGGCGTGGTCTATGCCTGACGTGCGCCTGTTCGAGCCCGCGGCCACGCTGCACGGCCACGGTGTCGCCCTGCTCAGCGACATCGCCGGACAGATTCACGCCGATGGTGCGTATGGCTTGTTCGCGGGCGACACGCGCGTGCTGTCGAGTTACCGGTTCGAGGTGAACGGCTGCCGGTGGCAACTGCTGGGCCGCGCCTGCCAGGGCCATGGCAGCGCGCAGTGGCACTTCCAGAACTGCCCGCTGCGCGACGCACAGGGCGAAGTCGAAGCCGGTACGGTGGTGTTCACGCTGAACCGGCGGGTCGACGGCGCGCTGCACGATGATTTCCAGGTCACATCGTTCGCGCGGCGGCCCCTGCGTCTGCGCTTCACCGTGCAGGTCGATGCCGATTTCGGAGACCTGTTCCAGGTGAAGGACACCACGGTGGTGGCGCGCCTGCGCACCGTGCGGCTGCTGCGCGAAGACGGCTTCACGATGCGCTACGAGCGCGACGGCTTCGTGCGTGGCCTGCAAGTGCGCATCGCACCGAAGCAGCGTTTTGATCTCGTCGGCTCGCGGCTGAACTTCGAACTGGCGCTCGAACATGGACGATCCTGGCGATGCTGCCTGGAGGCGCTGCCCGAGGTGGACGGCCAGACGCTCGGGATGGCCAGCGATCCGCATGCGCCGGAGCCGGAACCCGTCGTCGACCCCCGGCGCATGGAGCTGCATGCCGATGCGCTCATCGCCGGCCCCTTCGAACGAGGGCGCCAGGACCTCCATGCGCTTGCGATGCCACAAGCCGGCGCGCCGGCATTCGTGGCGGCTGGCGCCCCGTGGTTCCTCACGCTCTTCGGCCGCGATTCGCTGTGGCCGTCGCTGATGGGCAGCATCGATGGCCCCTGGCTCGCCGAGGGAGCCTTGGCCGCCCTCGCGACACACCAGGCCCGCGAGCGCGACGACTTTCGCGACGCGCAGCCCGGCAAGCTGCCGCACGAGCTGCGGCACGACGAGCTGACGCACCGCGGCGAACTGCCCTACTCCCCCTACTACGGCACGCACGACACGCCCTCGCTGTACTGCCTCGCGCTGTGGAATGCGTGGCGCTGGAGCGGCGACCGGTCTTTACTCGATCGCCACTTCGACACTGCGCTGCGCGCCCTGCACTGGTGCGACACGTTCGGCGACTGCGACGGCGACGGCCTGCAGGAGTACCGCTCGCGCAGCCGCAAGGGCCATCTCAATCAGGGCTGGAAGGATGCCGGCGACGCGATCGTCGACACCACGGGCCGGCAAGCGCAGCCGCCGCTGGCCACCGTCGAGCTGCAGGGCTATTTCTACGCCGCGCGACTCGCCATGGCCGAGTTGTCGGACATCCTCGGCGACACGACACACGCGCAACACCTGCACGATGCGGCGCGGGCGCTGCGCCGGCGCGTGGAAGCGCTCTACTGGATGGACGGCTCCCGCTGCTACGCGCTGGCGCTCGACGCCGGCAAGCGCCAGGTCGACGCCGTGGCGTCCAACGCCGGCCATCTGCTGTGGTGCGGCCTTCCGGGCGCCGAGCGCGCCGCCCTCGTCGCCCGCCGGCTGCTCGCACCGGACATGTACAGCGGCTGGGGCCTGCGCACGCTGAGCGCCGACAACCCGGCCTACAACCCCGTGTCTTACCAACGCGGCTCGGTGTGGCCGTTCGATACGCTGGTCGCGGCCGCGGGGCTGATGCGCTATGGGCTGCACGACGCCGCCTTCGCGCTGATCAAGGCAGTGCTGGACGCGGCCGCGGCGTTCGAGGCTGATCGGCTGCCGGAGCTGTACGGCGGCTTCGACCGCGCGTACGGTGCTCCGGTGCCATACCGGCAGGCGAACATCCCGCAGGCTTGGTCAGCCGCGGCGCCGCTGCTGGCCGTGCAGTTGCTGCTCGGGTTGGTGCCCGATGCGCCGCACCAGCGCTGCCACATCGCCCCGCGCCTACCCGACTGGCTGCCGCGGCTTGCCGTCGATCCGCTGCGCGTGGGCCAGGGCGTGGCGCGCATCGAGCTGCGCCGCGATGGCCCGCGCACGGTGATCGAGCGCCTCGAAGGCCATGGCATGGAGCTGATCGTAGGCACACCCGCGGCACCGCTGTGGGGAGCACCCCCATGAAGACGGCGGATTTCGCCATCGCCGGCATCGGGCGCATCGGTGGCCACCAAGCACGGCAGGCGTTGGACAAGGACTGCGGGTCGCGAGCCACAGCCTCCATGGTTTGCCCTCGCGGCCACTTCCGGCCGTTCGTCAGCGTCGAGTTCACGTCCTCTCAGAGTTGATCCAACGGGCTGCGCACGCCGCGCCCACCGCGGTTGAGCACATGCGTTTAGATCATCGTGGTCTTTACATCGCTGTGTCCCAACAGCTCCCGCACCATTCGAATGTCATAGCCGGCCTGCAGCATGTGCGTGGCGAACGAGTGCCGGAACACACGGGGGGAACAAGGCTTGATGATCCGCGCGCGCCGCGCCGCGCCGGCAACTGCCTTCTGGATCGAGGCCTCGTGCAGGTGATGCCGGCGCTCGACGCCCCTGGCGCGGGTCCACGGAGCGGGCAGTGCCGGGAAACACCCACTGCCAGTCCCAGCTGCGCGACGCATTCGGGTACTTCACCGCCAGCGCGTCGGGCAGCCAGACCGCTCCGAAGCCGGCATCCAGGTCGCGGTCATGCAGCACCTTGGCGCGCGTCAACTGCTCCTTCAAAGGCAGCACCACGTTCTCCGGCAGCACCGTCACACGGTCCTTGGCCCCCTTGCCGCTGCGCACGACCAGTTCGCGGCGCTCAAAGTCCACATCCTTGACCCGCAGCCGCAAGCCTTCGAGCAACCGCATCCCGGTGCCGTACAGCAGCGCGGCCACCAGCCAGGAGGTACCGCTCAACTTGTGCAGCAGCGTGCGCACCTCCGGGGAGGTCAATCCCACCGGCAGACGATCCCGGTTCTTGGCCCCCACGATCTCGTCCAGCCACGGCAAGCTGATGCCCAGCACCTCCTTGTACAGGAACAGCAGCACCGACTTGGCCTGGTTCTGCGTGGCTGCGGCTACACCGCGCTCGGTGGCTAAATAAGTCAGGAATGCCGCGACCTCGGCAGCCCCCATCGTTTTTCAGGATGGCGTTTGCCATGGAACAGGATGAAACGCCGGGCCCAGTCCACATAGGTGTCTTCGGTGCGGATCGAGTAGTGCCGCAACCGGATTGCATCGCGCACACGGTCGAGCAAACGGCGCGGGGCAACCGCCGTGGTCACTTGGGCAGAAGTCTCGAACTTCCCAGATGGGGCCGGCGATGTCTGCGTAGCAGCATCCGTATGATCTCCCGGCGCGGAGTTCGTGAAACGATTCATCCGCCGGAATTTGGTCGGCCTAATCCGCCACCGCATCGCCCCCGAAGGGGGAAAGTCGCTCCTACTTTCAGGGGCACGAGGGATGAGCTGATGATCGAAAGCGCAGAAAATGGGCCGAAGCGGTTTGATCCGGCCGTTCGGCCCAATTAACGTTAGGCCCCGCAACACATGCGCGTATTGAGCCTTCTTGTCTGCATTGCTCTGTGTGTGCCCCCCGGTATCACAGCAGCGTCCAATTCGATAGAGCTCGTCTACCGCGAGCGGTCCGACGAACGGTGCTCCGGAGAGGCAATCAAGCCAGAGTGGGTTGCTGAGCTCCAATCCCAGCTACCTGAGTTCAGGGCTACATGGGAGGCGGTCGGCCCCTCAATGCTAGCCACCGTTACTGCGCTGACTGGCAAATCCGTCGAACCTCTGCCCCGGCAAGTCTCGCTCACGCTGTGCAACTCGCCGTCGCAAGCCATTTTCGGCTTGAGCGTGAACATGCGCTACGTGCTGCGTTCCTTCTCCCCGGAGCCTGTGCCGCTGCGGTACAAGGCCGATATCGTCTTCCACGAGCTCTTGCACGAGTTCGTCAGTCGGCACACGCCCAGTTCGTCTGCACTGCTCTTGTTGCACAAGTCTGAGTCGCGGTGCGTTCGCAATCATCTGCATTTGCTGGCACTTCAAAAGGCGGTACTCCTATCGCTCGGCCACGCAGAGGCATTGGCGCAAGTCGTTTCCATCGACAGTCAGCTTCCCTCGGGCTGCTACAAGAGGGCTTGGGTGCTCGTCAACGAGTCAGAGAATGGCTACAAACAGTATGTTGCCGAACTCGCGAGCGGGGCCTAACCCTTTACAGGGACTTCCGGAGTAGTCAACGTTTTGTGTTCTTCATTGCCAAGCCGAATTCGAATTTCTGTTTGAACCACACCGGCTATCGAGGAGGCATGTTGGCTTGAGTCAGACGGGTGTGGT
>CBINBY010000068.1:0-26690 GCA_966248995.1 uncultured Burkholderiales bacterium | reverse complement strand
GGCGACACCCTGCGGGTCGCCACCCAGCGCCTGCGGGCCGACCCACAACACACGCCGGGCGTGCGGGGCCAGCGCGGCATCCAGCAGGCCGTGCAGGCGCGCCAGCGCCATGGCATGCGGCGCATCGATCCACACCAGAGATGCCACGGCCAGCGCACGGGCGAGCGTTGCACCTTGCGTGCCGTCGAGCTGGGGCGCGCCGCGCACCGGATACTCCACGTGCTCCACGGCCAGCCCCTCCTCGCGGGCCAGCTTCTCCACCAGCGCGGTGCGTGCCGGCGGCGTGAGGTCCGTGGTGATCCACAGCAGCGACTGCGCCTGCGCGGCGCCGGCACACAGCCATGCGGCCAGCAGCACGCGCCAGCGCCTCACCGGGAGGCCTCCTTGGCTTCGGGCACGTAGACGATGCTGCCGTCCTTTAAGCGGTAGGCCACGCCGGCCCGCACGCCTTCGCCCGCGCTCGCGCCGCCACTGCCGCGATAGCGGACCTCCTGGCCATGCTCGCGAACCACCATTTCCATGCCGGGTTCGCCGGCGTTGCTTACCGGCGCGGCGTGGCTGGCGTCCGCAGGCGATTGCAAGGTCACGGCGGTCAGCAAGGCCACCACCAGGACGAGGAACACATCGACCAGATTGACGGCCGAGAGCATCGGATCGTCATCGTCTTCGGCGAGCGGGCGCAGACGGTTCATGCCACGCTCCGGCGAAGAGAGCCGCTCATTGCGCCACCCCTCGCGCCTTGCGCACCGCCAGCAGCTCGACCAGCAGCCAACGACGCCGCACGGAGTACACCGCCAGCCCGATGGCCGCGGCGGCCAGGGCCAGCACCACGCCGGCAAACGCGCTGCTGAAGACCGCCAGTGCCTGCTGGCCCTGACCGGAGGCGACCCCTTGCAGCGCCGGGCCGAGCGGGATCATGGTGGCGATGAGCCCGAGCATCGGGCTCAGCCGGCTGAGCAGCCGCGAGGGCTCCAGCCGGCGCGAGGCCCACAGTTCCAGCTCTTCGAGCGGCATGTCGGGGGCCACGGGCAGCGCGGCAAACGCGGGCTGCCGCCAGCGCAGCCACGCCTCCATCAAGGCCGCGCCGCCGGCCCACAAGGCATAGAGGAAGGCCAGTGCCAGCAGCACCATCACGGGCCACAGCAGCGTTTGCGCCGCGTGGGCGAAGGCAGTCTCGATCATCGTTTCGTCTCCATCACAAGGCCGGCAGTGCCGCCCACCGGGCGCTGCCGACCGGCTCGATGCTCAGCGCGCCGCCGAACACCTCCACCAGCGTGCGGCGCACTCCCTCGTCGTCCGGCGAGCCATCGGCCCGCACGCGCCCCGCTTCGATGACGACGATGCGGTCGGCGGCGAGCGCGAGCGTGAGGTCGTGCAGCACCGCCGCCACCGCCACGCCGGCGCGGGCGCGTGCCACGAGGCTGCGCACCAACGCGCGCTGGTGCGGCGGGTCCAGGTGCGTGGTCGGCTCGTCCAGCAGCAGCACCGGGGCCTGCACCGCCAGCGCGCGCGCCAGCAGCACGCGCTGCCGCTCGCCGCCCGACAGCTCGCTCAGGCGCCGCTGGGCATACGCCGTCGATTCGGTCTCGGCCATGGCGGCCTCGACCGCCCGCTCGTCGTCTTCGGTCACGGTGCCGAACAATCCATGGTGCGGCAAGCGGCCCAGCCGCACCACATCGCGTGCGGAGATTTCACCGTCGGCTTCGCCCTGCTGCGACAACCACGCCAGGCGCTGCGCCCGCGCACGAGAGGTCCAGCCGTGCAGTGGACGGCCCATCAGGCGCACCTGGCCGGCTTCGGGCGCGCGCAACCCGGCCAGCAACGACAGCAATGTGCTCTTGCCTGCCCCATTGGGGCCCACGATCGCGGCCCACTGCCCCGCCTGCAGCGCCAGCGACAGGCCATCGATCACGCGGCGCCCGCCGAGCCGCAGCGACAGCGTCTCGGCGGACAAGGGCGGCCCGGTCACCATGCCGACCTCCTGCGCAAGAGCACGAGCAGGTACACGCCGCCGAGCACCGCCGTGAGCACGCCCACTGGCAGCTCCTGCGGTGCGATCACGCTGCGCGCCGCCACGTCGGAAGCCAGCAGCAGCACGCCGCCGGCCAGCGCCGCCAGCGCGAGCAGCGCGCCGTGCGTGACCACCACGCAGCGGCGCACGAGGTGCGGCGCCACGAGGCCGACGAAGGCGATCAGCCCCGCCTGCGCCACCGCGCAGCCGGTGCACAACGCCATCAGCACCACGAGCAGCAGGCGCACGTGCGGCAGGTGCAGGCCGAGGCTGGCGGCGCTGTCCTCGCCGAGCACCAGCGCATCGAGCGCTCGGGCGTGGCGCAGCGCCACCGGCAGCGCAAACAGGAGCGCCGTGCCCATGACCACCACGCTGTCCCACCCCAGGAAGCCCGTGGTGCCGAGCAGGAAGACCTGCTTGCCGCGCATGGCTTCGGGCGAAATGAGCATCACGAGATCGGACACGGCCGCGATCAGCACGCCCACGACAACGCCCGACAGCAGCAGCACCAGCGGGCGCCCTGCCCCGCGAGCCAGCATCAGCGTGAGCGACACGCCCGCCATGGCACCGACGAACGCCGCGCCCACCAGCCCGAGTTGCAGCAAGGCACTGGCCGTGGCAAGGCCCACGGCGGCGCCCAGCGCCCCACCCGCGGCCAGCACGAGCACCACGCCCAGCCCCGCGCCGGCCGCCGCGCCGAGCAGATACGGGTCGGCCAGGGGATTGCGGAACAGGCCCTGCGCGATGGCACCGGCGAGCCCGAGCAGCGACCCGGCGAGCAGCGCCCCCACCGTGCGCGGCGCGCGAATCGCCGCGATCAGCTCCCACTCCTCCCGCCACGCGAAGGACCAGCCTTCGCTGCCCGCGGCGAGACCCGCCACGATCGCAAGGCATCCCGCCAGGGACAACGCCAGCGCGAGGCGCGGCACGGTCCACGTCTGCGCACCGCCCGAGCGCATGGCCAGGCTGGCGTTCGTCATGGCCGCTCCTGCGGGAGCTTGGCCAGGCAATCGGCCATCAGCTCGGCCGCTTCGCCTAGGCGTGGGCCGGGGCGGATCAGGATCTCGTACTGCGGGGCCTCGAAGCCGCACTGCCGTCCATGGCGCAAGGCACGCAGCGCCGACCAGCCCGGGCGCTTTGGCATCTCGGCGAGGCTGCGTTCGGCGGCCATCACGATGTCGGGCTGCGCGCGCACGACGTACTCAGGGTTCAGCTTCGGGAACGGCCCCAGCGAGGCGGGCACGGCATTACCCAACCCCAGCCGCGCGAGCGTCTCGCCGATGAAGGAGCTTTCGCTCGCCGCGTACGGCGCGGCAGCGACCTCGAAGTACACGCGGGCGCCACGCAGCGCGTGGGGCACCTTCGCAGCCGCCGCCGTGGTGCGGCGGTCGACCTCCTGCCACAGCGCGCGGCCGGCGTCCGGCATGCCGAGGCTCGCGGCCACCTTGTCCATCACGCGGCGCATGTCGGCCAGGCTCTTGGGCTCCAGGGCGATGACCTTCACGCCCATCGCCTCGAGTCGGTCGATCACCCGCGCCGACGAGGCGGCGAGCACCAGGTCGGGCTTCAAGGCGACGATGCGTTCGAGCTGCGCATCCTCCAGCCCGCCGAGCTTGGGCAGGTGGTTCACGCGCTCGGGCCAGTTGGAATAGCGATCGGTGCCGACCAGCCTGTCGCAGGCCTGCAAGGCGCAGACGGTTTCGGTGAGCGAAGGCAGCAGCGTGACGATGCGAGCGGGCGGATCGCGCAGCTCGACCGTGCGGCCGCGGTCGTCGGTCACCGAGATCGAGGCCTGCGCTGCTGCGGCCGCGAACGCGAGCAGCGCGGCGACGAAGGCGCGCCGGCTCACCGTGCGCCTCCCTTGATCGGGCATTCGCAGCCGGCCACCACCAGCGTCACCCGCTCGCAGGCCGCGGCCACGCGCTGATGCAGCGTGCCCAGCAGATCGACGAAGCGGCGCGCTTCGGCGCCCAGCGGCGACAGGCCCAGCCCGATCTCGTTGGACACCAGGACGAGCGGCCCGCGGGCCTCCGCGATGGCATGCACCAGCGCGTCCACGGCGGCCTCGATGTGCGCGGCGCCAGGCGCCGGCTGGCCCATCGGCATGGCGAGCTGGGTGAGCCACAGGGTGAGGCAGTCCACGACGACGAGACGCTCGGGCGCACAGAGCGTGTTCAACGCGCGCGCCAGCTCGCGGGGCTCCTCTTGGGTTCGCATGCCGGGCACCCGCGCGGCTCGATCCGCCAGGTGGCGCGCGATGCGTTCGGCCATCTCGGCGTCATGGGCCTGCGCGGTGGCGACCAGCACGGCCTCGTGGCCGTCGACTCCGAGCCACGGGAGGGCGCGCGACAAAGCCACGCGCGTCTTGCCGCTTTTCTGGCCTCCGAGGATCAGTTCACGCATCGCTCACCTCGGCGCATAGCGGATGCTGAAGTAAGCCTCGCGCCCCGGCTGGTTGAAGCCGAACGCGGTCTCGTAGTGCTTGTCCGCCACGTTGTTCAGGCGAGCACCGAGCGACCAATCGGGCGCGAAACGCCATTCGGCGCGCAGGTCGAGCGTGGCGTAGCCGCCCAGGCGGATGGTGTTGGCGTTGTTGTCGTAGCGCGAGGAAAACGCCTGCAGAGAGGCGCCCAGCGTCGTTGCGCCGGTCGTCCAGTCGGCTCGCGCCCTGGCCGCGTTCCTCGCGCGACGAGGCAACTGCGTACCGTTGGCCCTATCGCGCGGATCGATGTGATCGAACGACGTACCCAGCGAAAAGTCGCCCACATGGCCCTCGTACGACACGCTCAAGCCGTCCATTCGAGCGCGAGGAATGTTGGCGGGCGCCGGACCGCTGGTGATGAAGCGGCGGATGCGGTTGTCGAACCAGGCCGCGCGTACGCTGTGCTGCTCGCCGCTCCACCGCACGCTCAGCTCGCCATGTTTGCCTTCCTCCGGCTGCAGGTTGGGATTTCCGAAGCTTGGGAAATGGAGCTGATTGAAGCTGGGGGCCACGAAGCTCGTGCCGACGCTGGCGCCCACGTTCCATTGCGGCGCGAACTGGTAGCCCCAGCCGAGACCGCCGGTGGTCTGGTCGCCGAACTGCGAGTTGTGATCGTGGCGCAGGCTGGCCTGCCACGTATGCCCGGCCGCGCTGCCGTGCAGTCCCAAGGCCGCCGCATCGACGGTTCGGTGCGTGGCGGCGAATTGAGTGCCGGGGCGCGAGACATCCTGCTCGATGCGTTCGAGCACCGCCAGTGCCGTACCGGCGGGGGTGGGCAGCGAACCCTCCCATGTGAACTGCTTCTGCGCCGTCTCGATGGGACCGAGCGATCCGGACGGGCTCGCCGTAGCCAGGGTGTCGTACTCGTCCTCCGAGCGCGCCATGGTGAAAGTCGTGCGCAACCCGCCATCCACCCGGCCGCTGGCACGCAGCGAGACCACGCGATTGCGCAGCTGGGCCTTGGAGTCGACGCCGGGACCGTCGTCGTAACGGGACACGCCATCCGCTTCCAGGGCCAGCGCCTCGACACGCCAATCAGGCGTGGCCTGCCACCCGAGGCGCACGCTGCCGGCGTCCTGCACGAAGCCATCATCGTCGGGATTGAAGTTGCCGAACTGCGCACCTGGTCGAGTCGACGAAAACCCGCGCGTCTCGGTGTGCTGAACCTGCACCGCGGCATCGAAAGCGCCCTCGCCCAGGGCGGCACCTGCGGCCATCTGCCCATATCGATTCGAGCCGACCGTCACCTTGGCGTTGGGATACAGCCCGGGCCTGCCGCGCCGCGTGAAGATCTGGATCACGCCGCCCACTGCATCGCTGCCGTAGAGCGCTGACATCGGGCCTCGCACGATCTCGATGCGCTCGATGGATTCGAGCGGCAGGTTGTCGAGCGACGGCGCGCCCGTCGTGGCCGATCCCACGCGTACGCCGTCCACAAGCAGCAGCGTGTGGCGCGCGTCCATTCCGCGGATGAAGAGCCCGCTGTTCTTGCCCAGACCGCCGTTGCTGGTGAACTGGATTCCGGGCTCGGTGGACAACACCTCGACCAACGTGCGGCCACTCATGCGGTCGAGCATTTCGCGGTCGATCACCGTGACTTCGGTGATGAGGTCGGCGACGCGGCTGGGGCTGCGGGTGGCGGTGACAGTGACGGTGCCGAGCGTGGTGTCGGCCTCAGGCACGGCAAGAACGGGAAACGCGCCCATGAGGGACGCGAGCGAGAACACGAAGCGGCCCGTGCGCTGGAAAGAAACAGACATGGAACGGAAGTGAAGCGAAGTATGTGTCGTGCGCTCCAGCTTCCCCGCAAGAGCCCACCATGCAGCGCGACGCTTCTGCGCATCGCGCCCCCCGTTGGCCGGTATCCGGGCTGGCGGAAACGACCCGTGCGGCCTTCCCGGAAGACCATGTCTTCCAGTGGCTGGGGGCACGAGCGGGGGTGAGATCACCCCGTCCGCTTACCGTTGCGGGGGCAGCGCAGGTTGAGCGGGGTCCCGGTGGACCATGCCTTCCTGCTTCCCGTTTAACCCGCATGGCAACGACGCACCACGCAGGCACCAACGACCGCGAGCATAGCAGTGACAGACGGCAAACCCTGGCCTGTACCACTCGGGACGCCGCTCAGGGACCCTCATCCTCCACCAGCGCCCGGATGGCCCGCGACTGGAAGCCGGTTGCCAGGTGGGCGATGCGCGCCGCAAAGGCCTCGTAGCGTGCATCAGCGGCACGCAAGTGCTCGGCTCGCTCGCGCAGCAGGCGCATGTTGCCCACGCGAGCAAGGTGTCGCAGCACCTGCATCTCCTCGTCCGGCGGATACACCAGCTCCTGATCGGCTTGCGCCACCTGCGTCAGCTTCCCGTATATCCACGTCAGACCCGTCAGGCTCCTCAGCTGCTCCAGCAGCGCCGCGTCGTCGATCGGCTTGGCGATGAAAGCATCCGCACCCGCTTCCTTGGAGCGTATCCACACCTCGGGGGAGGCACTCGCCGAGGTCATGATGACCGGCACATCGGCCAGCCCGGGGATCTGCCGGAATCGCCGGGTTGCGTCGAAGCCATCGATCCCCGGCATCATGGCGTCCATGATGACCACGTGGGGCCGGCTGCGAGTGGCGACGTCCAGAGCCTCCTGCCCGCCGGCCGCCTCCTGCACTTCGAAGCCCAGGCCGGTGAGCCGTTCGAAGAGCATGGTGCGGTTCTGCTCGACATCGTCGACGACCAACACTTTCTTGCGCGGCCCCACATAGCCACTCGGCACGCCGGCAGCCGGCGCCACGGAGTCCGGGGCATATCCGAGAGGCAGGTCGAGCTGGAAGGAGAAGACGCTGCCCTCCCGGGGGCGGCTCTGCACTTCGACGTCGCCGCCCATCAGCCGCACGAGCTGCCGGCTGATCGCCAGCCCGAGGCCCGAGCCGCCTTCGCGCCGGGTCGTCTCGGCCACCTGCTCGAAAGGCTGGAACAGCAGTTTCAGCTGAGCTGGACTCAGGCCGATGCCCGTGTCGTGCACCTCGAAGCGCATGCGCACCATCGACACGTCCCGGGCCTGACCCGTGGTGAGCGGCTGCGCCTGGACGCGCAGCGTGACCTGACCGCGGTCGGTGAATTTGATGGCATTGGACAGGAGATTCAGCAGCACCTGCCGCAACCGCTTCTCGTCCACCCGCACGGCGGGTGGTAGCGGTCCCGCCCGATGGCAGTTGAATGCCAGGCCCTTCTGCTCTGCGTTGCTGCTCACGATGTCGCACACCGTCGCCAGGAACCTCGACGGATCGACGTCGGAGGGATACAGCGCCAGCTTGGCCGCATCGATGCGTGCCAGGTCCAGGATGTCCTCGATCAGCGCGAGCAGGTGCCGGCCGCTGTCCTCGATGATGCGCAGCCCCCTGACGCGCTGCTCGTCGGGCGACTTACCGTCCTGCAGCATGCGTGCGTAGCCCAGGATGGCGTTCAGCGGGGTGCGCAGCTCATGGCTCATCTGGGCGAGGAACTCGCTGCGCAGACGCGCCAGCCGCTGCGCCTCGGCCAGCGCCGTCTCTCGCGCGGCTTCCGCCGCCTTGCGTTCGCTGATGTCACGCACCACACCCACCGTGCCCAGCACCGTGCCGTCCTCGTCGATGACCGGCGCCTTGAAGCTCTCCAGCCATACGGTGCGGTTTGGCAGCGTTCGGGTCTCCTCCACAGTCTTGCGCTCGCGCGTACGCATCACCTCGGCATCGTCCGCGCGGTGAGCCTGCGCGACTTCCGCAGGCCAGACGTCGAGATCGGACTTGCCCACGAGCTGGTCGGGAGTGGCGCCGCAGACTTCCGCCTCCGCCTGGTTGACTGCTAGAAATCGGCTCTGTGTGTCCTTGAACCAGGCACGCATGGGCAGCATGTCGATCAATGTGCGCAGATAGCGCGCCTGCTGCCGCAGCTCGGCGGTACGCGACTGCACGCGCTGCTCCAGGGTCTCGAACGAGCGCTGGAGCTCACCGATCATTTCGTTGAACGCCTGCGCGAGCGCCCCCACCTCACCCGGCGCGAGCAGGTCCTCCGCGGGCAGTCGCTCCATGGCGCGGTGGGGCGAAACTGGGCCTTCGCGATCCCTGGTCCTGATGCCCTTGATGGCGGCAGTGAGGCGCACGATCGGATCGGTGAAGCGTCTCACCCACCACAGACCGATCACGACGCTCAGCATCAGAGTGGCAGCCGACACGAGCAGGATTGCAATCACCGTCTGGCGGATGTTGGCCAGGGTCTCGTCGCGCGGCGCGGCGAGGGCGAGCACGAGACGCGGCGGCGCGTTCTGCGGCCAGGGCATCCACTCCACGTAGAAGGATTCCCCCCCCACCGACACCACACGCTGCCCCGACCAGGTGAGATGGGAGGCGCCCCCATTCAGCGTGGGCGGAAGCAGATCGGCCGGCAACGGGAACTGCCCGGCAAGGAACTGGGTGCGAAGGCCATCCGGCGACAGCAGCGCCGGCACCTTGCCCGTGATCCGCGCCACGCTTTCCAGCATGGCCCGGTCAATGAACTTGCGAAAGACGACGACGGCCAGTATTTCCGGCTTCCTGCCGGCCACGCCGCTGGCCGGGGTGTCTACCTTGCCTTGTGCGGGCTGACCCGCCACCGACAGCTCGGAGTAGAACTTCGCCACCGGCTGCGGGGCATCGGTACGCGCTTCCTCCGAGTAGCCCTGTACGGGCACCGAGATTTCGATCAGCGCATCACCCGACGACGGGAAGACGAACGAAAGCTCTGGTTCCGTCGGTGTTCGGGACAGGGTCTCCTGCGTGCTGGAAGGAAGACCTTCCTTCCATGCGGGCCAGCCCTTGAACGGCAGTTTGCCCTGTGCGTCCGCCGCAACCGTGACCCAGGACCACCGGCCGTCCGAGCGCAACACGCTCATGCCCGCTTGCGACGGCGAGACCGCGTGGCTGAGCCGGCCGTGGGTATACACCGCGATGCTGGAGAACCCACCGGTGCGCATGGCCAGCTGGAGGCGGTTGAGCGAGCCTACCTTTCGATAGCCGAGCACTCGGCCCCATTCGGACTGTTCGGCCACCCTGTGAGGATCGGCCAGATTGAACTCGACCGTCATCAACTCGCCGAACTGGTCGAGGATCGCCGCATCGCCCACCGTCGCGAGCGCAACGCTTTCGAGTTGCGTGGTCAGCGACTGCAGTTCGGTCTCCCAGGCCAGCAGGTCCTTGCGCAGACTCGCAAAGGCCGCTCGTTCGTTCTGCCGGTCGGTGAAGTAGGAAGCCAGCAGCGCATTGAGGATCGTGCTGAGGGCCAGCACGCCGACCAGAACGAGGAGGATCTTCTGTCTGATCCCACCACTCGTCATAGGCAGCACCAAGCGGTCAAAAGAGCCCAAGGCACGCGACTCATTGCGGGTATCCCCGATTCGCAGCGATGTCTTCATCGATCGCTCGTGCGGCCCGCGTGAGCTCGGCCTGCACGTCCTTGCCCGCGATGATCGCCTCGACTGCCTTGGAAAATTCTCTGCTGATGATGCTGTAGTTCGGGGTGGCGGGCCGGGGGATGCCGGCACCGGAGAAGAGCTGCTGCACGTACACCTGCAGCGGCCGGCCGGGGCCATAGAGCACGGAGCGCGAAAGGGCCGACCGGCGAGCGGGCACCGCCCCGTTGGCATTGGTCATCCGCAGGATCTCGGCCGGCGACACGAGGTGCGACACGAAACCCCAGGCACCCGCGGGGTCGGGGCACGTGCTGGTGATGCCCCAGCTCAATGAACCCATGCCGGTCTTCAGCCCGTGCCCGAAGTCAGGCAGTGGCAGCAGCACGAGGTCATCACCCAGCGCCCGGCGCAGCTCTGCGTACCTCCAGTGTCCGCTCCATAGCAACGAATTCCTCCCTTTCTCGAAGTCGTTGTCGTGGGCGTAATCCGCACGAGTCCAGCCCTTACGGAACCAGGACTGGAGGCGTGTCATCGCTGCCACCGATGCAGGCCCATCCAACACACCGAGTGACTTCCGATACGTCTTGCGGTCGATGAAATCGCCGCCAAAGCCCGTCAGGATGGGCAGGTACGCGTAGGCGAAGAACTCACTGGTTCCCGTGTACAACGCAAGGCTCAGGGGATAGTCGACGCCTCGCACCCGCGCCAGGCTGGCCAACGCCCGCTCGAACTCGGTCAGAGTCCAGGGCTGCGCCACGGTGGGCATACGCACTCCGGCCGCCTCGAGGTGACGCCGGTTCGCCCACAGACCGAGCCCGGAATCGAACTGTCCAAGGCTGTAGATGTGCCCGCGGTAGGTGCCCTGAGCCAGGATGGACGGCAGGAAATCCTCACGCATTCGCTGCGACATGAAGGGATCCAGCGGACGCAGATAGCCGGGCCAGGCGAACTCGGCCATCAACGGACCGTCCATCTCCAGTACGCAAGGCAGCGTGCCAGTCACAGCAAGGCTGTGCACCCACTCGTGGTAGTTGCGGTAGTTCAGCGCCTGCACGTCGACCCTGTAGCGGCGCTGCATGGCATTGAACGACGCCGCTGACTCCCGGATGATCTCTGCCTCCACGGCACTGAAGGCGGCACGCGTCCAGACCGTGATGGTTCTCGGGGTCTCCGATGCCTGTTCAGCAGCACCGAGGCTCGTGGCGCGAATCAGGAGCCAGAAGCCCAGGGCTGCCCGCAACAGGAGGCAGTTGGTCATGAGCGGCCACAGGCCTCGATCGGCCCGCCACAAGTCGGAGATGGCCATCGTCCGTCCTCTGCCACCGCCGCGCGCGGGCGTCTCCATGGCCGAGTGCGAGGTCGGTGTGCGGAATGTGGCCGAACCCACATCGGCCCTTCCCTCGAGAACGGCCGAGCCCAGGCGCGCTTCGAGGACACAAGGAGCACCACCTCGGCGGCCACCAGGGACTCCACAAAACCTGATACGGCTCGCATATGCTGCACCCACACTCCAGCATCTACCGCTCGACAGCGTATGCCGATCGATAGAAGCAGCGGGCCATGATAGCTCCAGGAGCTTGAAGCGCAGTACCGGGCGCACCCGTAGAGCACGATCCCCAATCGGGCTGAAATCACGGCGTGCGCGCCGCAGCAAACAGGCATATAGGCGCGGTTGGAGCACCTCGTCAACGGCTTAACTGCGACAGCAACCGAGCTTTTGCGTTGCCTTGGCTCAAAGGGGCGGAGCAGAATCGCCCACCGCTGTCCAGGACGTTCCCTCGCCAATGGATCCGGCTGTCGTGTTCAGGGCAGCGACTGCAGGAGCGCGTGATGCAGTTGCATGAACGGCGATTCAACCGTTTCCAATTCGTCCGGGTAGCCCGGCGTGCAGCGCACGGCGCGCGTTGCGCAGCCCTCTGCGTCGGACTGCTCAGCATGGTGAACGTGTCATCCGCATCGCCTGAACGCGCCCGCTCAGACCCCGACGGAACAGTGCACCTGCCGCCCAGAGAGATTCCGCTTTCGAACTACCTCAGTCCGGAGGCTCGGGAGTTGATGATTCGTCGGTTCACGGTGCCGCTCGAGTCGCCGTTTCCCGGTGACATCGTCAAGGCGCGCGCGCACATCGAGGAGTTCCTTCAACCGCTCCTGAATCGCGCCAAGGATCGCTACCCGGGCCAGATCGTCCGCACCAAGATTGCCAATGTGCCGGTCTTCGACATCACACCCCGCGCTGGCGTTGCCAGGCAAAACGCGAATCGGGTCCTTATCAATCTTCATGGCGGGGCGTTCTCGGTCTGCGAGATCACCTGCGCCTTGACCGAGTCGCTGCCCATAGCCGGGATCGGCGGCATTCGGGTGGTGTCGGTCAGCTATCGCCAGGGTCCGGAACACAAGTTCCCTGCCGCAAGCGAGGACGTTGCGGCCGTCTACGCGGAGCTGCTCAAGCGCTATCGGCCGGAGAACATCGGGATCTTCGGCTGTTCCGCGGGCGGCATGCTGACAGCCGAGTCGCTGGCCTGGTTCCAGAAGGAGAAGTTGCCGCGCCCAGGAGCGGCCGGCATCCTGTGCGCCACTGCGATCGACTTCGGCGGTGATGCACCCTTCGTTCAATGGCCGCTGGACGACGGCAGGCTGACGCCGCCACCCACCCAAGGCGACCGCATTGGCCGGCGGGTCGAGTTGCCACCTTTCGAATACTTTTCCGGCGCCAATGCGCGCGACCCCCTCGTGCAGCCAGGTCACTTCCCCGAGGTCTTGCGCCGGTTTCCACCGACCCTCATCGCCACGGGCGGTCGAGGCTTCGATGCGAGCGGAGCCTACGAGACTCACCGCCGCCTCTGGCGCGCCGGCGTACCGACCGAACTGCATGTCTGGGACGGGCTGGGACACGGCTTTCACATCGACGTAGCGGCTCCGGAGTCGCGAGAGTTTGCGGAGGTGGTCTATCGCTTCTTCGACACGCACCTCGGCGGTCGTCCCCGCTGAACCAGGCTCGCGCAAGTCCTCGTCGTGCGCGGTCCTCGTCGTCGAATGCATGCGGAGAACACATGATCGGGACGCTGTCTGATCCTGAACACGGGCCCACGAGCGCACGCCTGTCCGGGATCGCCATGGGGTGCGCCGTGTTGCTCGCACCTACGGCGATCCGTGCTCAGGACAACCAGCAGCCCTATCAACTTGAAACCGTGATCATTACGACGCAGCGACGTCCCGAGCTGCTTTCAAGGGCGCCGCTGGCGGTCAGCGTGATCGACCAGACGACGCTGGATGCCCAGGGCATCACGGTCGCCAGGGACATCTGGAATACCGTTCCGAGCCTGAGGCCTGCGGAAAACGGCTTTGCGATACGCGGCATCGGCAGCAGCGACCCATTCATGTCGTACGCGACCGTCGCGGTCCACGTCGATGGCATCTACGAGCCGAACTTCCAGTTCCTTTCCCTCGGCCTGTACGACATCGACCGCATCGAGGTGCTGCGGGGACCGCAGGGCACCGTGCACGGCCGCAACGCGACGGCGGGTGTGGTGAACATCGAAACGGCCAGCCCCAAGCCCAGGTTCGAGGCTTTCGGCGACGTGGCTTACGGCAATTACAGCGACCGCGCCGTGCGCGGCGTACTCAATGTGCCGGTGAGCAGCGACGCACAGGTTCGCCTCTCCGCCATGAAGCGCAAGAACGACGGCTACGTCGACGGAGGCGCTTCTTCGCGGCGCTATGACGAAACCGACGTCTCCAGCGTGCGGCTGGCGTGGAACTGGCAACTCGGACCCAGTGCGCAATGGCGCGCTTCGCTCTCCCGCGCGGATGACAAGGGAACCGTGCCCGACACGTACTACCCGAGCTACAACTACTTCCCGAACGCCGATCTTTCCACCGGCAACCTGGGCGAACCAGTGATCGTCGCCCCGGGCGGAGACATCCTCGCCTATCACACTCCTACCGACATCGCGAAGGACCGTCGGCATGAAGCGTTCCGCTCCACCCTGTCGTGGTGGCTCGACGACCGGTGGAAGGTCACCTATTTGGCGGGAGCGACGCGACTGGTCAACGACGGCCTGGACTTCGAGAATGGCTTGTTCTCTCAAGACAACAAGGACTGGACCACCAGGACGCAGAGCCACGAGATCGACGTCAACTACGAGTCCGACAGATTGAAGTTCGTGGGCGGGCTCTATTACTACCGCGACCGCACCACAGGGGCGCAGAAGATCCACATCGCAGACGCGGTCGCCTTTCCGCTCAAGACGGTGCTGCCGCCCCCAGTGATCTTCGACCCTGGCGAGGGCTTCGAGCCCGCGGCGGTCGGCGTGGTGGATGTCGCCAAGCGCAACAACGCCAGCAAGAACGACTCGAAGGCGGTGTTCGGCCAGTTTTCATGGAACCTCGCCCGAGATCTGCGCGCGACGGTGGGTGCGCGCCACACCCGCGACAGGTTTTCCACGAATGGCGACAGCCAGGCCTGCGCTTTCGGCACGCTGACCGAGCCCAACCTGGAACTGGCCTGCGGGGTGCCACTCGGCCCTCCGGTATCGGCGATTGCGGCAGCACGCTCGAGCAAGACGACCTGGCGTTTGGGGCTCGACTACGACCTCTCGCCCCGACATCTGGTGTACGGGTTGGTCTCGACGGGCTACCGAGGAGGCGGCGCAGTTGCCAACGTGGCACCCGAGTTCCAGACCTACAAGCCCGAGACGCTGAAGAACATCGAGGCGGGGTGGCGCGGGCGGCTGATGGACAACAACCTGGGCCTCAGCGCGACGGTGTTCCACATGGACTACAAGGATCTGCAGGTCATCAGGATCGGCCTGGATGCGTTCGGCAACCCCATACCCGTGATCGGCAATGCCGGCGCTGCCCGTGTAAAGGGCGTCGAGTTCGAGGGCGACTGGCTGGCCACGCGCAAGGATCGGCTCCAGGGATACCTCACTTACCTCGACGCCCGCTACGAAACCTTCTTCGATCCTGTGGCCAACGGCTTGAACCCGGTCACCTACAACCTGTTCGCAGCGGTGCCGGTCCCCCACGTCAATGCCGACAACTCGGGCCACAGGTTGCCCAACGCACCACGGCTTGCAGCACGCGCCCGCTATTCGCACACCTTCACGTTGGATAGCGGTGCCCGGCTCATCCCTTCAGCACAGGTGTATTGGGAGTCGGGCAGCTACACAACCGCCGAGAATATGAGCGACCCGCGCAAGGGCTACCGCGAGGCGTACCACAAGACCGACCTGGGGCTCACCTACGAATCGGCCGATCGCCATTGGACGGCCGATGCGTACATCTACAACCTGGAGAACGAAAAGGTCTACAGCTACGGCGGCGTGCTGGTGATACACGCCGCGACCTCGGCCACCAACCTGCCACCGCGCACGTTCTTTGTGAGACTCGGCTATCGATTCTGATCCGCTCTGGCACGCGTCGGTTCGTGACGCGGGCTCAGGAACTTGATGCGCGAGACGTCGCCGAGCCCTCCCGGGCCGCGCCATGGCGCAGAGAACATGATTCTTCGATGCTCTGCTGGCGGGCCCGGCGCGATGCCGAAGCGGTCGCAGAGGAATGGGTATCGGCCCGAGGGCCCGCTCTGTCTCGCGAGAGCCGTTTCTCAGCCTTGCGCGCGTACATGTCGGCCAGCAGCTGGCAGGCGGTGCTGTCACCCTTATCCAATGCAAGGTGCCGTTCGAGCAGCGCAATAGCGTCGTCCAGCTCGCCTTGCGTCGCGAGGTGCGCCGCATGCTCCACCTCGTTGGCGTCCAGCGGCAGCGGCGGGCTGAGCGGCGGCATCTGCGCCTCCGTAGCCGCGCGGCGAGTAAGCGTGAGGCGGGAATGCTTGCCCAGGTACAGGCGCTTGTTGCGCTCGCGCTCGATCTCGCGCAGCGCCTCGACGGCCCCCGCATGGTCGGGCTGCAATGACAGCGCGTACAGGTACTGCCCGGCAGAGGCATCGAGCTCGCCGCGCTTGCGCAACTGTGCTGCGCGCTGCAAACGCTCCGGCACCTCAGCCTCGATGAGACGGCGCGTCTCGGCCAGTCGTTCGCGATAGTCCGCAGAGTCGGGCCGCAGCACGGTGAGGATCTCCCAGGAGGCCGCCGCCTCAGCGAGGCGGCCCTGCCGGCCCTGCACCAGCGCGCGTTCGCGCAGCCGGCGCTCGAACGCGGCCGCGCCTGCTTGCTTGCGCGTCGGCAGCGGCGCTGCCGACTCATCGGCGGCAGACTGATCGGACGACGCAGACGGAAGACCACCGCAGCCATGCAACGCGGCGGCAACGGCAAGGAGGCAACCCATGCGAAGCAGCGTCGACCTCATGGCGCGGACAGGCTCCGGCTGATCTGCAGGCGCGACTTGAAGGCCTCGATGTCGTGGTCACCGAAGATCATGGTCCGTCTCAGCATGAGCGGCTGCGCGTAGAAGGCGTTGCCGCCCGGATTGACGGTGACCGCCAGGGTGTACTGCTGCCGAGCGAGCACTTCGAGCACCGTGTCGTTGGCGTCGCCGTAGGGAAACGCGTAGTGCCGCACGCGCACCGGCAGCCGCCGTTCCAGCAGTTCGCGCGGCACGCGTGCCTCGGCTTCGATCTCCTGGCGGTACTGCGCATCGGTCTCCTGCGGCGTGCGCTCGATGAGGTTGCGGTGGCTCTTGGAGTGGGCCTGGATGTCTACCAGCCCCGAGGCCGCCAGGTCCTGCAGCTGCGACCAGCTGAGCGCGTCGCCTGCGCCGATGAAATCGGTGTAGACGAACAAGGTGGCCGGAACGCCGTACTTGCGCAGCAGCGGCAAGGCATGGCGGTGCACCGATTCGTAGCCGTCGTCGATGGTGATGACCACCGAGCGCCTGGGGAGCGCCTGCCGACCTTCGAGGAAGTCGAGCAGCTGCGAGAGGCGGATGACGTGGTAGTGGTTGCGTGAGAGCCACTCCAGTTGCGCCGCGAAGCTGGCCGGCGAGACGACCATCTTGCCGCCGCCCTGGCCGAAGCGGTGATAGCAGAGGATGGGCACCGTCTGGATACGGTCGCCCTGCACGCCGAGGGGGTTGAGGTTCTTGAGCGGCACCACCAGCGGCTGGCCCGGTTCGGCGCGATTGACGCCGTTGAAATCGCCGATGACCCAGTCGAGCTCCTCGGAGCCCAGGAAGCGCGCCGCGAGGGAGCGCAGGCTGTCATCGCGGGTTGGCTGCACGATCACGAAGCGGTCGCTGCGCCCCAGCACCTCGGCGTTCGAGGCGGCCGTAGCGGTGCCCGGCAGCAAGTTGGAGGAACCGCCGACCGGCCCATCAGGTACGGGCGTGCCGCAGGCGGCCATCAAGGCCGGGAGCAGTGACGAGAGCAGCGCAGGAAGCAGCACGCGCGCCCGGCGCAATACACGACGCAACAGATGCATGGGGACGTCAGGAAGTCGCCTTGGGGTCATAGGCCCGGCCGGCGGCGGAAGGGGCCGCGCCCATGCCCGGAGCGACCGTGGCCATGGGGATCGGTGCGGCAAGGGCACGCGCACTGGGCAGCGTGGCCGTGGAGGCCGACGCGCCGGACACACTGGACGCAGCCCGGGTGGCAGGGCTGTGCGGGGGCGCCACCGTGGCCGGGGCGGGCGAACGCGGCGCCCCATCCTGCAGGGCCTGCGCCATCCGGTCGAACGCCGCGAACAACAGACCGAACTCGTCCTTGCGCGTCTCGGCGATGCGGTGGTCGAAGCGGCCCTTGGCGATCTCGCCCATGGCGTCGGACACGAGCTTGATGGGCTGGGCGAACCAGTTGGCAACGAAGTACATCGCCAGGGCCACCGCGAGCACCGTGACCACCACCAGCACCACCATCAGCCCCATGGACAGGCGCGCCACATGCACCAGCGGCCGCTCCTCCAGGCTGAAGGCGACGCGGCCCACCGGCTTGCCCTGGAAGGTGATCGGCGCGTCGAAGCCCAGCACCGACTCCCCGCCCACGGCGTGCCGCGACACCGCCACGCCACCCTCCCGGGCGCCCAGCGGCTCGGCGGCGGGCGGCGCGTAGCGCTGGCCCACGTGCGCCGGATCGCCGGCGGCCCGCACGACGCCCTCCCGGTCGACCACCGCGATGCTGCGGAAGTCGCCGGTCTTCATCATCTCCTGCACGGCCACCTCGACCACCGGCCAGTCCTCGGCCAACGCCGCCACCGCGTTCTGCGCGGCGATGAAGCGCGCCAGCGAGGCGCCGTAATCGGTCACCTGCTTCATCATCGCGCCCTGCTGGCGCTGCGTGATCAGCGTGGCCGAGGCGGCCATGACCACGGCCACGATCAGCGCCATGGTGGCGGCCCACTTCACGCGCAGCGGCACGATGCGTGGGCGTTCGCCTCGGCGCGCCGCCTCGTCGAGCTCGGCGAGCACGCGGCTGAGCGCATCGGACAGCTCGCGCCCGGTCTGGAAACGCCGATCGCGCTGCTTGGCGAGGCACCGCTCCACGATGCGCCGCAGCGCATGCGGCACGTCGCTGCGCAGCTTCTCGATGGGCATCGGATCCTCGTTGGCGATCTTCATCGCCAGCGCGACCAGGCTGTCGCCCTGGAAGGGGCGCTGCCCGGTGAGCATCTGGTAGAAGACGATGCCCGCGGAAAAGAGGTCGGAGCGGCCGTCGAGCTTTTCGCCTTGCGTCTGCTCGGGCGACATGTACTGAGGCGTGCCCAGCACGTCGCCCACTCGGGTGCGCTGCTCGCCGCTGCCGGCCGATTCCATGTGGGCGATGCCGAAGTCGGTGACCTTGATCGTGTTGGTCCCCGTCAACCGCACGATGTTGCCGGGCTTGATGTCGCGGTGGACGATGCCGTGGGCATGCGCATAGTCAAGTGCGCGCGCGAGCTGGATGCCCATGATCACCACATCGCGCACCGGCAGCGGCTGACCGCTTTCCATCACATCGGCCAGCGGCTCGCCATGGAGCAGCTCCATGGCCATGTAGGGACGGCCCTCGATCTCGCCCACGTCGTGCACGGTCACGATGTTCGGGTGCGACAGGCCGCCCGCGGCACGGGCCTCGCGCAGGAAGCGGCCGCGGTACTGCTCGTCTTCGCACAGCGTGGCATGCAGGAACTTGATGGCCACGTCGCGGCCGATGCCGGGGTCATGCGCCCGGAACACGGTGGCCATGCCCCCGCGGCCGAGCCGCTCCTGCACGAGGTAGCGTCCCACCTGGCGGTGGATGGGCGCCTGGGCCGAACCCACGCCCGGCAAGGTCTCGGCGGCGGCCCGGTCGCCGGGCAGCCCTGCATGGCGCGGGTCGGTGGTACCGCCCTGCGGAGCACGTGCGACTTGCGAGCCCGGACTGGTGACGGGCACCACGCGGGTGGCGTCGTCGTCATGCGCAGGCAGTGGAGCGGTGCGCGCGGTGGCGATGTCGCTGGATGGGGAACCGTACTCGACGGGCCCTTCGGGTTCTGGCATCTCAACGGCCCTTCTCGCCGTGCCGGCCGGTGGCAGGGTCATGCCGCACGGCCGCACGGCCTTTGGTCGGTGCGGCCCGGTCGTGCGGCCGGTCGCAACGCGATGCTCTTCCAGCGGATGGCCGCGGGCAATGGTCGAAAGTCATTCGCAGCAAGTGCAAGCAGGCCATAGATTCGCCGCGGACAGGATGCGCGGCGCTAGGCCGCAGGAAAGGGAACCTGACATGAAGCACGGCATGTGGCGATGGTGGATATGCGGGCTGGCGGCAGCGAGCTGTGCGGCGGCGGCGCAGCCTCGCGAACCCGTGCTGCAAGGCGCCCAGGTGACGGAGGATGCGCTGATCGATGCCCTGTCCATCGACGGCCCCACCCCCGCCGTCGAAGGCGCGCGGCGCGGATTCCGTCCTGCGGTGCAGGCGCCGAAGGAGCAGTCGGGGCATGCGGCGGGGCCGGGGCGGGCCTCGCTGCTCATCACTTTCCAGACCGACTCGGCGGTGCTGCTGTCGGAGAGCCGCCATGCGGTAGATGTGGTGGCGCGCGCCTTGCAATCGGACAAGCTCGCGGGCTATTCCTTCCGCGTGGAAGGCCACGCCGATCCTCGCGGCAGCACGGAACACAACCTGCGGCTGTCGCAGCAGCGGGCCGAAGCGGTGGTGGAGTACCTGGTCAGCCAGCACGGCATCCTGCCCGAGCGCCTCACGGCGCAGGGCAAGGGTTCCGCGGAACTGATGGACAAGGCGCGCCCCGCCGCGCCGGAGAACCGGCGCGTGACGATCGTGACGCAGCGTTGATGTGGTAGGGCGCTCCGTGAGGGCGCCGATTCGTCCCTGAGCCTGTCGAACGGCCGGCTCCACCGCTCCGGGGCTACGACAGGCTCAGCCCGAACGAGAGCGGAGCTCGACGCTACCGCCCCCCATCGAGCTGCCGCTGTTCGAACAGGTAATCGGCACCCGCTTCATGCCCCCCGCGCGGCGAGGTGCCGTATTGCGGCCGCTGCGGCAACTCGCGCGCCACGGCGTAGCGCACACGCTCGAACACGTTGCCGCCGGCCTGCCAGCTCGACACGCCCTGCAACGTGCGCATCAGGTTCCAGGCAAACAGCGAGTGACCCTCCTTGCCTTCGTCGAACACGGGCTCGTTCCCACCCGACGACATGACCACCACAGCCTTGCGGCGCAGCACCTCATCGGGGTTCACCGAACCGGCGGAGGCGCGGATGCGGCTGCCCGACACGAGCGAGCCTGAATAGCAGCTGTCGGAAATGAGCGCCACCTGCGAGGCGCCGATGCGGGCCAGCATCTTCTCGATGTCGCTGTTGGACAGCCATGTGTCCGGCCGGTCCGCCGCCGCGTTCGCGGGTTGCCAGTAGCCCAGTCCCGTGGACGGCACCAGCTCGCCGTGCCCGGCGTAGTAGATGACCACCGAATCGTGCGGGCCCGCTTCGAGCGCCAGGCGGTTGAGCGCGGCGACGATGGCCTGCTTGCTCCCATTGGGGATGAGCACGGTCTCGTAGCCCAGGTTGCGCTCCAGCAGGCCCGCCACGCTGCCCGCGTCGCGCACGGCGTTCTCCAGACCGGGGATCCTTGCGTCCGCGTACTGGTCGACACCCACCAGGACCGCAAGCTTGCGCTGGATCTGCGGCAGCGCCGCCGATTTCACCTTGCGCGGCGTGCGCGCCGACAGCGGGGCGGCGGCCGGAGGATGCTGAGCGATGAGCTCGGCAGCCTGTTGTGCGTTGGCCACCACTGGGGGAGCCGCTGCCGCTGGTTTGGCTGCCGTGCCGGCGGCGCCCTGCCCGGCGTCCGCGGTGGTCACCGTCGTGCGGACGGCCGCGATGTCGCGCTTCAGCGCCTCGGTGACCAGGCATTCGCCCGTCTCGACCTGCCGGGCGGTTTGACAGTCGGGCGCGTCGGCCAGGCGTGGGTCCTTGTCGAGCTGGGCCAATGCGGCGGCAAAGACGCTCTTCTTGTATCGGTCCCGGGCGGCCAGCGTGGCGGCGAGGCCCTCCTCCGACAGGCTGTCCACCGGCAGGCTGCGGAAGCTGAGCGAGTGATCGGCGTAGCCGGCCTGCAGCGCCTGGGTGACGTCCAGCACCCGGCCCTCGGAGGGGGAGGACACCGTGTGTTCGGGCATCACCGCGTCGCGTGATGCGTCCAGCTCGGCCGCGGCCTGCCGATGTGACGTGTTAATCGGCGTGTCACGCGGCGTTTCAGGTGGCGGGGAACTGGGCGCGGGCTGCACGGTGAGGGCCGTCGCGTTGTCCGGGTGCTGCGCGAACACATAGTTCGCCGCGGTGAGCCCCGACCCCTGAATCGCATAGCGGCCGGCAGGCGCGCCGGCGTTCGCCGTGCTGGCGAAGGTCAGATTGCCCGAGGTTGCGCTACCCAACGTGTCCGCGCCCATGAAGCCGGTCACCGACCCGGTCAGCGAAGCGGGCTCGGCACCGAAGGGGATGCTCACCGGCTGCGCCACATAGGTAAGCGTGGCCGGCGTGACATCGGCGCTCGCCTGCGGCACGGGAGCGAGGGCGTAGTTGGACGCCAAGCCGCCGTTGCTGCCATCGCCCAGCGTGACGGACACGTTCACGCGCTTGCCACTTCCCACATCCGCGGTATCGAACTGCCCGGTGGCGGAGACGGTGAGTGTCTCCTGGCCCACCAGCCCCGCGAGCGGCCCGGCGGTGACGGCCGCGCTGCGGGTACCGTCGTACACCTTGCCCGCGGCAGTAACGCTGTCGAGTTCGAGCGTGCGCGGCGTGATCGTGCCCGCGAGCGGCCCCAGGGCGTACCCGAACACCGGCCGGCCCTGGCTGTCGGCGAAAGTGATGCCGCCCGCGTCCACGCTGTATGTCTTGTTCGCGCCTGCATTGGCATCGACGAAGCGGCCCGTGCCTTCGGACGACACCTGTGCGGTCTCTCCAGGCATGAGCCCGCCCACGACCTGAACCTGCGCGCTGGCGAGCGACAACGCCGCGCTGCCGTCGTACACCTTGGCCGGGCTGCCGGCGAGCGCGGCGGTGGGCTGGAAGCTGAACAGGACGCCGTTGCCGGGCGCCGGCGTGACGATGCCGCCTTCCGACTGCACGCGCTCGCCGAAGGTGGCACCGTACTGGGTGAAGTCGTGCGGCAACCCGCCCGCGTCGAAGGATTCGCCTTCCGGCGTGCGGGCGTAGACCAGCCAGCGGCCATTGGGTGCCGACAGCGAAACACCGCTCGCGTTGATAAACGTCTGCAGGTTGGCCCCTTCGTTGCCGGCCATCACGATGGCGTCGCCCTCAGCGAAGGACGACAACGAAGTCTGCGCCCCGATGAGGACCGCGCCGGCACGCACATCCAGACGGCCCGTCACGCTCACGGACGAACTGTCGACGGACACCTGGCGCCCGGCCTGCAGCGACACGCTCAATGGCCGGCCTTCGCCGTCGCCGATGAAGGAGTTGGTGACGACGATGTCGCGGTGCGCCCGCAGCGTCAGGCTCACTGGGGCTTCGGGCGACATGCTGATAAACGCGCCGCTCACCCGGATGTCGCCGGGCTGGTCATCGGGTGCGGCGTTTCCGGTGCTCACCGTGACGCTGGTGCCCTGGCTGAGCGCGGCGGCGATGGTGCTGTCGAACAGCACGGCGCTGTTGCCGGTGGTCGTGAAGTCGGGGCCGGACGTGATGCCGCCCTCGCTCGCTTCGGTGTCGGAGGTGATGATGTCGATGTCGTTGGGGTCGAGCAGCCATTGCCCGTGTCGCCCCGCGGGTGCCGCGGCGCTGACGGAGAGCGGCCGCGCATCGAGGAAGCCGCCCGATGTCTCGATGAAGCCGCCATCGCCGCCCCGCGGGCCGCCCTGGGCGCTGAGCGTTCCGTACACGCGCGCCGCCTCGGTGCCCCACACGATGAGTCGGCCGCCGTCGCCGCGCTCCGTGGCATCGGCCGCAAGGCGGGCCTCGCGGCCCACGTAGGTGGCCCGGGCGTTCGGCACGCCGGCCTCCAGGCCTTGCAATCCGCCGCCCACGCGGACCTCGCCGCCGCCCGAACGGCCCGAGGCATCGACCACAGCGCCGTCCAGCACGCCGACCTCCTGGCCCAGCACGCGGATGTCGCCGCCGCGGCCCTCGGCGCCCGTGGCGGACACCGTGCCGCTCACCATCGCCCGGCCCTCGCCTGCGTCAATCGAGACGCGCCCGCCCTCGCCGCCGCTCGCGCTGGTCACGGCCTGCGGCGCATGCTGCAGCGACCGGGAAGCGGCCAGCACGATCTCGCCCGCGGGGCCGCGCTCGATCGCATCGGCTCGCACGATGCCTTGCTGGTTCACCAGGGCGGCCTGCATGTCGATGCGGCCTCCCGCGGCCAGCACGTCGCCTTGCTGCAGCACCTCGCCCGCTGCCGCGTCCACCCTCAGCGTGAGGTTGGGTGCGCCCGTGTCGATGAGGTCGATCGTGGCGCCGCCCGCCATTACGACCTGGCCTCCGGGCGCCTCGATCAGGCCTTCGTTGCGCACGCCGCCCGCCGAGCCGAGCAGCAGCACGCGGCCACCATATGTGGTGCGCAAAGTGCCCTGATTCACGAGCGCCCCCGTCGACCCCGAGAACGATGCGGTGTAGTGCTGCCGGCCGGTCAGCCAATCGGCATCGGCCAGGTGCAGCGTGGAGGCGACGAGGCCTGCCACATCCACGCGTGCGCCCTGGCCGAAGAGCACGCCGTTCGGGTTGAGGAGCCACACCTTGCCGTTGCTGCTGAGGCTGCCCAGGATCTGGGACGGATCGTTGCCGACCACGCGATTGAGTACCTGGCTGGCGGCATCGGGCTGCTGGAAATGCACGCCCTGCCTTGCGCCGATGGAAAAGGACTGCCAGTTGAGGATGGCGCCATTCGAGTTGGTGACCGTCATGCGGTCTGCGGCTGTCACCACGCTGGCCTGGCCATGCACCACGGCCAGGCCCGTGGGCAGCGCCTGCGCCGTGGCCGGGCGGTGCACGGGCGCGAGCGCGCAGGCCATCGCAAGGGCCAGCGGGCTGAGGCGCCATCGCGGCTTGCACGCGGGGCGATGCGCCCGGAGAGCGGCGGGTCGGCGCAAGGACGGGGATGTGTCGTTCTTCATGAAGGTCCTCCTGAAGCGGCTGCGGCGCGGGCAGCCGCATCGTCATCAGTACGCGTAGCTCAGTGCGAAATGGCCGCGAATGTCGCCGCGCTCGGTGCGAGCGGCGTCGCGCAGCGCGTGGGCCACGTGCAAGCGCGCCCCGAAGCGGCCGACCGCCAAGCGCGCACCGACACCGATCGAGCCGATCGAGCAACGCTCCTGCGTGTCGCGGCATGGCGTGCCCAGTCGGTTTTGCACCGTGCCCGCGTCCGCAAAGGCCGAGAGCCTCAAATCGCCGGCCATGCCAAGGTCTTCTGCGAGATCGGGGCCCAGGAGGTCCAGCGTGGCGGTCGCGCCCCGGTCGCCGGCGAGCTCACGCTCCGAGTAGCCGCGCACCGTGGCGGCACCGCCGATACCGAACTGCTCGGAGGGCACGAGGGCATCGTCGGTGAGCTGCGCCTGGACACGTCCCTGCAGTTGCCATGATTCGCCGACCGGCAGTGCGCCGAATGCGGCGAGGCGCAGGCTGGTGTAGCGCGGCCTGGCGCCGGGACGCACGGCCTCGAAGCGCTCGTCGCCCGCATGCCCGCCGCCGATCTGCAGGTTGTGGTGCAGCGACACGCTGGCCCCAAGCGGCAGCGGCAAGGCCTTCTGCACCGAGTACTCGGCCCACAGGGGCTGCACCGACACGCTCTCGCCGGCAGGGCCGCACGCCCCGGGCGGCAGGCCGGCGATCTCGCAGCTGTTGCGGTAGTCACGGTGGTCGAGGCCCACCGACAGGCGCTGATCCCACTCGCCCAGCCTGCCAAGGTAACGCCCTGCACGCACTCCAAAGAGCCGCCCTTCGCCGGTGAACTGCAGGTCGCCGGCCACGGTGGCGGTGACGCCGCCCTTCACATCGGACCACGCGGCATAGGCGTCGACGACCATCTGCTGGGCATAGAGCGGCACGCGGTACGCGGTACTCAGCACGCGCACCGCCTTCGGCTCGTCGGGCGAGAACATGAACTGAGCCGACCACACGTGATCGCGCCCGGCGACGTTGGCGTGCTGCCAGCCGAGGCTGGCACGCAAATGGCCGGTGTTCGAATTGCCCGTGTTGTCCATCGACACGAACCCTTGCCGGACCGGCCGCTCCGACACGCTGACTCGCGCCTGCGCCTCTCCCGGCCGCTCGCCCGGCTGCAGCAGCACCTGCACCTTCTTGGCCGGGTTCTCGTTGGCGATCTGGATCTGTGCATCGATCCGCTTGAGGTGGGGCGTGCGCCCCATTTCCAGCGCGGGCAGGCTGGCGCGGATGTTGTCCTCGTCGAACTGTCGCTGGCCGCTCACGGCCACGGTTGCCAGCTTGCCTTCGACCACGCGCAGCTCAACCACGCCCGCAGCCGCCTGCTCGGGCAGGTAGGCCACCACGGCGCCATACCCTGCGCGGGCATAAGCGGCCTGCAAGGCCAGCGCCGCCTGCCGCAACTCGTCCAGGCTGCGCTCGCCCTTGTAGGGCTCGACCACGGCCTCGAGTTCGGCCTGCTGCAGCAGCGTATTGCCCTCGATCCTGAATTCCCGCACGGCCACGCGCGGGGTGCCGGCCGCCGCAGCGGCCGGTGCCGGTTGCGCATGCGACGACTCGATGATGACACTGGCGCACCAAAGCACGGCACCCGCCGCCGCGAAGCGCCTCCATCTCGATCTCACACTGATCTCCCTCACGTGATGGTCTGTGCGTGGACTCTAGTCAACGCCCGCACCGTCTTCGTCCCTGCAGGCCCCAAAGGCTGGGGATGCGGATGCATGACCAAAGGCACCTTGCGGGTCCTTGACCAGCGTGCACAGGGCCGCCCCCAAGCTTGGGGGCACCGGGAAAACGGATCGTCTCCTCGGGCAGCCGGCCTTAGGTCTTCTTTCTTGACCACAAGTCGAGGTGGTCAACACGCCGCTCCTCTCGAAGCTCGTCACGCCGGGACGAGCTCGTCCGCTCACATGGCAGTTCCGACTCCAGGTGCACTACATGAGTCAGGCGAAAAGCGCACAGGGTATTTGCCTATGTAGGCCAGCTTGCGCATTTGCCGAACCTCAGCGTGCCGCCATGGCGTCACACGGCCGTAGTAGGGCTCGGTGCCGCGCGGTGCAGTTCCAAGAGATGAACAACCCACACGCTCAAGTCACAAGGGGAATCAGGCATGGCCACCGTATCGCCCGCTGGTAGGACACCGCCGCCTCCGCCGCCGCCTCCTCCTCCACCGCCCGGTCCGAAGCCACCGCCCTCAGGGCCCAGTGCTCCCGCGCCCGCTCCCTCTACGCCCGCTCCGGCCGCGCCCAA
>CBINBY010000067.1:0-27477 GCA_966248995.1 uncultured Burkholderiales bacterium | reverse complement strand
GTCCGAACTCCACCGCCACCTGCGGCTCATAGCCTTGCATGCTGGCCAGCTGCGTCGTCTTGATGCACTGCAGTTCCTTGGTGCCTTCGTCGTTCTTCTGCTCCAGCAGGCCGCCGAGCGGCTCGACTACGCAGTAGGCGAGCAGGATGCCGAGGAAGGTGCCCACCAGCGCCGAGCCGATCATTCCGCCCAGCACGGCGGGAGGCTGACCCACCGAGCCCATGGTGTTCACCACGCCGAGCACCGCGGCAACGATGCCGAAAGCCGGCAAGGCGCCCGCCAGCCGCGCGATGGCGGCCACCGGCGCGTGCTGCTCGTGGTGGTGCGTCTCGATCTCGCTGTCCATGAGGCTCTCGATCTCGTGGGCGTTGAGGTTGCCCGAGACCATCATGCGCAGGTAGTCGGTGATGAACTCCACGACGTGGTGGTCTCCGCCCACGGTGGCGTACTTTTGGAACACCGGCGAGCCATGCGGGTCGTCGACGTCCTTCTCGATGGACATCAAGCCTTCCTTGCGCGCCTTCTGCAGGATGTCGAACAGCAGCGCCATCAGCTCCATGTAGCGTGCCTTGGAGTACTTGGAGCTCTTGAGCAGGCCGGGCAGCGCGCCGAGGGTGGCCTTGAGCACCTTGGGCTGGTTGTTCACGGCGAACGCGCCCAGCGCGCCGCCGAGGATGGCCATCAGCTCGGTAGGCAGCGCATGGATGATCACCGCGATGTTGCCGCCGTGGATGATGTAGGCGCCGAAGATGCAGCTCAGCGCAACGACGTAGCCGATGATGACGGGCATGGTGGTGGTGTGCGAAGTCGCCCGCGCGGCATGTCGCAATCCCCGCGCCTCAGGCTTGCGGGCTTTATCGGCCCTCGCCCTGCCCACTTGAGCCGGCGCTCACCCACCCTCCCCAGGCACCAAAAAAAGCGGGCCCTCGCACGGGCCCGTTTGGAAAGCACATTGGATGTGCCAGGAGGAGACAAGGAAACCAGTGCCTGATTTATCGGCGAACGGGATTCAAACTTCAAACCCCTCGACGCCGGATTCGTGCGTTTTCGTGAAGTTGTCCACTCGGTTGTTCAATGCGTGTGGATGCCGCCAGCCGCGCGACCCTTGCCGGCACGCGCGGGCGGGTTGCACAGGCCACACACGTAGTGCTTGGCGATTTCGTGCGGGTGGCTCACGAACTTTCCGCCGCACTTGGAGCAGGACGTGAGCGTGAGCATGCCGTTGTCGACGAACTTGACCAGACGCCATGCGCGGGTGACTGACAGGAGCTGCTCCAGGCCCTGCGCCGTGGTCTGCTCCTGGTAAAGCTGATAGGCCTTGATGACGATGTCGATCTCGTCCATCTCGGCAACCTTGTTCAGGTACTCGTGGATGTTCAGGAACAGCGACGCATGGATGTTGGGCTGCCAGGTCATGAACCAGTCGGTGGAGAACGGCAGCTGGCCCTTGCTGGGAGATTTTCCGGAGACTTCCTTGTACAGGCGCAGCAGGCGCTCGTAGGACAGGTCGGTCTCCGACTCCAGCACCTGCAGTCGCGCGCCGAGGTTGATCAGCGTGACGGCTCGCTCGATCTGCTTCGCCTCGGTCAGGATGCTCTTGCTGCGCATGACGCGATCCTCACGCGGCTTCCTGGTGGCGGCCAGCCAGCAGGATGGAGGCATGCAGCCGGGTCGTCGTGTCGTTGGCCGCCTTGCCGTGGTTGGTGAGCAGGCCCCACACCAGGTCATCGTCCATGCGGAACTTGCACAGCAGCGTGTTGCTCGATGCGATCTTCATCATCTGGGCCGGGCTGAGCAGCGCGATGAGCGCAGCACTCTCCTCGCTGATGCCCAGGCGGTAAAGCGCCTGCTCTCGATCGGCGCGGATCAGGCTCTGCGCCAGCATCAGGTAGGAAAGGTTGGCTTCGCGGATTTCGCTCAGGATCTGGTCGGCATTCATGGGTTCCGGCTCCGATGTTTGTGTCTTGTGTGGCGTTGACGATTGCTTCAACGTGAAACGGATTGTGTGGACCCCATGTCCGGTCCGGCATCAGGATCGTTCTGTGGCTTGAGTCCCGCTTCTTCCAAGGGCCGTGTCGGAAAAATTCCTACATGCGGACCCTGATGTCCTGCGCGAGAAGTCCGAAACGCGCTGCCAAGACTTGGGGCTTTTCCCCCTCAATTCCGGGCATGCCGCACCTTGACACCGAAGCCGTTCGTGCGGCTGGCCGCGCCCTAAAGTCGTCGCGCCATGCTCCGATAAGCATCCCAACGCTCCTGGCAACGGGAACGTGGTCCGGTTAGCCGGCCGAGGAGGTCGAGGAGGAGCGCGACAGCGCCCAGGAGACTTCACGGTTGACTAGCGTCGGGCGGCCGGCGCGCAGGCAGTGGTGCCCCGCGACGGCAGACAGCGATGCCGCCAGGCCGTTCGTGTCAGCGGCACCCGCGTGTAACGCCGGCGGCTAGGCCGGGAGTCAAACTTTAGGAGTCACTCATCATGGCAATGTCGATCAACACCAACATCAGCTCGCTGACCGCCCAGCGCAGCTCGTCCAAGGTCCAGGACTCCCTGGGCACCGCCATGGCCCGCCTGTCCTCCGGCCTGCGCATCAACAGCGCCAAGGACGACGCCGCGGGCCTCGCGATCTCGGAGCGCTTCACCACCCAGATCCGCGGACTGAACACCGCCATGCGCAACGCCAACGACGCGATCTCGCTGTCGCAGACGGCCGAAGGCGCGCTGGGCAGCGTGGGCGAGAACCTTCAGCGCATCCGCGAGTTGGCCGTGCAGGCAGCCAACGCCACCAACAGCTCGTCGGACCGCGCCGCCCTGCAGTCGGAAGCGGCCCAGCTCATCTCTGAAGTGCAGCGCGTGGGCTCGCAGACCTCGTTCAACGGCATCAAGCTGCTCGACGGCTCGTTCACCTCGCAAGCCTTCCAGATCGGCGCGAACGCGGGCGAAACGATCTCGGTGAGCTCGATCGTCGATGCGCGCACCTCCTCGCTGGGCAGCCACTCGATCACGGCCGACGGCACGATCACAGGCAACGTGGTGACAGGCGCGACCAACGGCGTGACGGCCGTGACGGCCGCGACGGCATTCACCATCACGACCACGGCAGGCACGACCAGCCCCATCACTTACGCCGCCAACGCCGGCGCTGATGCCATCGCCACAGCGATCAACTCGGGTGCCGCGAACATCGGCGTGACGGCCACGGCCAGCAACAGCACGACCCTGAGCAGCCTGAGCGCCGCCGGAACGGTGACCTTCACGCTCAATGGCCAAGCGGTCTCGGCGGCCGTAGCGGACCAGAACGATCTCAGCAGCCTGGTCTCGGCCATCAACGGCGTGGCCGGCACGACAGGCGTGACCGCCACCTTCACCAGCACTTCGGCCAAGAACTCCATCACGCTGGCCACCACCGATGGCCGCAACATCAGCTTGCAGAACTTCGCCAATGCCACGGCGGGCAACGACACCGTCAGCTTCGGCGGCACGACATTGACCGAAGGCGGCACCGTATCAGCAGTGAAGACCGGCACGATCGCTCTGTCGAGCACCAAGGGCGCCATCTCCACCGCCAACGCCAGTGCCGAAGTGTTCGCCGCCGCCGGCGTCAACAACAGCTCGTTCTCCTCGCTGGCCGCCGTGGACCTGTCCAGCGCGTCCAACGCGAGTTCGGCGCTGTCAGTGATCGACGCCGCGCTGTCGCAGGTCAACAGCAGCCGCGCCGACCTGGGCGCCGTGCAGAACCGCTTCACCTCCACCATCTCCAACCTGCAGACGAGCAGCGAGAACCTCTCGGCCTCGCGCAGCCGCATCCAGGATGCCGACTTCGCCTCGGAAACGGCGAACCTGTCGCGCGCCCAGGTGCTGCAGCAGGCCGCCACCGCGATGGTCGCGCAGGCCAATCAGATGCCGCAGCAGGTGTTGTCGCTGCTGCGCTGAACCGGGCAACGGGGTAGTGCCGTAGCGGCCAGCCACCGCTACGGCGCGGGCAGGCCCGTGGAATCGCAAGGTTCCACGGGCCTTTTTTCGTGTGCGATCGGCACGGAACTGGACGTCATTGCCGCGGCTTTTCGCCGCTTACACGCCAGACGGCGCTCTCCAAAATCGCTCCATCACTCCCTTCGCTGAGGGGAGTGGCGCTCGGTGCAATCGGCCGCAATGGCAGTGCTCAACACTGCCGCAGGGCAGTGCCGACTCCAGGGCACACAGGCCGGCTCGCGAGCCGGGAGTCCAGCGACACTTAGGAGAGCCACCGTGGCCCAGACGATCAACACCAACATCTCCTCCCTCACCGCGCAGCGCGCCGCCGGCAAGGTGCAGGACCAGCTCGGCACGGCGATGGCGCGGCTGTCGTCGGGGCTGCGCATCAACAGCGCCAAGGACGACGCGGCTGGCCTCGCGATCTCGGAGCGCTTCACCACGCAGATCCGCGGCCTGAACCAGGCGGTGCGCAACGCCAACGACGGCATCTCGCTGGCCCAGACGGCCGAAGGCGCGCTTGGCAGCGTGGCCGACAACCTGCAGCGCATCCGCGAGCTGGCCGTGCAGGCGGCCAACGCCACCAACAGCGCCACGGACCGAGCCGCGCTGCATGCGGAAGCGGCGCAGCTCGTGTCCGAAGTGCAGCGCGTGGGATCACAGACCGCCTTCAACGGCATCAAGCTGCTCGACGGCTCGTTCTCCGCGCAGACCTTCCAGGTGGGCGCCAACGCGGGCGAGACCATCACGGTGAACTCCATCGTCGATGCGCGCACCTCCTCGCTGGGCAGCCACTCGCTCACGGCCGACGGCACCATCACCGGCAACGTCGTCACCGCCGCCAGCGGCGCGGTGACCAACGGCGTGACCGCCGCCACGGCGGGCACGGCCTTCACGGTGACCACCACGGCCGGCACGACCAGCCCCATCACCTACGCCGCCAACGCGGGCGCCGATGCGATCGCCACGGCCATCAACACGGCCGGGTCCAACATCGGCGTGACGGCCACGGCCTCCAACAGCGCGACGCTCAGCACGCTGAGCGGCCCCGGCACCATCACCTTCACGCTCAACGGACAGGCCGTCTCTGCCGTGGTCAACGACCAGAACGACCTGAGCAGCCTGGTCTCGGCCATCAACGGCGTGGCCGGCACCACGGGCGTGACGGCCACCTTCACCAGCACGACGGCCAAGAACTCCATCACGCTGAACACGACCGACGGGCGCAACATCAACCTGCAGGACTTCGCGAACAGCACCGCGGGCAACGACACCGTGAACTTCGCCGGTACCACGCTCACGGAAGGCACCACCGTGTCGGCCGTGAAGACGGGCACCGTGACGCTGTCGAGCACCAAGGGCGCGATCTCCACCGCGAACGCGAGCGCCCAGGTATTCGCTGCGGCGGGCGTGAACAACAGCTCCTTCTCCTCGCTGGCCGCGGTGGACCTGTCCACCTCGCCCAACGCAAGCGCCGCGCTGTCGGTGGTGGATGCCGCGCTGTCGCAGGTCAACAGCAGCCGCGCTGACCTGGGCGCCATCCAGAACCGCTTCTCCTCGACCATCTCCAGCCTGCAGGTCACCAGCGAGAACCTGTCGGCCTCGCGCAGCCGCATCCAGGACGCAGACTTCGCGGCCGAGACCGCGGCACTGTCGCGCGCCCAGGTACTGCAGCAGGCCGCTACAGCGATGGTGGCGCAGGCCAACCAGATGCCTCAGCAGGTGCTGCAGCTGCTCAAGGGCTGACGGCCTTGGCGCGCCGGGCGGCCGCCGCGTGCGAAAAGCCGCGGCGCCGCTCGTCGCTTTTCGCTCAAGTTTTTCCGCGAGCTGTCGAAGGGCCGTAGGTACAGGAGCGACGCACCCATGGCGACCATTGCATCACCCGGCATCGGCAGCGGACTCGATGTGAACAGCATCGTGACGCAGCTGGTCTCGCTGGAGCGCCGCCCCATCGAGCAGCTGCAGACGCAGGCGAGCGCCATTCAGGCCAAGCTCTCGTCGTTCGGCCTGCTGCAAAGCTACGCGGGCAACCTGCGCGACATCTCCGACCGCCTGGCCAAGCCAGAGTTCTGGAAAGGCAACGCGGCCACCAGCAGCGATGCCACGAGCGTGGGCGTGTCGGCCGCGAGCACGGCCCTGGGCGGCTCGTACATGGTCTCGGTGTCCGCGCTGGCCCAGGCACAGAGCCTGGCCTCGAAGGCTTACGCCTCGTCGAGCAGCACGGTGGGCACCGGCACGCTGCACATCGAGGTAGGCACCTGGAACGACGGTCTCACCGCCTTCACTCCCGACGCGGGCAAGGTGCCGGTGGATGTCACCGTGGCCGCCGGCAGCGACTCGCTGAGCGGCATCATGGCCCAGATCAACGCTGCACATGCCGGCGTGACGGCCTCCATCGTCAACGACGCATCGGGTTCGCGCCTGGTGCTCACCTCCAACGCCACCGGCGCGGCCAGCGCCGTGCGCATCACCGCCACCGACGACGACAGCAACGCCACCGATGCGAACGGGCTGTCGGCCCTCGCCTTCGACCCCGCAACAGCCGCCGGGCAGATGTCTCAATCGCAGGCGGGCAAAAACGCCACGGCCACCATCAACGGCTTGCCGGTCAGCTCCGCGACCAACAAGCTGGAGAACATGATCCCCGGCGTGACGCTGACGCTCTCCAAGCAGACCGCCTCGCCGGTCGAGGTGAAGGTGCAGCAGGACATCGCCACGCTGAAGAAGGCCATTGGCGACTTCGCCAAGGCGTTCAGCGACATGAACGTCTACATCAGCCAGCAGACCAAGTACGACGCTGCCACCAAGAAGGGCGCCGCGTTGCAGGGCGACCGCGCCACGCTGGCACTGCAGAGCAACCTGCGCACGCTGTTCGCCGACAGCAGCAGCGCCTCGCTGGTGTACTCGCGGCTGTCCGACGTGGGGCTGGAGATGCAGTCCGACGGGTCGATGAAGGTCAACGACGCCAAGCTGAGCGCGGCACTCGCCGCCCAGCCCGACGAGGTGGCCAAGCTCTTCAGCAGCACGGCCTCGGCCGACAGCGCCGAGTACGGCTTCGCGGTACGCGCCAAGTCACTGGCTTCGCAGCTCATCGCGAGCGACGGCGCGATCACCACGCGCACCAAGGGCCTGCGCGACAGCATCACACGCAACCAGCAGGACCAGGAACGGCTCGAGAAGCGCGTGGCGCTGATCCAGCAGCGCCTGACCAAGCAGTACGGCGCGCTAGACAAGATGATGAGCGGCATCAACGCCACCAACAGCTCGCTGTCCCAGTCGCTCAAGGCGCTGGAAGCCCAGAGCGAGGCCATCGCCAAGAACGGCTGAGGCCCGCTGACGACCGGGCACGACTGCCCGCCTCGTTCCCTCTCCCCTGCCCCCTTGCCGACGGCCCCGCGCGTGCGCTGTTCAAGCTGCGCGTGCGCGCTTCGGATCCGCTGCGGCGCACCACGCGAAAACTGCATCAAGTTGCAGGCGCCAACGGCCGATATGTCAAGCAAGACCCCTCACCGATCGCACCCACATGTTTGCAACGTTCAAGCCCCAAGCCAGCGCCTACAGCAACATCCACGTGGAGACCGGCATCGAAGCCGCCGATGGTCATCAGCTCGTTGCCATGCTGCTCGACGGGGCGATGGCGGCCATCGCCACCGGCGTGAGCGCGCTGGAGCGCGGAGACATCGCCGCCAAGTGCAAGGCCGTCAGCAAAGCCGCCGGCATCATCGATGAAGGCCTGCGCGGCGCCCTGGACATGAACGCGGGCGGCGAGGTGGCCGCCACGCTGCACAACCTCTACACCTGCGTGCTGCTGCGGCTCACGGACGCGAACCTCCGCAACGATGCCGCGCTGCTGCGGCAATGCAACGAATTGCTCGCGCCGCTGCGCGATGCATGGGCCGCCATCAAGCCCCAACGGATGGCCGCCTGACCATGGCACAACCAGCCTTCAGTGGAGGGACCATGAACCCTGTCCTGCTCAACTACTACGAAGCCATCGAGCAAGCCAGCCAGGACATGCTGGCCGCCGCGCGCGCCGGGAACTGGGATCACGTGGTCAAGCTGGAAGGAGCCTGCGCGCTGCTCATCTCCCAGCTCAAACATGCCGCCAACCGGCAGCAGCTCGGGCCCGAGGAAGCGCAGCTCAAGTCGCGCATCATGCAGCGCATCCTGATCAACGACGCCGAGATCCGCATGCTTGCGGAGCCCTGGCTCGAGGAACTGGATCACCTGCTCGCCGGCCGGCCCAAGACGCTGCACTGAAACACTCCATGGACACCCTGCCCACGCCGCCAGGCGCCATCGGCCCGGGCAGCAGCTACGACGACTACCGCATCACCGATGGCCGCGAGATCGCAGGCCTGCTCGATCGCCTCGTCGATGCCGGCCTGCACCTGAGCCTGAACGCGCCCGATGGTCGCTCCATCACCGCCACGCTGTGGGAGGTGGACGAGCCGCGCGGCGCGGTGAGCTTCAGCCTGATCGCGGACGAACCGCGGCTCGATGCGATGGTGGAGTCGGACGAACTCGTGGTGGTGGCCTGGCTCGACCAGGTAAAGCTGCAGTTCGATGTGGAGCGGCTGGTGCTCGTGCACGGCGGTAAGGGCCTGGCGCTCAAGGGCTCGTTTCCCCGCGAGTTGTTCCGCTTCCAGCGTCGCAGCGCCTACCGGGTGAAGCCGCTGCTGCGCAACTCGCCGGTAGCCCGGATGCGCCATCCCGGGATGCCGGACATGCAACTCGCGCTGCGCGTGCTCGACGTGAGCCAGGGCGGCTGCGCCCTGTTCCTCCCGTACGACGTTCCGCCCCTCACCCCGGGCGTGCTGATGAACGGCGTGGTGATCGAGCTCGACCCCGACACATGTGTGAGCACCGGACTGCGACTGCAACATGTGACTTCGCTCAACCCCGAGTCCGGAGGCGTGCGCCTGGGCTGTGAAATGGTGAGCGCCGGGCAGGGTGACCTGCGTGAACTGCAGCGCTACATCGACCAGACGCAGAAGCGGCGTCATCTCCTAGCGCTGGATTGAGGCGCTTTTTGTGTTCGTGCTGAACCTGCAACTTGCCCTCGTACTCGCGCCCTCGCGTCAGCGACGACAACCCCTTCGGGAAGCTTGTTCCGGACGGCCCAGTCAAGTACCGCCCCGAGTTCCGTAGCCAACGGCTTCGTAGATCTCGAGGCGGCCTCACTTGGGCCGCGCACTTCGTGCACTGTTACAACCATGCGCATCGGCACAGCGGCATCCGCTACGTCAACCCTGCGCACTGCCATGCAGGCCACAACGCGCGGCGATCCTTGCCACTCGGCATGAGCTGTGCTGCCGCGCCCGGGAGCGCAACCCGCGTCGATGGTCGCGCGCCACACGCGGAACTGGAAGCCCATCGGGGAGTGACCGTGAACGCTGAGCGCGACTGCGTTGCCCAGGCCTGCATGGTTTTCAACTCTGACTGCAGTTGATCAATCTGCAGTAGATAGTCGCCAAACTTCCCGGAGTCCTTCCTCACCTCAGTCGTGAAGTTTCTTGCGTGCTGCACGAAACCATCGACGTCCGTCCCTTCTGAATACACCTCAGGGAAGTCCTGCGCGTCCAATGCCGCCGACAGGTAGGAGTAGAGATCCGACAACTGGCTCTGCTTCGCTGACATCGTTCCTAAACGCGAGGCCAAACTATTCCGCCACGTGAAGTAGTCCTTTTGGAGTGAAGGCGGCACGCTAGGCGGCACGCCAGGCGTGGACGTCGGCGTGGACGTCGGCGTGGACGTCGGCGTGGACGTCGGGGTCGACGGGGTGCCTGGAACACCAGGGAGGCCCGGTGGGCCAGGGGGCCAGGGGGCCCGGGCGGACCGGGCGGCCCTGGAGGACCTGGTGGGCCAGGGGGAGCAGGCGGCTCGCCATGCCGCGCCATCAAACTCACTGATTTGGTCCCAGAATCGACGGCGACGGGCCGCCGGGAGCCCCAGGGGGCGCGGGCTCGGTGTTCCGTTCGGTCGGGATCGTCAGTGGTGGGCCCGCCCCGGTCCTGCTCGCGGGGCTACCGGAGGCCTTGCGTGTCGCTGAGTCGCTGGGGCCTTCCCCGGGAGAGGGCGGCGTCTTCGGCTCCGGGGCGGCCGGAGGGGTCTTCGCGGGTGCGGGGCCACTCGGCGCCGTCGCAGGGGGCTTGGGCCCGGGCGTGGAAGGGCCTGTATCGCGTAGAACGCCCAGAGGCCTCTCCCGCGCCTTGCTTGCTACGACGGCTAGAGCGTTCGCCTGCTAGTTGCCGCGGCCAGAAGATCCCCAGTTCCCCCTCTTTCATGGCAACGGCGAGGGAGTTCAAACAAATGGTTGCCCGGCATCACGCCTTGGGCGGTTTCCGAGACATTGTGTTGCACTGCAACGTGCGTAGCGGCTACCCTGCCGCCCAGCGGCCGTTTCGGCCTGACAAGCCATCCCATCTCCCCATGAAACCTGTGCTTTTCGAGCCCTACGGGCGCCAGCGGCGTGCGCGCCGCATGCCGCGCTGGCTGGTGCTCCTCATCGCCGGCGCTGCCGCGGGCGCCGGCAGCGTGCTCGTCGTGCAGGAGCGCTTCCTGCCCCCCAGGCTGTCGGCTCAGGCCACGTCCGAGCTGCGCAGCGCCTATGAGCAGGCCGACCAGGAACGGCAGCAACTGCGCAAGCAGCTGGCTGACACCACCCAGCGGCTGGAAGCCGCAGTCGCCGACAAGGCGCGCCTTAGCACGGAACTGGGCGCCAGCCGTGCCACGGTGCAAGATCTGCACGAAGACGTGGCCGCGCTGGTGGAGGTGCTGCCGGCCGATCCGCGTGGCGGGCCCGTGCAGGTCCGCGCGGCGCGCTTTACCTCAGGCAGCGGCAGGCTGCAGTACGACGTGGTGCTCTCGCGCGAACGAGCGGCTGGCGGCAAGTCGCTCCAGGGCGTGCTGCAGTTCGTGGTGGCCGGCGAGCCGGGCCGCGGCACGCCAGCGTCGATCGTCACCGACCCCATCGCCATTTCCTTGGGCCGCTACGAAAGCGTGCGCGGCAACGTCGCGCTGCCAGAGAGCTTCCGGCCGCGGCAGACCACGGTGAACGTGCTCGACCGCGCGGGAGGAAAGCTGCTGGGCCGGCGCGTGCTTAACGTCAAGTAGGAAGCGCCTGACGCCATGTCGCGTCGCGAGACGACGGCGGGCACACGGTCCTCGCTCCTATCCTTGGCCCATGCTGGCGGCTGGCCATCTGCCATCTGATCCGTACCCCGCCGCCGGTCAACCTTGAGGAGCAGTCATGAACCTGATCGTTTGGCTTGTGGTCGGAGGCCTCGTCGGATGGGTCGCCAGCATGCTGATGCGCACCGACGCCCAGCAGGGCCTGGTGCTCAACATCGTGGTGGGCATCGTGGGCGCCTTCCTCGGTGGACTGCTGCTGGCACCGATGCTCGGCACCGGCACGATCAACAGCAACGACTTCAGCCTGCCGAGCCTGGGCGTGTCGTTGCTGGGCGCGGTGATCCTGCTGGCCATCGTCAACCTCTTCCGTCGCGGCAGCGTGCGATAAGCGCATTTCGCCGACGAATGCAGGTCCGGCGGGCATGTCCCGACCGGGCCTGTTCACATATCGCACTCGCCATTCGCGTTCCGCACGACAAGCCCTAAACAAGGCTGTAGCGCGTTTGCCACGCTTGCGACACCCACGCCACAGGCACTCCTACCATGGTCCGGTCGGCTGTAGAGCCGGCATGGATGGTCAACATAAGGAGTACTGACAATGAAACGAACCCTCATCGCCTCCGCGATCGCTCTCGCCGGCATGGCTTGCTCCGCAAGTGCGCTGGCCCAGGCCCAGGGCTACGTCGGCGTGTCTGCGGGCCGCTCCCGGATCGACCTGGATTGCACGGGCCTCACCACCTGCGATCGCACCGACACGGCGGCAAAGATCTTCGGCGGCTACATGTTCATGCCCAACTTCGGCGCGGAGATCGCCTATTACGACATGGGCAAGGCCGAAGTCTCGGGAACGGATCCCACGCTCGGTAACGTAACCGGCTCGCTGCGCGGCACGGGCTTCGGCGTCTTCGGCGTCGCCGCGGCACCCTTCGGCCAGTTCTCGGTGTTCGGCAAGCTGGGCGCGGTGTCGACCAAGGCAAAGGTCGAAGCGACCTCAACCACGCTGGGCCTGGGCGGCAGCGATTCGGAGCGCAAAACCCATGTCGCCTGGGGCCTCGGTACCTCGTACGAGTTCACGCAGAACATCGGCCTGCGCGCGGAGTTCGAGCGCCTGCGCGTGGAGTTCTCGGGCCAGAAGGAAGACGTGGACCTCCTCACCGTCGGCGTGCACTACCGCTTCTGACCGGCAGAGCCGCCGCCATGCAGCGGCGGCATGATGACCTCGCCCTGGGGTCCCCATTCCACATGGGTGATGCCCGGCTCAATCTCCTCCAGCCGGCGTCGCTCGGCCTCCTGGGCCCCGAGCTCGCCGCGCTGGACCCGCATGGCATTGGCGAGGGCTCGTTCCTCGCTCTGCACGCGCGCGTGGCGCAGCGCGGCCTGCACGTGCTCGATCAGCGCTTCGGTCTGCCACGGCTTGACGAGGTAGCGGAACACGCCCACGTCGTTGACAGCCCGCATGACGGTCTCCAGATCGCAGGAGGCACTGAGCACCAGGCGAACCGCATGTGGCTGCAGCGTCGACAGGCGGCGCAGGAACTCCAGCCCATCGAGCTGCGGCATACGGTAGTCGGACAGCACGGCGTCCCAGTGCCGCAGCTCGGCCAGCGCGAGCGCCTGTACCGGATCGACCTGCGTGTCGATGGCGAGCGATCGGCCGAAATGCTGGCGCAACAGGCGCTGCAGGGCCGCAACCACGTGAGGCTCGTCGTCGAGCAGCAGCAGGCGGGGTGGATGGGTCTCATTCGTCATGTCAGCTCCGCACGTGCAGCACGAGGTTCAGCCCTTCGCGGCGTTCATAGTTGCGCATGCGCTGGATCAGGTCGTCGCTCAGCACCTGGTCGGCCGCGAGCAGAACCACGCCTTCGGAAGAGACGAAATCCCGCGCGAGCACCATGCCGGTTTCCAGTTGTCCGGTCATGAGCAGGCGCGGTGGCCGCAGCGGCCGCGTCCTGGAGCGCCGCTCCGGTTCCGTGATGTGCAGGAAGACATCGAGCACCTCGGGATCGAACTGCGCCCCGCGTCCGCGTGCCATGAGGGACCGCGCTTCCTGCATACCCAGTGAAGCCGCCGCGATGTGGCCGCATTGCAGATCATCGAAGGTGTCGGCCACGGCCAGGATGCGAGCACCCAGCGGAATGTCGGCGCCGGCCCGGCGATCGGGGTATCCCTGCCCGTCCCAGCGTTCGTGGTGCGAGCGCAGCAGGCAGGCCACACGCTGCATGTCGTCCAGCGCGAGCAACATCTGCTCGCCGAGCACCGGATGCCGCGCGTATTGAGCCTGCTCCTGCGGGTTCATGCGCGGCACCGCGCGTGCGAGCAAGGCGTCGGGCATGCCGATGAGGCCGATGTCGTGCAGCAGCCCGGCGATGAAGATCTCCTGCGCGTCGGTTTCGGGCAGCTCCATGGCCTGCGCGATGCGCCGGGCGGTATCGGCCACGCGGCGTGCGTGCCCGACGAGGTGTCCGCCGCGCAGCTCCTGCAGATTGGAAAAGGCCTTGATGGACGCGAGATAGTTCTTCTTCAAACGCTCGTGGGCCTGCGACAGCTCCGCGGTGCGCTCCTGCACGCGCTGCTCCAGGCACGCGTTGAGTTGCCGTAGCGCCTCGTTCTGCGTCTGCGTGAGCGCCTCCAGCCGCTCCTTCTCGCGCTGCAGGGCACAGCGCTCCACGGCCTGGCGCACCGCGAGGCACAGCTCGTCGTCGTCCCAGGGCTTCTCGATGTAGCGCCAGATTTGCCCGCGATTGACCGCCGCCGCGATGGCCGCCACTTCCGCGTGTCCCGTGAGGAGCAGTCGCACCACGCGCGGCCATCGCTCGGTCACGCGCTCGAGCAGCTGGGCACCATCCATGCCCGGCATGCGCATGTCCGAAACCACCACGTCCACGCTCTCGTGCTCCAGCACCTCGAGCGCCTGCACAGCGCCCACCGCCGTGAGCACGCGCCAACCATCCCGGCGCAACAGGCGCCGGAGCGCAGCGAGGATGTTGACCTCGTCGTCAACGCACAGCAGCGTGTAGGCGGCGGCATCGCTCCACGGCACCGGGACGACCTCTGCGGCAACGAGGATCGGCGCTTCCATGTCGCGACTCAGCCGCGGCGCACCGGCAACAGCACGCGAAACGTGGTGCCCTGCCCCGGCTCGCTGCGCACGTCGATGCGCCCGCCGTGCTTCTTGACGATGCCGTACGAGAGCGACAACCCGAGCCCCGTGCCCTTGCCCACCGGCTTGGTGGTGAAGAACGGATCGAAGATGCGCGAGAGGTTTTCCGGCGGGATGCCGCAGCCGTCGTCGCTCACCTCCACGCAGACCTGGTCGCCCTCGGTGCCGGTGCGGATGGTGATGGTGCCCCGCTCTGCGGTGATCGCGTGCGCCGCGTTGACGAGCAGGTTGAGGAACACCTGGTTCAGCTCCGAGGCCAGGCACTGCACCTCGGGCAGCTTGCCGTAGTGCTTGACGACATCGGCCTTGTACTTGATCTCGTTGTTGACGATGTTGAGCGTGGAATCGAGCCCGGCATGCAGGTCGGTCCACTCCCATTCCTGCCGTGTTTCCACGCGGGAGAAGTCCTTCAGGTCCTGCACGATCTTGCGCACGCGCGAGATGCCGTCGCGCGACTGGGCCATGAGCGCGGGGATGTCCTCCTTGAGGAACTCGAGCTCGATGTCCTCGCGCAGGGCCTTCAACGCATCCGCGTGCGGCGTGCCGGCCAGGGCCGGCTCGGCGTGCTCGTAGGCCGTGAGCACCTTGAACACGTCCGCGAGGTATTTCTCCAGCGTGCCGAAGTTGGAGAAGATGTAGCCGATGGGGTTGTTGATCTCGTGGGCGACACCAGCGGCGAGCTGGCCGATGGACGCCAGCCGCTCGGATTGCATGGCCTTGGCCTGCGCCTCGGACAGGCGGGCGTTGAGCGCCTTGAGCTCTTCGTTGGCGATCTGCAGTTCTTCCAGGCTCTGGGTCATGGGCGCCTCCTATGCCGTCAGGGCATCGCACAGGTCATCGAGTTCCTGCTCGACGCGCTCGAAGATCGCGCGGCACTCGTCAGGCGACAGTCCCACCCTCGCCCACGCGGGCGCCGACAGCGGCGGCACCGCTTCGCCGGGCAGTTGGGAAAGATCAAGCGCGTGCGCGATGTTGTCGGCCACGTGAACCACGTCGACGAGATCCAGGGTGCCCTGCGCCGGCGGGGCGTGGTGGCCGCGTATGGCATGAATCACCTGCGAGGTGAAGCACCAGTACTCGGCGATGCGTGCGCCGAGCTCGCAATGGTCGGTGCCGAGTGCAGCCTGCTCGGCTTCCTGCACGAGGCTGTCGTGCTGGGTCTGGTGGCGCAGCGCCAGGCCGAACTCTTCCGGAAAGTGGCTGGCGAGCGCGAGGCGGCCGATGTCGTGCAGCAGCGCGGCAGTGAATGCGGTGGAGGGCTCGATCTGCAGCGAACGCGCGATGGCCTGTGCGCACAGGGCGCTGCCCACCGAGTGACGCCAGTGCGCGTCGACGTCGAAGCCGTCGCAGTGGACCCGCGGAAAGCGGCCGGCCACCGCGGCCGCGGCCAGTGCGCCGCTGAGCGTGCGCAATCCGAGCACGTTGATCGCGTCCCGGATCGAGCCCACGCGGCCCGCCACGCCGTAGAAGGAGCAGTTGGCCAGGCGCAGCGTCTTGGCCGTCAGCGCCTCGTCCTGGGAGATCTTGAGCGCAAGCTGTTCCACGGCCACGTCTTCGCGCTGCAAGGCGAGCAGCACATCGGTCAGCACCCGCGGCAGCGGCGGCAGCTCGCGCACGCGGTCCTTCAGCGATTCGGGGCACTTCATGCCACACCCCGGTACTGCATCAGGAGCGGCAGCAGCGGGTGCACTTGCCCCTGTCGCAAGGCATGGCGGAACAGCCACTGCAGGCGCAACGCGACTTCAGTCGCGATAGGAGACGCGGAATGGCGCGCAGGATCGGTACTGGTGGTCGTCATGGTGCTCCCCGTTTCTTTGTGGTGGGTGCTCATTCGGACGCCGACTCCTTGCCGACGGGCGTCATCACCAGCAGCTTGCCGTGCGAATGGGCGGCGCCATTCATCGCGCGGCATGCGGCGCGGTAGCGGCGCCCGGCAAGATCCACGTTGCGGTAGACGCCATCGCCGCTGCGCCACAAGGCGCACAGCACGGGCGGCAAGGCTTCCTCCGCCTCGCGGCCCAGCAATGCGGCACCGGGCGGCAGCAGCGCCTCCGCATCGCGGTTGACGAAGGCGATGAGGCCTTCGGTGTCGAAACCGATGATCGGGGCGGGCAGGTTGTCCAGCACCTCGCGTGCGCCGGCGGCGCGGCCTTCCTCGAGGCTGGTCTGCTGGCGCTGCAGCGCCAGCAGTCGCTGCAGGCGCTCGTTCACGTTCGCGAATTCCCGATTGGCCTGCTGCAGCTCGCGGTTCAGTCGCCGGTTCTCGTCGGCCATGCCCTTGTGGCGGAATGCCTCCTCGATGTGGACACGCAGCCGCTCGTCGTCCCACGGCTTGGTGAGGAATTTGTAGATCGCGCCCTCGTTGACCGCGTCGGTGATCGACTGCAGTTCGGTGTAGCCCGACAGCACCATGCGCACGGTGTCCGGACACAACTCCTTGGCGCGGCGCAGGAACTCCACCCCGGTCATGCCCGGCATGCGCTGGTCAGACACGATCACGTCGACCTCCACCTCGGCCAGGCGCTGCAGGCCTTCGGCGCCGCTGTTGGCGGTGACGATGTGATAGCCGTCGCGGCGCAGCAGGCGCTTGAGCGCGGCCACGATGTTCTCCTCGTCGTCGACCACGAGCAGCGTGCGGCGCCGCTGGTGGCGCTGCACGAAGCGCTCGGGCAGCTTGCGCCGCGCGACCAGCATCGCCTCCAGCTCGCCAGCGCATACCGACGGGCTGAAGAACGTGCCCTGCATGCGATCGCAGCCGTTGGCCACCAGCAGCGCCAGCTCCCCCTCGGTGCTCACGCCCTCGGCCAGCACGCGCATCTGCAGGCTGTGCGCGAGGGTGATGACCGCCCGTGTCAAGGACACGTCGGCCGGTGTCGCCGTCACGTCGTGCACGAAGGAACGGTCGATCTTGATCAGGTCGATGGGCAGGCTGCGCAGATAGCCGAGGTTGGAGTAACCGGTGCCGAAGCTGTCGAGCGCAATCTCCATGCCCAGCGCCCGCAGCTCGCCCAGCGCGCGGGCCGCGTGCTCGACATTGGCGGCCAGCATGCTTTCGGTGACTTCCAGGCCCAGCCGCGAGGGCTGGGCGCCCGTCTCCAGCACGATGGCCTGCACGCGCCGGGTGATGTCGGGCTGCTCCAGCTGGCGCGCCGAGAGGTTGAGCGACAGCCTCAGCGGCGCGTGCCCCGCCTGCTGCCACGCGACGCTCTGCCGGCATACCTCGCGCATCAGCCATTCGCCCAGCGGCACGATGGAGCCGGTCTGCTCGGCCACGGGCAGGAACTCGGAGCTCGGCACCTCGCCCAGGACCGGGTGGTGCCAATGCACCAGGACTTCCGCGCCCACCACCTCGCCGCACTGCAGGTCGACCTGCGGCTGGTACTGCAATGTGAACTCGCCGAGCTCGGCGGCATGGCGCAGGCCCGACTCGATGGCCAGGCGCCGCGCGGCCCGCAGATTGGCCTGCGGGGTGAAAAAGGTCACGCCTCCGCCCCCGCGCTCCGCGGCGACGCGCATCGCGGCCAGCGCGGCCTGCAGCAGCGCCTGAGGCGAATCGCCGTCATGCGCAAAGCTCGCCACGCCGAAGCTACAGGTCAGGCACAGCTCGGTGCGGCCCAGCCGCTCGGGCTCGGCCAGGGCCTCCTGCACCGCCCGCACGCGCGCGAGCACCACCGGCTCCTCGCTGCCGAGTGCCGGGTCGAGCAGCAGTCCGAACTCGCCCTCGCCCAGGTGGGCCAGCACGTCGTCGGAATTGCAGACGCGCTTCAAGCGTGCCGCCAGCGCCGCGGCCACGGCATCACCGGCGAGGTAGCCCACCGAGCGTTTCACCTGCTCGACCTGCTCGATGCGCCATGCGATCAGCGCCAACGACCCGGCCTCGCGCCGCGCGGCATGCATGGCTTCGTCGAGCCGGTCCAGCAGCAGCACGCGGTTGGGCAGCCCGGTAACCTCGTCGTAGTTGGCCAGCTCCTGGATGCGCCGCTCCGCCTCGCGCTGCGAGGTGATGTCCTGCAGGATGGCCACGCCGCGCGGCCGGCGGGCGTCGACGGCCTCCAGCATGCCGCGGTGGAGCACCACGCGGCGCTTACCGTCCGCGCCGACGATGCGATGCTGGAACTCGAAGGGCTCGCCCGGCACCGCGCCGCGCCAGATCGACAGCACATAGCGCCGCTCGTCGCTGGGCAGCCAGCGCAGCACCGTACGCGGCGACTGCGGATCGTGCCGAGGCGGCACGCCGAGCAGCGCCCACAGCCCCGCCGAGAGCGTCATGCAGCCGCTGCCGCAATCGATCTCCACCGAGCCGCTCAGGCACAGTGCCTCGGTCTGCCCGAGCATCCGCGCTCGCCACTCGGACAGGCGCACCGCACCTTGCAGCTCGCTGACGTCGAACACCGTGATGAGCTCGCAGCGCTCACCGCCGAACACCACCTGCTGCGCCACCACGCGCGCATTGAACAGGCTGCCGTCCTTGCGGATGGCGCGGAAGTCGCAAGGCACCGACGGCATCCCTGGCGGCCGCCGGCGCAACAGCCGGTCGATCCATGGCCGGTCCTCGGGATGCACAGTCGACCACTCGGGCAAGGCGACCATTTCTTCCGGCGTGTAGCCGTGCATGGCCGCCATGCGTGCGTTGACGAACTTCGACGCACCGAGACGCACGATCGCGACGCCGACTTCGACCTGGTCGAGCAGCGCCCGGTAGGCGTCGTCGCCGGGCTGCTGCGGGTTGGAGGGCGCCGACATGTTGCGTCTGCCTGCCCGATGCGGCCGTTCAGGCGGCCATTGCGTGCGGGTTCAGCTTGAAGATCGCCACGGCTTCCACCAGCTTCGCCGCCTGCTGCTGCAGGCTCTCCGCGGCGGCTGCCGACTGCTCCACCAGCGCCGCGTTCTGCTGCGTCGTCTGATCGAGCTGACCCATGGCGGTGCTCACCTGGCCGATGTCGTTCGTCTGTGCGTTGGTGGCGGCGCTGATCTCGGCGATCAGGTCGCTCACGCGGCGCACCTGCTCCACGATGTTGCTCATGGTCTGGCCGGCATGGTTGACCTGCTGGCTGCCGACCTGCACCTTCTCCACGCTGTCGCTGATCAGCGTCTTGATCTCGCGAGCGGCCTGCGCGCTGCGTTGCGCGAGGTTGCGCACCTCCGCCGCGACCACGGCGAAGCCGCGGCCCTGCTCCCCGGCGCGTGCGGCCTCGACCGCTGCATTCAGGGCGAGGATGTTGGTCTGGAACGCGATGCCGTCGATCACGCCGATGATGTCGCTGATCTTGCGGCTCGAGTTGCTGATCTGCTCCATCGTGGAAACTACCTTTTCCACCGTCTGGCCGCCCTGCGCGGCCACCTCGCTGGCGGACTTGGCGAGCTGCTCGGCCTGCAGCGCGGTATCGGCGTTGTTCCTCACGGTGCTGGTCAGCTGCTCCATCGACGAAGCCGTCTGCTGCAGGCTGCTGGCCTGCCGCTCGGTGCGATGCGACAGGTCGGCGTTGCCCGTGGCGATCTGGCTGGAGCCGGTGGCGATGCTGTCGCTGCTCATGCGCACGCTGGTCACCACCGACTTGAGGCTTTCGTTCATCGACTGCAGCTCACGCAACAGCTGGCCCATTTCATTGTTGCTGCGTACGTCGATGCGCGAGCTAAGGTCTCCGCTCGCCACCCGGCGGGCAATGGCCACCGCCTCATCGAGGGGAGCGGTAATGCCGCGGATCAGCACCACGGTCGTCACCGCGGAAAGCATCAGCGACAGCGCCAGCGCGCCGACCATCAGGTAGCTCAGGCGCGCGAGTTCGCGCTCCACGAGCACGTCGTTCTCCTTGCCGCGTTGAGCCAGGTGCTCGAGCAGCTGGGTCGACGCTTCGCCACCCACACGGTAGCTGGGGTTGATCCGCTTGATGAGCACGCTCTCGGCCTCATCCCACTTGTCGGACCTGACGGCGTCGATCGCGTCGGCAACGTTCTTCAGACCCAGCCCGCCGCTCTTCTCGTACCAGAGGTCGGCGAGCCGGCGCTCTTCAGGAGAAGAGATACCGGCGTAGTACTCCTCCCAAAGCTGCTTGATGCCCGCCGAGCCCTTGGCGATGACGTTGAAGTGAATGTCGAGCGGGTGGTCGTGCAGCTTGGCCCAGTCGAACGCCGGGTTGTGCTGCAGTGCCTGCAGCACATGGCTCCGGTTGGTTTCCATGAGCAACTTGATCTGCGAGAAGGTGTTCTCGGTTCTCGCATCGCGCAGCGACACCTCGCGAAATGCATGGCGCGTCTGCGTCATGCTGTACAGCCCCAGGCCGCCGACCACCACCACCAGCAGCGACAGCAGGCCCAGGACCGAGATGATCAATGTCTTGATCTTGATGTTTGCAAGCATGGAAACCTTACCGAGTCAGGGTTTCAGGCGGCGACGGCGTGGTATGCGCCGCACCGGTCGAAGAATTGCGCGATCCCCACCTCGAGCTCGTCGGCATGCTCGAACTCCAGGTAGGTCACGTCGCAGATCTGGTCCAGTTCCTTCAGCAGCGTCGTCTTGATCGATGCCTGCTTCCACACCAGGAAGAGCACCGGTGCGCAGGTGCCGCTGAAGACGTGATAGGCCAACTCGAACGCGCTGCTCTCGCTCATGCTCACGCGGATGTTGATGAAGGCATCCGCCTGCGAGAGCAAGCCCAGCCGGTGTACGCGGAACGTGTGCGGCGTGAAGGGCAATCCGGTCTCGGCCTCGAACGAGCCGCGGAAGGTTTGCGAACTTTCCGCATGGCGGCCCGTGAGGTAATGGAACGGGCGTGGCCTGCCGTTGCAGTGGTCGATGCGGTCGAGAACCTGCGACACCAGCGCCTGCTGCGCCTCGCCAGACTCCGTGAAGGGTTGGCGGATGAACAGCTTCAGCGGCCCTTGCGCGCTGCGTGCCGCCGCCGTTTGAGCTGCGCCGAAGCGGCTTGAGGCGCTGGCCGTCTGCCGACCCAGCGCGAATGCATGCGACAGGCGGTCGGCCTGGCTGGCGGCACGATTCTTCAGCAGGGTTTGCGCCTGCTCGATGGCCTTCAGCGCGAGCGGCGTGTCGGACCCCGCCGTCGCTTCCTGCTCTCGCCACGACGACGCACCGGCAAGATACGCAAGCGACAGCTGCTGCTGCAGCAGCGACGCATCCACGGATCGGCCCGCCGGTGCCGCAATCAGATTGCGCATCAGCTCGCCGACTTCTTCAGGACACCAACGGGTCGCCTTGACGACGGCGCCGGCATCTTCGTGTTCGCCCGGCGCGGCAAGCGGCTCGCGTTGCGCGCCCTGGCCGTCGGCCATGGTGACTTGATTGTTCTTCATATCTCCCTTTCTGCCTTGAGGCGGTTGCATGTGATTGCACCCGGGCCTTCAGGACGCGCAGCAACGGCAGCGGAAACGGCCTTTCAGCCGCCAGCTTCGGCAGATCCAAGCAATGGGAGATTCGACCTTCCTCGCCTGATCCTCTGACCGCCAGCCGCCCATGCTGTGCGTGGACGCTGCTCCGGTACTTCGCGGCCCCGATTTGGCTCGGGTGTTGTGATGAGGCTGCGGTCGGGGCAACCTCAAGGGGCAGTGTCGACAGAGTGTCGGATCCGATACATAAGTACATCCCCCAGATGACGCCGTGAAACGAGCGTCATTTCGCGGCATCGACCCTTGCCGCACAAGCCATTGCGCACAGAAGCGGGGATCGCGAGCGGGAACGCCGTGCATGCGCAATGCCGCGTGGCGAGGCTTGCGAGCCGGTCCGAAACACTGGACGGCCGATGCATGGCGGCCGCTTGCAGATGCAGGCACGGCCATGGATGAGCCCCGCAGCGGCGGGTTGGCATCACGGCAGTCCGGCGATGTGTGGAGCACTGACAACTGACATCTCCCTGGCGGTCTGCGCCGCTCAAGGCCGCATATCGGTCGTGCTCGCTCAGCACTTGAGGGCCGGGTGCATCCAAGCCTCGCGCCCGTGCGCTGCGCGGCGGGAGTTCGCGGCATGTGCACGCAGAATCCGGCCATCGCATTCCAGCGCGCGACCGGGCCGCCTACCAACTTTCGCCGCATGGCACTGTCGTCGGTGAGCGTGATGGCGACTTGCTGAGGCTGGACGGTGACGGAAGAAGCTGCGGCGTTACGCGCCCTGGGTGTCGAACACGGGCAGTTCGACCTGGCGTGCAAACTGCCCGTTGAAGCGACTACCGCCGCGGGGGTGTAGGCCCATGCCTGCCCGACTACCGACGCACGGCTTCCCCGCATCTACTGGAGGTGTGGACCTCACGTAGATCTTGTCTGTTGTCCCCTACTTCCGTGGACAAGGTTGTGAACAACGTCTCGTCATGCGCCGCAAACCCGCACCACCATTTGCTCTGAAGTTCATTGCCTCATGAACTGGCAATGACGAATTCGTGGCCGTTTTGCGTCTGGCTGAGCAGCGGGAAGACATGGCCAAATCAGGCGCCGATGACGTTTCGGTACGTCTCCTTGCGCTGGGGCGTCCAGAAGAGCGCTGCCTGGCTTTTCGAATTGAGGTACAGCTTGGCGTCAGCCACCAGCGATGCATCGACCGCTGGGTTTTTCGGGGCATCGAAACGCAACACGTAGTTTGCGTTTGCCCCGGGCGGCGGGTACCCGATGCCGTAGCCGGCCGATCGCAAGAGCAATACCTCGGCACCCACCATGCATCGCGTCTTCGGCCTCCCCGCATTGCGCGCCTGTCCACGCAGCGTGGCGAGGTCGCCCACGAGCATGAAGGATTCGCCGCGCCCGATCTCGCGCACCATGAAGTCCACATTGTGTGCGGCTGTCCAGTTTTCCCAGCCGCCCGGTGGTTCATCCTGGTAGTCGCTGGGACTCAGATTCAGCGCCCTCTGGCCACCCGAGTTGAACCAATACAGGTCGAAGATGTACTTCACGTTGTAGCCTCCCAGGATGCCGCCGACGCACGATGCGCCATGCATGGCCCTGGTGGCCATTCTCAGAGCAACGTCAGACCTGACTGCCGAAGAAAGTCACTTGATTCTTGAGCGCCAGGCAAGCGCAACCGCGATGCCTCATCACTTCTTCGGAACGGAGTACCTCAGTTCCGCGAAGCCCGGTCCGACGAACTTCGCTGCTGTCAGCTGCAAGGATGGCGAGACGATGCGGCGAGGCAGCAGCGGCCGCCCCGAACCCAGCGTCACGGAGCCGACCTGGACGATGATCTCGTCCAGCAGCCCAGCATCGAAGAACTGGCCCACGAGCTCACCACCGCCGACCAGCCAGACGTTCTTGCCGCCGGCCGCGCCCACCATGGCTTCGTGCACCGGCCGCACGTCATCGCGGACGAAGCGGATATCGGCCGAGGGCACGGGCGGCAGCTGACGATGGCTGAACACCCAGGCGGGCTGCGAGTAAGGCCATGACGCCGAACCGCTGCCGTTGGGCTTGACCACGTGGCGCAGCAGCCATTCGTAGGTCGAAGCCCCCATCGCGAGCGCCCCCACGCCCCGGATGAAGCTGGGATAGCTGGTGTCGTTGACGTCGCCCAGCGGGAACAACCACTCCAGGGAGTGATCATCGGTCGCGATGAAGCCATCCAGGCTGGAAGCGGTGTAGTACTGCGTCTTCATCCTGGACCTCCGTTGTGCAAACTACTCCGGCACCGGGTCAGCGATGACAGCCAGCCCAGGGATCGCTTTCAGAACGGAACGACGTCCGTCGGGTACTTCCACAAGTCCTTCAGCAAATAGCTCATCGGCAAACCCAGCGTAGCGTTGCGTGGCGGGATGGGCTGCAGGAACCAGCGGTCGTACAGGGCATGGATCTCGCGGGAACGGATCATGCGCTTCATTTCGTCGTCGATGATCTTCTTGAACTCCGCGTCCTGCTTGGAGAGCATGATCGCCAGAGCTTCAATGGTGAGGAACTTGCCCACCACCTTGAACTTCGACGGGTCTGGCTGGGCGGCGATCAGTCCGTAGAGCAGCACGTCGTCCATCACGAAACCATCGGCTTCCCCGGAGGACACCATCTCGATGGCGCGCGCATGGTCAGGTGCCTCGAGCAACTTGATGTGGAGCAACCGCTCGCGGTTGATTTCGTCGATGGCAGTCATCGTCGTGGTGCCCTTCGTCGAGACCAGCCGCTTGCCCTCGAACCCGTTCAGGTCCTTGATGCCGCTGTTGGCACGCACAAGGTAGCGCGCGCCGGTGATGTAGTGAGGCACGGTGAACGCCACCGACTTGCGGCGCTCCGCGTTGTTCGTCGTGGAGCCACATTCGAGGTCGGCCGTGCCTTCCGATACGGCGGCCATGCGGCTCGACGAGGTGACCAGCACATAGCGTATGTTCAGCGCTTTCATGCCGAGCTTGGTGCGGACGGCTTCTGCCAGGCGCCGGCAGATATCGACCGCATATCCCACCGGCTTCTTGTCGCCGTCCAGGTAAGAAAACGGCGCCGACGATTCGCGGTGGGCAATCGTGAGGTGCCCCGTGCTTCGGATGCGCTCGAGCACCTCGCCTGCCTGCAGCGAGAGTGCCACTGTTCCGAGTACGAGCCCGGCCAAGGTCCTAGATACCGTTGCGATACGCATGCGTGGCTCCCTTGATGCGAAACACCGGTCGCCCGGAGGGGCGGAACGGCGCGGTGCAGTTGTCCAGCGACGTGTTGAACCCGTGAGCTGAGTGGAAGCTCCTTTCGCCCTCCGCGGACCACTTGGCAAGAAAAGAACCCCCGAGGCGAAGTCTCGCACGAGATGACAAATACGTATCCAGATGTGCGTTGTCGAAGGTCTGTCTTATTTACACAGTTCACGCTTTTTCAATTGAGCTGCACCGGTATCACTCCCTCTGGCACTCACAAGGAAACGCCGGCCGCCCCAATCCTTGTCCCCTGCGGGGGCCGGCTGGGAGCAGCCCGGCCCTTGGGGGCACTCAAAATTCTTCGGTGTCCACCTCCACGAGTGTGGCGGGGCTGTAGCGCGCGCCGACCACCGTGCGTGGATTCACGGCCCGTTCAATGCGCTCGCACTGTTCAGGGGCGAGCCGGACGTTCGTGGCTCCGAAGTTCTCCTCGACGTGCGCGACGCGTGTCGTGCCCGGGATGGGCACGATGTGCCCCCCACGCTGCAGCAGCCACGCCAGAGCGAGCTGCGCCAGCGTGCACCCGGCCTCGCTGGCCACGGCCTGCACTTCCTCGAGCAAATGCAAATTGGCCGCGTAGTTCTCCAGGCTGAAGCGCGGCATGTTGCGCCGGATGTCCTTGGCATCGAGACGGATCACGTCGCGCAAGGCGCCGGTGAGAAAGCCGCGTCCCAACGGGCTGAACGCCACGTAGGCGATCCCGAGTTCGCGGCTGGCCTGCAAGGTGCCGAGCTCGGCGTTGCGGCTCCACAGCGAATACTCCGACTGCAGTGCCGCAATGGGGTGCACCGCGTGGGCGCGGCGCAGCGTGGCCGTGGAAACCTCCGACAGCCCGATCGCGCGGATCTTGCCTGCGCGCACCAGGTCGGCCAGGGCACCCACGCTGTCCTCGATGGGCACCTGCTTGTCCCAGCGATGCAGGTAGTACAGGTCGATCACGTCGGTGCGCAAGCGTCGCAGGCTGGCCTCACAGGTGGCCTTGAGCGTGGCGGGGCGGCCATCGATCACGCGCTTGCCGTCGACCCCCTGCATGCCGCACTTGCTGGCCAGGGTGAACTGAGACCGGCGACGCGACAGCACCTGCCCCAGCAGCTCCTCGTTGGCGCCGAAGCCGTACAGCGCAGCGGTGTCGAACAGCGTGACGCCCAGTTCCAGCGCGCGCAGCAGCAGCCGCGCCGCATCGCCCGGCGAAGGCGGCACGCCGTAGGCGTGGCTCAGGTTCATGCAGCCCAGCCCGATGGCCGACACCTCGAACGGGCCGATGCGTCTCGTGGGCAGCGCCGCCATGGCGGTCAGCCTTCGTTGAGCTGCTGCTCCAGACCCTGCAGCACTTCGTAGCACGGCAGCACCTGCGCCACGCTGGCATTGGGCTCGCGCCGTTCACGGATGGCGGCGAAGAACTCGCGGTCCTGCAGCTCGATGCCGTTGGTCGACACATCGACCTTGGACACGTCGATCTTCTCTTCCTTGCCGTTGTAGAGATCGTCGTAGCGGGCGATGTAGGTGCCGGTGTCGCCGATGTAGCGGAAGAAGGTGCCCAGCGGGCCGTCGTTGTTGAACGACAGGCTCAGCGTGCAGATGGCGCCGTTGGCCGCCTTGAGCTGGATCGACATGTCCATGGCGATGCCCAGCGTGGGGTGGATCGGCCCTTGCACCGCGTTGGCCTTCACGATGGGGCTGCCCGCCTGGTAGGCGAACAGGTCGACGGTGTGCGCGGCGTGGTGCCACAGCAGGTGGTCTGTCCAGCTGCGCGGCTGGCCCAGCGCGTTGGTGTTCGTGCGACGGAAGAAGTAGGTCTGCACGTCCATCTGCTGGATGTGGAACTCGCCCGCCTTCACGCGCCGGTGAATCCACTGATGGCTGGGGTTGAAGCGCCGCGTGTGGCCGCACATCGCCACGAGCCCCGTTTGGCGCTGCAGGCGCACCACCTCCTGCGCATCAGGCAGCCTGTCGGCCAGCGGAATCTCCACCTGCACGTGCTTGCCGGCCTTCAGGCAGGCGATGGCCTGCGCGGCGTGCATCTGCGTGGGCGTGCACAGGATCACCGCGTCCACCTCCGGCAGCGCCAGGCTCTCGTTCAGGTCGGTGGTGGAGTGGCGGATGCCGTACTTGCCGGCCACCTCGCGGGTCTGCTCCGGCTGGCGGCTGACGAGCGAGACGACTTCGACGCCATGAATGTTGCGGATGCCGTCCAGATGCTTGACGCCAAAGGCACCGGCACCGGCGAGCGCGACTTTGATCGTGTTCTGGCTGCTCATGTCAGGGGTTCTCCAGGATCAGGTGGCCCACGGCCGTGTTGGAAGCGGGCACATGGTAGAAGCGGTGCAAGACCTTGGGCTTGGGGCCGCCCGCCACGTCGGCCATGGCGCCGCGGGCGATGAGCCACATCACGAGCTCGATGCCCTCGGAGCCGGCGTCGCGCACGTAGTCGATGTGCGGCACCTGCGACAGGCCGTCGGGGTCCTCGATCAGGCGGTCGAGGAAGCGGTTGTCCCAATCGCGGTTGATGAGCCCGGCGCGCGGCCCCTGCAGCTGGTGGCTCATGCCTCCGGTGCCCCAAATCTGCACCTTGAGCGGCTCGTCGTACGACTCGATCGCGCGGCGGATCGCCTGGC
>CBINBY010000066.1:0-28419 GCA_966248995.1 uncultured Burkholderiales bacterium | reverse complement strand
CATCGGATTTTGATTCCGACATGCGAGGGTTCGAGTCCTTCCTCCCCTGCCAAATGACCATGATCCCGGTGCGCTGCACGGGCGCACGCCGGGGCTGAAGCGACGGGGCGAGCGCGACCCCGAAAGCCTCGACGGAGGGAACGTGTTGTTCAACACCGTGTTGTTCACCGGCAATGCCAATCCTGCCCTTGCACAGGAGGTCGCATCCCATCTCGGTATCGAGCTGGGCAAAGCCAAGGTCGGCCGCTTCTCGGATGGCGAAGTCGACATCGAGATCCAGCAGAACGTTCGTGCGCGCGACATCTTCGTGCTGCAGCCTACTTGTGCGCCCACGAACGAGAACCTGATGGAGCTTTGCATCATGGTCGACGCACTCAAGCGCGCATCGGCGCGCCGCGTCACCGCCGTGATCCCCTATTTCGGCTACGCGCGGCAGGATCGCCGCCCTCGGTCGACGCGGGTACCGATCAGTGCCAAGGTCGTGGCCAATATGCTGGAGGCGGTGGGTGTCGAGAGGCTGCTCACCATGGACCTGCACGCCGACCAGATTCAGGGCTTCTTCGACATCCCGGTCGACAACATCTATGCCTCGCCGGTACTTCTGTCGGACCTGCAAACCAAGCGCTACGATGACCTCGTGGTGGTCTCGCCCGACGTGGGCGGCGTGGTTCGCGCCCGGGCCCTGGCCAAGCAGCTCAACTGCGACCTGGCCATCATCGACAAGCGTCGCCCGAAGGCCAACGTGTCCGAGGTGATGCATGTCATCGGCGAGATCGAGGGTCGCAACTGCGTGATCATGGACGACATGATCGACACCGCGGGCACGCTGGTGAAAGCGGCCGAAGTGCTCAAGGAGCGTGGCGCGAAGAGCGTGTACGCCTATTGCACGCATGCGGTGTTCTCCGGTCCGGCGATCGAGCGCATCAGCGGTTCTGCTCTGGACGAGGTGGTGATTACTAACACCATTCCACTGCGCGACGAAGCCAAGACCTCCCAGAAGGTGCGCCAGCTGTCCGTCGCTTTCCTCTTCGCCGAGACGATCCGCCGCATCTCCGACGGCGAATCCGTCACCTCCCTCTTTGCGGAGCAGAACAACAACTTCTGAGCCGCTTGGCCGTGTTTGCCGCACGGCCTCGTTCGCCGAGGGCCTGCAAGCCCTCTTCATCAAGGAAGCCGCCTGGTCGCGGGCGCTTCGCCAGCATTGGAGCCAACCATGAAATTCGTCGCTTTCGAGCGCACGCAGCAGGGGACCGGAGCGAGCCGCCGCCTGCGCAAGGCCGACAAGGTGCCGGGCATCGTCTACGGAGCCGGACAGCCCGCCATGATCGAGCTGGACCACAACGCTCTGTTCTTCGCTCTCAAGAAGGAAGCCTTCCACTCCTCCATCCTGGAGATGCAACTTGACGGCAAGGCCGAGCAGGTGTTGCTGCGCGACTACCAGATGCACGCGTACAAGCCGCAGGTTCTGCACATCGACTTCCAGCGCGTCGATGCAACTACGCGCATTACCAAGAAGGTGCCCCTGCACTTCGTGAACGAAGAGAACTCGCCAGCGGTCAAGACCGACAAGTGCCTGGTGAACCACGTCGTTACCGAACTGCAGCTCCAGTGCTTGGCTTCTCAGTTGCCGGAGTACGTCACGGTAGACCTCGGCCAACTTCAGAAGGGCCAATCGCTGCACGTCAGCGACATCCAGCTTCCGGCCAACACCAAAGTGGTGACGCACGGCAAGAGGAATCCCGTCATCGTGTCGGTGTCGGCACAGGCCGCCGAGGAAGAAGCTGCGCCCGCACCAGCCGTGGCTGCGCCCGCCCCTGCGGCCAAGAAGGGCAAGAAGGACGAGAAGCAGAACAAGAAGTAGCAACGGCGCCCAGCTCTGCTTGCGCGACCCACAAGCCCCGCTTCGGCGGGGCTCGCTTTTTGTGTAGCCATCGATAATCGCTGCATGATTCGCCTGCTCGTCGGCCTCGGCAACCCCGGCCTTGAATACGAAGGAACCCGGCACAACGCCGGCTTCTGGTGGCTGGAGGACGCGGCGCGTCAGCTCAAGGCGTCGCTGGTGCCCGAGCGGGCCTACCATGGCTTAGTAGCCCGGGTGAACCGATCGGTGGGCCCGGTATGGCTGCTCGAACCCATGACCTACATGAATCTGTCCGGCAAGTCGGTGGCTGCACTGGCGCGCTTCTTCAAGATTGCGCCCCAGGAGATACTTGTCGTACACGACGAACTGGACTTAGCGCCCGGTCACATGAAGCTCAAGCTCGGCGGCAGCCATGCCGGCCATAACGGCCTCAAAGACATCCATGCGCAGCTCGGGAGCCCGGATTACTGGCGTCTGCGGCTGGGCATTGGTCACCCGGGCGTCAAAGCCGAAGTCGTCGACTACGTTCTGCGCCAGCCCTCGCCGGAACACCGCGAGGCAATTGACAAGACGATTGAACAGTCTATGGGTGCGCTTGACTTGCTACTGGCGGGTGAGATGGAGCGAGCGATGATGAAGATTCATGCCAAACCCCCGCGGCCGAAGCCACCACGCCCGCTGGCCGCCGAGGAGGCGTCGTGATGCGCCGCACCCTCACGCTATGGCTCCTCAGCATCGCGACCTCCACAGCCTTCGCTGCACCCGTCTTTCGCTGCGGCAGCACGTACAGCCAGACGCCATGCGTCGGTGGGGTGGTGGTCGAGTCGACGGACCCACGCACTGCCGCGCAGCGCGCCGAAGCAAAGCGTGTAGCGGAACGCGAGCGCATCTACGCAGCGCGGATGGAAAACGAGCGCCGCAACCGGGAAGCAGCGCTGAAGCCAGCCGCGGCCACCGGGTTCGATTCGCGGGCTTCCGATCGCGCCGAAACCACTGCACCCAAGGCGGCCAAGCGCAAAGCCTTCCGCAAGGGAACGAAGAAAGAGGCTGCATCAGCTCAGCAGAGCAAGGACTTCGTGGCGGTCGAACCCAGCAAGCACCCATAAACCAGCGTCATGCCATCTTAGGGGTGGCAGGCCCGCTGGCGGCAGCCTGCAGGCGCTGATACTTCTCCCACAGTGTTGCCTTGCTTTCGATGTGCTGCGGGTGCAGGGGAATGCAATTCACCGGGCATACCTGCACACACTGAGGCTCGTTGAAGTGACCGACGCACTCCGTGCACCGCGCGGGATCTATCTGGTAGAACTCGGTACCCATCGAAATGGCCTGATTGGGGCACTCCGGCTCGCACACATCGCAATTGATGCATTCGTCGGTAATCATCAAGGCCATGGCACAACCATAGAAGGTTCGAAGTAGCGACTATTGCTCGGCGTGCCTCACCCGGCGTTGCAAGCGCAGGAGCACGGACGGTGATACAAATTTCGACACGTCGCCACCCAGCGTGGCGATCTCCCGTACGAACGTGCCTGACACAAACTGGTACTGGTCGCTGGGAGTCAGGAACAACGTTTCGACATCGGGCATGAGCTGCCGGTTCATTCCCGCCATCTGAAACTCATACTCAAAATCGCTGACAGCCCGCAATCCGCGCACTACCACCTTGCCCTCGTGTGCAACCACGAAATCGCGCAACAGCCCGCGAAAGGCCATAACCTCGACGTTCTCATAGCGCTCGGCGACCGCTTTCGCGATGTCCATCCGTTCCGTTAGGGTAAACATCGTCTGCTTGTGGTGACCTGCGGCGACAGCCAAGATGAGCCGCTCGAAAAGCCGGCTCGCCCGGCGCATCAGATCTTCGTGCCCGAGCGTCATCGGGTCGAACGTGCCGGGGTAAACGGCGGTGAGGCGGGTGGCGGACGTCAACGCGCTTCTCCTCGCAACGAGCTTTCTTGCGCAGTGTAGCCCGGGGCCTCAATCAGTCTCGCCGGTTTGGCTACGCTGCAGCAGGTGGAAGTGCACCCCCCCCGCCCTGCCACGCCGGCGAAGTTCCAGGCCTAGCGAGACCGCCAATGCCTCGCTAAGCGGCTGGTCTGCTTCGAGATAAAGGAACCCGCCTGGCACCACCAAAGGAACCGCAGCCGCCAGCGCAGGCTCGGTCCAGCCCTGGCCGAAGGGCGGATCGAGGAACACGAGATCGAAGCCTTCGGTATGGGCGTGCCGCATATGCGCGATCGCGTCGGTCTGCTCCACCGTCACCCGGGACGCAGCCAGCCGCTCCCGGGTTTCCCGCAGGCTTCGTACCAGCTGGGCGTCGCGTTCCAGCAGCACGACCAGTGCGGCGCCACGCGAGGCCGCTTCGAACCCCAGTGCGCCGCTACCCGCATAAGCGTCCAGGCAGCGCCAACCGGTCAGGTCTTGGCCCAACCAGTTGAAAAGTGTTTCCCGCACGCGATCCGGCGTGGGCCTCAGGCCCGGCACGTCGGCCACTGGCAGCTTGGTACGCTTCCACTGCCCACCAATGACGCGGACTTCATGTGGCGGCCCCGGCCGCCTCGCCGCGCTCACTGGCGCACTGGAATGCCGCGGGCCGCCATCATGGCCTTGGCTTCAGCCACGGTGTGCTCGCCATAGTGAAAGATGCTCGCCGCCAGCACTGCATCGGCCCCACCGTTCTGGATGCCGTCCGCCAAGTGATGGAGGGTCCCCACGCCACCAGACGCAATCACTGGCACGTCGACCGCATCACTCACGGCACGCGTGAGTTCCAGGTCGAAGCCGATGCGGGTGCCGTCGCGGTCCATGCTGGTGAGCAGGATCTCCCCGGCACCATGCTCAGCCATGCGGACCGCCCACTGCACGGCATCAAGCCCGGTGTTCTTGCGTCCGCCATGCGTGTAGACATCCCAGCCTTCGCCACGCGCCTGAAGATCGTCGTCACGGCGGCGCTTGGCGTCGATGGCCACCACGATGCACTGTGCGCCATACTTCTGCGAGGCATCGCGGATGACCTGCGGGTTGGCCACCGCGGCAGAGTTGAAGCTCACCTTATCAGCACCGGCGTTCAGCAGGCGCCGCACGTCTTGGACCGTACGCACGCCGCCGCCCACGGTGAGCGGGATGAACACCTGCGCCGCGACCGCTTCGATGATGGGAATGATGAGATCCCGCCCTTCGCTCGTGGCGGTGATGTCGAGAAAGGTCAGTTCGTCGGCTCCCTGATCGTTGTAGCGCGCGGCGATTTCCACCGGGTCACCGGCATCGCGCAGGTCGATGAAGTTAACTCCTTTGACGACACGGCCGCCGGTGACGTCGAGGCAGGGAATGATGCGTTTGGCAAGCATGGCTGGTCGAATCAGAGCCCATGAACTATATACACAGGGAGGGGTGCGGATGAGTGGGCCGGCAGCCACCCGTGTACGCGCAATCGGGAGGTGCATCCAGACCGGAGGACACCACTCATGAATCGCTCTACCTTAGCAGCCGCATCCTTGTTGGCCATCGGCCTTTGCGCACCGGCCGACGCCATCGAGACCATCTACACCGCCTCGCTAGCCAGCGAGGCTTCCGGAGCCTCGCCGGGCACGGGTCAGACGCGTGTGACTGTCGACTTCGACGACCTCACCATGCGCGTGGAGGCCAGTTTTTCCGGGCTGCTTGGCCCCACAACCGTAGCGCACATTCACTGCTGTACCGCGGAGCCCTTTGCCGGAACAGCCTCAGTGGCAACACAGCTTCCAACCTTCGAGGGCTTTCCTGCGGGGGTGCAAGCGGGGACTTACGACCACACGTTCGACATGACCTTGGCGTCGAGCTACAACCCCGCCTTCGTCACGTCGCAAGGGGGCATCGATGAGGCGTTCGACGCGCTGGTGTCCTCATTCGACGCCGGCACGGCCTACCTGAACATCCACACCTCGGTCTTCCCAACTGGCGAGATCCGCGGCTTCCTGCAGCCCATACCGGAGCCGCAGAGCTGGGTGCTCATGGCAGCCGGCCTGGCACTCGTGGGATGGGCAACCCGGCGACAGCGGAACGCCTGATCTGCAGGAAGACGCAGCGCCCGGCAGCAATTCCCTTCCGGTTCAGGCGGACGCGAGTTCGTCGGCGCGCTGCTGAGCCTGCGCAAAGTCGAGCGCGCCGGTATAGATGGCCCGACCGCATATCACGCCCTCGATGCCCTCGCCTTCCACGGCGCACAGCTTTTCGATGTCGGCCAGGTTACTCAGCCCACCTGAAGCGATGACCGGGATGGTGAGCGACCGGGCGAGCTTCACGGTCGCATCGATGTTGATACCCGTCAGCATGCCGTCGCGGCCGATGTCGGTGTAAATCACGCCTTCGACGCCGTAGTCCTCGAACTTGCGCGCCAAGTCCACAACCTCGTGGCCAGTCAGCTTGCTCCAGCCGTCGGTCGCCACCTTGCCGTCCTTGGCATCCAGGCCAACGATGATGTGGCCGCCGAAAGCGCTGCAAGCGTCCTTGAGGAAGCCTGGGCTCTTGACCGCGGCCGTGCCGATGATGATGAAGCTCAGCCCATCATCAAGATAGCGTTCGATGGTGTCGAGCTCGCGGATCCCGCCGCCGAGCTGCACCGGAATCTCGTCTCCGACTTCGGCAAGGATCGATTTGATGGCAGCCTCGTTGATCGGCCTGCCGGCGAAGGCACCGTTCAGGTCGACGAGGTGAAGTCGGCGGGCTCCAGCCTTGACCCAGCGCCTGGCGACGGCGGCCGGATCCTCGCTGAACGTGGTGGAGTCATTCATGTCGCCTTGCTTCAGGCGAACGCACTTGCCGTCTTTCAGGTCAATCGCGGGAATCAGCAGCATGGCCGATGGCAGGAAATGGTGGGGAAGCGGCGCCCGAGAAAACGGTGGAGATCCGCTCAGGGTTTCCAATAAAGAAAGTTCTTGTACAGAGCCAAGCCGTGGGCGGCGCTCTTCTCGGGGTGGAACTGAGTGGCGAAAATGTTATCCCGCGCGACCGCACAGGTAAAGCGCCCGCCATAGTCAGTTTCTCCCACGCTGTGGCGCGCATCGCCCGGCCGTGCGCAATAACTGTGCACGAAGTAGAACCAGGCTTCGTCCGGGATTCCCTCCCACATGGGGTGCGGCCGCGCTTGCAGCACACGATTCCAGCCCATCTGAGGCACCTTGTAGCGGCTGCCATCGGGTTGTGCGCGACCTTCGAGCCGGAAACGTACCACCTCACCCGGGATGAGATCCAAACCGTTGGTCGGCCCCTCCTCGCTGCGGGTCAGCAGCATCTGCATGCCGATACAGACGCCCATGAGCGGCTTGTGGTCCGCCGCATGCAACACTGCTTCATGCAAGCCGGAATCGAGCAACTCACGCATGCAATCCGGCATGGCGCCCTGCCCCGGCAGCACGACACGTTCGGCGGCGTAGACCTCCTGCGGCCGGGAAGTGACAATCACCTCCACGTCAGTGCCCTGCGCCGCATGCATGACGGCCTGCGACACCGAACGAAGGTTGCCCATTCCATAGTCGACGACGGCAACGCTGCGCTTCATCGGATGACCTCTGTCACAGGGTGCCCTTGGTCGACGGGATCACGGTGCCGGCGCGCGGATCGATGTCGATCGCCATGCGCAGCGCTCGCGCGAACGCCTTGAAAATGGTCTCGCACTGGTGGTGGGCGTTGTGGCCGTGCAGATTGTCGATATGCAAGGTGACGCCCGCGTGATTGGCGAAGCCCTGAAAAAACTCGTAGACCAGCTGCGTGTCCAGCGTGCCGATCATGCCGCTGGTGAAGTTGACGCGCATGTGCAGGCCGGGCCGTCCCGAAAAGTCGACCACCACCCGCGAGAGCGCCTCATCCAGCGGCACGTAGGCATGGCCGTAGCGCCGCAGACCCCTTTTATCTCCCACAGCCTTGGCCATGGCTTGGCCGAGCGTGATACCGACGTCCTCGACGGTGTGATGACCGTCAATGTGCAGATCGCCCTGCGCGTCGATCTCCAGATCGATGAGACCATGGCGTGCAATCTGGTCCAGCATGTGGTCGAAGAAGCCTATGCCGGTGGACAGCCGGGCGACACCAGTGCCGTCCAGGTTGAGGGCGACGCGGATCTGCGTCTCGGTCGTGTGGCGGGTCACATCCGCCTGGCGTGCGAGGAGGGTCATCACAGGCTCGCCTTCAAGGCGTCCAACATCAGCTCGTTCTCCTGTGGCGTTCCCACTGTGAGCCGCAGGCAGTTCGTCAGCAAAGCATGCGCGCCGGAAACGTTCTTTACCAGGACGCCGCGCTGCTTCATGCCCTGAAACGCGCGCTTCGCGTCGGGAACGCGCACGAGGATCATGTTGGCCTCGCTGGGATACGGTTGCACGTTCGGCATGGTTTCCAACGCGGCCTGCAGCCGCTCGCGCTCGGCTCGGATGACGGACGCCTGCCGGGCGTACTCGTCGGCATGCTCGAGCGCGAACAGAGCTGCCTCGGCGTTGAGCACGCTCACGTTGTAGGGCGGCCGCAGCTTGTCGACCTCCGCCACCAGCGCCGCAGGGCCCACCATGTAGCCCAGCCGCACGCCGGCCAGGCCGAACTTGCTGAGCGTGCGCATGGTCAGCACGTGACCGTGGCGGCCTACCCGGTCCATCCAGGAACGGGAGGAGAAGGGTTGGTAGGCCTCGTCGAGGACCACCAGGCCCCGCCCCTGCCGGCCCACGGCCTCCACGACGTGCTCGATCGCCAGATCGTCCCAGAGGTTCGCGGTGGGATTGTTCGGGTAGGCGATGTAGACGATGGACGGCCTCTCGACTTCGATTGCCCGAAGCATGGCCGCTTCGTCGAGCTCGAATTCCGGCGTGAGCGGCACGCCGACGAAGCGCAGGCCCTGGAGCCGGGCGGACATCTCGTACATCACGAAGCCGGGCACCGGAGCCACGATGGTCGCGCCCGGCACGTCGCAAGCCATGGCGAGCAGCGAGATCAACTCGTCGGAGCCGTTGCCCAACATCATGGCGCAGCCCGGCGGCAAGCCGACGTGGCCCGACAGGGCATCGATCAATCGACGAGGGGAGCCGGCCGGGTAGCGATTGATCGCCACACGGCCCAGCCGCTCGCCGAGCGCGCGCTGCAGAGGCTCGGGGAGGGAGAACGGGTTCTCCATCGCATCGAGCTTGACCAGGCCGGTGCTGTCCTGAATGGCGTAGCCATGCATGGACTGGACGTCCTGACGGATCGCGAGCTTGATGCGTTCTGCAGGGGTGTTCATGCGGGACGGTCAGGGCATGGAAGCCCGACGGGTAACGGGTTGATGTAGGTCGCCATCGCCAGACTCAACGCTCCAGCCGCATTTCGGCCGAGCGAGCATGCGCCGGCAGGCCTTCGCCATGGGCCAGCTCCGAAGCAATGGGGCCCAGCAGCTGTGCTCCCATCTCGCTCACCTCGATGAGGCTGCTGCGCTTTTGGAAGTCGTACACGCCCAGCGGGGACGAGAAACGCGCGGTGCCCGAGGTTGGCAGCACGTGGTTCGGCCCCGCACAGTAATCGCCCAGGCTCTCACTGCTGAACGCGCCCAGGAAGATGGCGCCCGCATGGCGCAGGAGCGGCTCCCAGTGCTGTGGCTTGCGGGAGCTGACTTCGAGGTGCTCAGGCGCGATCCGGTTGCTGATCTCGCATGCCTCTTGCATGCTGCGCGTGTGGATCAGCGCCCCCCGCCCTTCCAGCGAGGCGCGGATGATGGCCTGGCGCGGCATATCGGGCAGCAGACGATCGATCGCCTGCTTGACTTGCTCGATGTAGCGCTCGTCGGGGGATAGCAGGATGCTTTGCGCCAGCTCGTCGTGCTCGGCCTGGCTGAACAGGTCCATTGCGACCCAGTCCGGCGGCGTCGTGCCGTCGGCAAGCACCAGGATCTCGCTGGGCCCGGCAATCATGTCGATGCCGACCTTGCCGAACACGCGGCGCTTGGCGCTGGCCACGTACGCGTTGCCCGGGCCGGTGATCTTGTCGACCGCCGGGATGGTGGCGGTGCCGTAGGCCAGCGCAGCCACCGCCTGCGCGCCGCCCACGGTGAAGACGCGGTCCACGCCCGCGATGGCGGCCGCCGCCAGCACCAGGTGGTTGCGCACGCCCTGCGGCGTGGGTACGACCATGATGAGCTCGCGCACTCCGGCCACCTTGGCGGGCACGAGGTTCATTAGCACGCTAGACGGGTAGGCCGCCTTGCCGCCGGGCACGTACACGCCCGCCCGGTCCAGCGGCGTGACTTTCTGCCCGAGCAGCGTGCCGTCATCGTCGCGATAGCTCCAGCTGCGGCCGCCGGCCTCCAGCTGGCGCTCGTGGTAGCTGCGGATGCGACGCGCGGCAGCCTCCAGCGCATCGCGCTGCGCCGGGGTGATGGCCGACAGCGATGCCTGAAGCGCCTCGGCGCCAATCTCCAGCTCGGCCGCCTTCGCGACCGCTAGCCCATCGAAGCGGCGGGTGTACTCGAGCAGCGCCTCGTCGCCTCGCTGTTGCACATCGGCCACGATGCGGCTTACGGCGTCCTCAATCGCGTGGTCCTGCTCCACCGACCAATGCAGCACGCGCTGGAACTCGGCATCGAAATCCGGGGCGGTGGTGCGAAGACGACGGAGGTTCACGATCATGGTGCGATGGCGGAAGCGAAGGCGTCAATGATCTGCCGGATCGGCTCGCGCTTGAGCTTGAGCGCGGCCTGGTTGACGACGAGGCGCGACGAGATCTTCATGATCTCCTCGACCTCGACGAGATGGTTGGCCTTGAGGGTGCTGCCCGTGGACACGAGGTCCACGATCGCGTCGGCCAGGCCCGTCAGCGGTGCCAGTTCCATGGAACCGTAGAGCTTGATGAGGTCCACGTGCACGCCCTTGTCCGCGAAGTGCTCCGCGGCGCAGCGCGTGTACTTAGTGGCCACGCGGATGCGGGAGCCCTGCCTCACCGCGGCGGCATAGTCGAAATCGGCACGCACGGCCACGCTCATGCGACAGCGGGCGATGTTCAGGTCCAGCGGCTGGTAGAGGCCCTCGCCGCCGTGCTCGATGAGAGTGTCCTTGCCGGTCACGCCAAGGTCGGCACCGCCGTACTGCACGTAGGTCGGCACGTCAGTGGCCCGCACGAGCACCACGCGCACATCAGGGCGGCTGGTGCCAATGATGAGTTTGCGCGAGCTCTCGGGATCCTCCACCGCTTCGATGCCGGCCGCACGCAGGAGCGGCAGCGTTTCGTCGAAGATGCGTCCCTTGGACAGAGCGAGGGTGATCATCACTTGACCCGCTCGATGTCTGCGCCGAGGGCTCGCAGCTTGGCTTCCATCTGGTCGTAGCCGCGGTCAAGATGGTAGATGCGGTCGATAAGCGTCTCGCCATCGGCCACGAGGCCCGCGATCACCAGGCTGGCCGAAGCGCGCAAATCAGTGGCCATCACGGTGGCGCCCGAAAGCTTCTCGACACCGTGCACCATGGCGCTGTGCCCGTCCACCTCGATGGAGGCGCCCAGACGCATCAGCTCGTTCACGTGCATGAAGCGGTTCTCGAAGATCGTCTCGGTGATGCGCGCGCTGCCCTCGGAGATGCAGTCCAGCGTCATGAATTGCGCCTGCATGTCGGTGGGAAACGCGGGGTACTCGCTCGTGCGAAAGCTCACCGCCTTCGGCCGGCCGTGGCTGCGAATACGAATCCAGTCGTCGCCTGCCTCGATGGCGATGCCGGCTTCGCGCAGCTTGTCGATCACCGCAACGAGGTGCGCCGCCTGCGCCCGGCGCAGCACCACGTCGCCGCCGGCCGCCGCCACCGCGCACAGGAAGGTACCCGCCTCGATGCGGTCGGGAACGATGCGATGCGGCCGGTCAGGCGACAACCCGTGCAGCTTCTCGACACCCTGGATGCGGATGCGGTTGGTGCCATGGCCTTCGATCTTTGCGCCCATCCGGATGAGCATCTCGGCCAGGTCGGGGATCTCGGGCTCCTGGGCGGCGTTTTCCAGCACGGTCTCGCCCTCGGCCAGCGTGGCGGCCATGAGGAAGTTCTCGGTGCCGGTCACCGTGATCATGTCGGTGGTGATGTTGGCACCATGCAACTGCCGCGCCTTGGCGATGATGTAGCCGTGCTCGACCGTGATGTCGGCACCCATGGCGCGCAAGCCCTTGATGTGCTGGTCCACCGGCCTGGACCCGATGGCGCATCCGCCGGGCAGCGACACGGTGGCCTCGCCGAAGCGCGCGAGCAGCGGCCCCAGCACGAGGATGGACGCCCGCATCGTCTTGACCAGATCGTAGGGCGCCTCGGGGGACGTGACCCGGCTTGCATCCAGCGTGACGCGATCGGGCTGCGACTCGTCACGCTCGGCCGTCACGCCCATGTTGCGCAGGAGCTTGAGCGTGGTGCTCACGTCCTGCAAGCGCGGCACGTTGGCCAGCGTCACGGGCTCGGGAGTGAGCAATGCGGCGCACAGCTCGGGCAGCGCAGCATTCTTCGCGCCGGAGATGATGACTTCGCCTTCGAGCGGGCGGCCACCACGGATGAGAAGTTTGTCCATGAGCGTCTGTCTTGCCCATTCATCCGCGACCCACGGAGCCCGCTGGCGCAGGCCCGCCAGCCGCAGCGAACGCTGCGGCGGGTGTCAGGGATGGTGAGGAGCGGCCGGCGTGGCAGCCCACTCGGCCGGGGTGAGCGTCTTCATCGACAGGGCGTGGATCTGCTCGCGCATTCTATCGCCCAGGACCCGGTACACCGTCTGGTGACGAGCCACCCGGCTGGCGCCTTCGAACTCCTTCGACACGATGGTCGCAAAGAAGTGGCGACCGTCTCCGTCCACCTCGAGGTGTTCGCAGGCGAGTCCGGCGGCGATGAAGTCACGCACCTGATCGGCAGTGGGGTCGGCCATGGCGGGAAAGGTGGTTCGCGCTCGCAGGGCGGGGTCGATTCCGTGCGATTGTACGGACCGGCCGGCTTCGCCTTGGCGTACAGTGCCCGCCACGTACGAGGGGTGGAGGGTCAGGAATGAACGCGCAGCTCATCCTCTGGGGCGTGCCCGTCATCGTCGCGCTGTGGGCGCTGATCTCCTACAACCGGCTCGTGCGCCTGCGCAACGAGATCGGCAATGCGTTTGCGCAGATCGATGTGCAGCTCAAGCGCCGCTATGAGCTGATTCCCAACCTGGTGGAGACGGCGCGCAAGTACGTGCAGCACGAGCGCGAGACGCTCGAGGCCGTGATCGCCGCACGCAACACCGCGCGCGCCGCTGTCGAGGCCGCTCGGCAGCGGCCCGACGATGCCCGGCGCATCGCCGAGCTCGCCGGAGCAGAGCAAGTGCTGGGCGGCACGCTGGGGCGGTTCATGGCTGTCGTGGAAAGCTATCCCGAGTTGAAAGCCGATGCGGCGCTGCGCGAGCTGAGGGACGAGATCGCTCACACCGAGAACCGCGTAGCCTATGCGCGCCAGGCCTTCAACGACTGCGTGCTGGATTACAACAACGCCGCGCAGCAGGCGCCGGCCAACTTCATCGCGGGGCTGTTCGGGTTTCGCAGTGCCACGCCTCTCGCGGCGAGCGAGGCTGAACGCGAACCGGTACGCGTGAAGCTCTGAGCCGCGCGGCATGCGCTTTCGCCGGCACCAGGAGGCGGCGCATGCGTCGACGCGTCGCCTCATTGCGCTGTTCGTCGTCGTGCTCGCCGCGCTGGTCGTGGCGGTGAACGTTGCGCTCGCCGCGGTGTACCGGCTCAGCATGCCCTTCGCCGGCAGCTATCCCGCGCTGTTCTTCGAGACGAACACGGCCATCGTGCTGCTGTTCGTGCTCGGCGGCTGCTGGCTGGAAAGCCTGCGGCTGCGCGAGGGGGGCGCCCACGTGGCCCGCATGGCGGGAGGCCAGCCGGCCAGGGCCTCGGGGCACACGCCCGGCGAGCGCCTGGAGCGCCGGCTTCACTACATCGTGCAGGAGCTGGCCCTGGCGTCGCGCATTCCGCCACCGGCGGCCTGGGTGCTGCCGCGCGAGGACGCCATCAATGCCTTCGCGGCCGGCTGGTCGCACGACGACGCGGTCATCGCCGTGACGCGCGGCGCCCTGGAACGGCTCACGCGGGAAGAACTGCAGGGGGTCGTGGCGCACGAGTTCAGCCACGTGGTCCATGGCGACACGCGACTCAACATGCGACTGGTCGGGCTGGTGTGGGGCCTGCAGATGATCTTCCTGCTGGGCCGCTCGCTTTCGCAGCCCGACGAATTCGGACGCCGGCCTGCGACCACGCTGTTCGGCTGGGCGCTCATCGTGACCGGCTGGCTAGGCTGGGCAGCCGGGCGACTGCTGCAGGCAGCCGTATCGCGCCAGCGTGAGTTCCTCGCCGACGCATCGGCCGTTCAGTACACCCGGCTGGTGCAAGGGCTGGGCGGCGCGCTGCGCAAGATCGCGCACCAGTCGCGAGATCACGCCGACAGGCTGCATGCCGCCCACGCGGCGAGCCTGGCCCACCTTTTCCTGAGCACACCGGGCCGATGGCCGCTGTGGTCCACGCATCCGCCGATTGCGGAGCGCCTGCGCCGGTTGTATGGGCAGGACATGGGGCCTTTGCCAGCCGAGCCCCTGGCGGCGCCAACGGCCGACGAGCCCATGATCGGCTTCGCCCCTGGTGGTGGAACGGCAGCCCTCTTGAAGACGCCGCCTCCGGACACTGATAGCCCCTGCCCCACCCACGACCCCATGCATCACGCGGCATGGCACGGCGAGGTGGCACGCGAGCAGGAAGCTCTTGCACGCATCGCGTTGTGGCACGGCGCGGGTCAGTGCCAGGCCGCGCTGTTGCTATGGCTGGCAGGTGAGCACCATGTCGCCATCCCGGGCGTCGCCCCTCGGTTCATCCAGGCCGCACGCCCGGAGCTGGCGGCCTTGTCGCCGCACACCCGCCTGGAAAGCGTGGCCATGCTGGCCCGACGCTTGCGCGACACCGCGCCGACTCTGCTGCCCGGCCTGCGCACCGCGGCGCGCCAGGCGGCACGCGGCGCGGATGGCCGGCTGCGCAGGCTGCTCCTCGACACATGGTTGCGCCGTGAGGAGAGAAAGCGCTTGTGCCCATCCAGCACGACCCTCGAGACCTTGGAGGATGAGGTAACGGCCGCGACGGCGCTGCTGGGCGCCACCCTGGCACTTTCCCCCGAGGTTGCTCTCGCGTGGCGCGAAGCGAGCCTGGCCGCCTGCGGCATCCCAAGGCGCACCGCACTGCACTGCGCGCCCGCACGCTGGGCACGGAGCCTGCAACGGCTGGCACCGATGCAGCGCCCGACGCTCGTACGAGCCTGGGTGGATGCGATGCCGTCGACCCTGCTGGATGCAGGCAGGACCGAGGTGCTCCAGATCGCGTGCAGCCTGCTCGACACGCCCCAGCCGCCCATGCTGCAGCAGCGCGCCGCGCGTACTGCCACCGCATGACCCTCGGCAATCAATGCCTGATCTTGTAGCCGCGCGCCAACAGCCGTAGCGCAATCGACGCCACCGCGAGGAAGCTGCCGGCGACGATGCCGAGGCTGAGCCAGGGCGACACGTCGCTCACCCCGAAGAAGCCGCGCCGGAAGCCATCGATCATGTAGAAGAACGGGTTCAGGTGGCTGACCGCCTGCCAGAAGCCGGGCAGCGACTTGACCGAATAGAACACGCCTGACAGGAAGGTCATGGGCATGATGATGAAGTTCTGGAAGGCCGCCATCTGGTCGAACTTCTCGGCCCATAAACCAGCGATCAGCCCGAGCGAACCCAGCATGCCCGCACCCAGCACGCCGAACACCAGGATCCACCACCACTCGGCCAGCCCCAGTGGCGCGAACCAGACGGTGACGAGCAGCACCCCCGACCCGACCACCAGCCCCCGCACCATGGAAGCACCCACGTAGGCCGTGAACCAGGCCCAATGCGAAAGCGGCGTAACGAGCAGGAACACGAGGTTGCCGGTGATCTTGCTTTGGATCAGAGAGGAGCTGCTGTTGGCGAAGGCGTTCTGCAACACGCTCATCATGACGAGCCCCGGGATGAGGAAGCTCGTGTAGCCGACACGCTCAAATACCGTGACCCGGTCGGACAGCACGTGCCCGAAGATGAGCAGGTACAGCACCGCGGTCAGCACCGGCGCGGCCACGGTCTGGAACGCAACCTTCCAGAAGCGCAGCACCTCCTTGTAGAGCAGCATGCGCGTGCCGGCGAACGGACCGTTGACGAAGACCCCCGGATGCTCGACCGGTCGGCTGGGTGAACTCATGCCGCCGCCGCCTTTAAGGGCCGAGGCTTCGACTCGCCCTGCATGATTTCGAGGAAGACGTTCTCGAGGTCAGAACGGCCGATCTCGAGGTCTTCGGGCTGGCAGCCGGCCCCGTGGAGGATGGCCAGCACCTCCTGCACTTCCTTGGCGCCATGCACCTTGACTTGCACGACTCGACCGGTCACGCGCGACTGGGGCAGCAGCTGCGCCGGCAGCGGCGTGTCCATCTTGAACCTCATCATGGTGCTGGCCGTGCCGGCCAGGAGCGCGGACGTACGGTCCAGCGCCACCACGCGGCCCTGCTTGAGCATGGCGATGCGACCGCACAAGGCCTCCGCCTCTTCGAGGTAGTGCGTCGTCAACAGCACCGTGTGGCCCTGCTTGTTGAGCCGCGCCACGAACTGCCACAGCGTCTGGCGCAGTTCGACGTCGACTCCGGCGGTGGGCTCGTCGAGCACGATGACCGACGGGCGGTGCACCAGTGCCTGCGCGACCAGCACACGCCGCTTCATGCCGCCCGAGAGCTGGCGCATGTTGGCATCGGCCTTGTCCGCCAGACCGAGATGGGTGAGCACCTCGTCGATCCAGTCGTCGTTGTCGCGCACACCGAAGTAGCCGCTCTGGATGCGCAGCGTCTCGCGCACGCTGAAGAAGGGATCGAACACCAGCTCCTGCGGCACGATGCCCAGGCTGCGCCGGGTGTGCGCGTAGTCGGTCACGACGTCGCGGCCGTGCACGCGAATCTGCCCGCCAGTGGCCCGGGCCAGCCCGGCCAGGATGCTGATGAGCGTGGTCTTGCCCGCACCGTTGGGGCCCAGCAGGCCGAAGAACTCGCCGGGCTGGATGTCGACGCTCACGTGGTCCAGGGCATGCACGCTGCCTCGCGAGCCGAGGTAGGTCTTGCTGACGTCCTGGAACGAGATGGCGGGCATGGGGCGGGCCATTGTAGGCAGGCCTGACCAATTTGCGTCCGGTCGGGATGACGCCGTTGGTCAGGCGTGGGGTTGGTGCTAGTGTCGTGCCCGCACAAGAACGCACACCGCAAGCATGGCCACACAAGGCAAGAGGCCTCGCCGAACGGCCGAGCGCATCCTGGAGGTGACGCTGGATCTGTTCAACCGATTCGGCGAACCCAACGTCTCGACCACCCTGATTTCCGCCGAACTGAACATCAGCCCCGGCAACCTCTACTACCACTACCCGGCGAAGGACGAGCTGATCAACAGCCTGTTCGGCCGCTACGAACAGGCGGTCAACGAACTGCTGCCGTCGGCAGACCAGGTGCGCAACGTGGAGGATGCATGGCTGTTCTTCCACATGCTGTTCGAGCTGATCTGGCAGTACCGTTTCCTCTATCGCGACCTCAACGATTTGCTTTCGAAGAACCGCCGGCTGGAAACTCACTTCCAGATCGTGCTGAAGAACAAGTCCCGCGCGATGCAGAGCGTGCTCGACGGCCTGGCACACGGGCAGGCCATCCGCATGGAGCTGCGCGAGGCCGAGCCCGTGGCCACAGCCATGGTGGTGGTGCTCACCTACTGGCTGAACTACGAGTACGTGCGCGACCCCCGCCGCGCGCTGGAGCCCGACACCGCCTCGGCCGCCCTCTTGCGCGGCGCATGTCATGTGCTCAGCCTGCTCGTGCCCTATCTCGAACCGGCCCAGCGCGAGCATTTGCTCGGGCTGGTCCGGCAGTACAACGTCGCCCCATAGGAGCCCCGGTATGGCGAAGTGGACCCGCTTTCCCTACGAGAACGCCCCCTACACCTACGACCCTGCCGCACTCAGGAAGCATTGGGGTCGACTACACGCCGGCGATGCCGAACCGTGGCCCAAGGACGACGAGGTGCAGGCCGCCTGGGCGCTGTACCACGCCGGGCAGTTTCATGAGGCGTTCGAGGCGGGCCTGAAGGCCGGCGGCGACGGCATCACCGCCGCGAACAAGGCGCAGGCGATCTACGCCAACTACCTGGAAAAGAGCGAGAAGAACAAGTTGGCCCTGTTCATGGAGGTGGCCGAGCGAGCGCAAGCGCAAGCGGCCACGGATCCGGCCAACGCCAACGCGCACTACCTCATGGCCTATGCGCTCGGCCGCTACTCGCAGGGAATCAGCGTGGCCAAGGCCTTGGCGCAGGGCCTGGGCGGCAAGGTGAAGACGGCGCTGGAAACGGCCATCAAGCTCCAGCCCAAGCACGCCGATGCACATATCGCACTCGGCGCCTTCCACGCCGAGGTGATCGACAAGGTCGGCTCGCTGCTGGGCCGCGCGCAAGGCGCGAGCAAGGACACGGGGCTTGCGATGTACAAGCAGGCGCTCAAGCTGAATCCGCAGTCCGCGATCGCCCGCGTGGAATATGCCGACGGCCTGGTAATGCTCGAAGGCGACAAGAGGATGAAGGAAGCCGAAAAGCTCTATGCCGAGGCCGCCGCGTTCGAGCCCATGGACGCCATGGAGCGCCTGGACGTCGAAATGGCGAAGGCGGAACTCGAGGACTGACTCGGCGGCCGTACATCCGTCGATTCAACGACTCAACGCATCCTCACTGCTCACCCCAAGGCAGCATCAGCGTGAGCAGCAGGAGCTTCTCGAACTCGGGCCCGAACCGGTCGATGACCTGCTGGGGCCGGGCACACAGTTGCTCGTCGGCGATGAGTCCGAACTGCACGCCGCCGCCGTAAGAAAGGATGCTCACCCCGATGCCGATGTGGCCCGACTGCGGCACCCAGAACATGGTCTGGCGCAGCGTCGCGCCGCAGAACTCCAGCGGCCGGCCCGGGCCCGGCACATTGGTCATCACCGCGGTGGTTTTTTTCGCAAACAGGTTGAGCAAGGCGTCCTGCGCCGGCTTGATGAGCAGGCCCGCGACGGCCAGCATCGCAAAGGCGAGCACGGGCTGGTAGCTGCCCTTGAGTTCCTGCATGCGGCGTCGCACGGCGTACACCCGCTCGATCGGGTTGTCGATGCCGATCGGCAGAACGAGCGGCACCAGACCGAAGCGGTTGCCCAGCTCGTGGGCCTGCTCCAGCGGGCGTAGGTTCACCGGCACCATGGCCCGGATCTCGCAACCGCTGGGATCGTCGCCTTGCTCGCGCAGGTACTCGCCGAAGGCCCCGGCCACGCAGGCCAGCAGCACATCGTTGACGGAGCAGCCGATCGCCTTGCCCACGGCCTTCACGTCGGCCAGTGAAATGGGCTCGCCCCAGGCGGCCTGCTTGCGCCCCACCGGCTGCCCCTTGAGCCGCGTGGGCGTGTCGTCCGGCATGAGCGCCAGCGAGGCTACGTCGCTCAGCACCTGGTAGCCGGACTTGGCCAGGTCCACCGAACTGGACAGCCGCTCGTAGGGATGGGCGAGCATCTCGACGGACTTCGCCACGCCGCTGCCATACATCCCGATGGCCTTGACCGCGAGATCGGTAAGCGGTTTGACCACCGCATCGGCCAGCCAGTCGCCTTCGCTCTCTTCCTTGGACCGGCGGCTCCCGACCGGCGGCTCGGCGCCGCCATCGGTGATGGACAGCATCACGGAGATGAGCGCGATCCCGTCGGCGATGCAGTGGTGAACGCGGACCACCAGCGCGCTGCCGCCGTCGTAATGCTCGACGAAGTGGAACTGCCACAACGGACGCGACCGATCCAGGGGAACGCACGCGAGCTCGCCCACCAGTTGCTGGAGCGCCTCGCGCTCGGTCTGCCCATGGCGCCGCTGGAGCGGGTGGCTCACGATGTGGTGCGACAGATCGAAATCGGTGTCGATAAGCCAGCTGGCGCCCATCGAGTCTTCGACCACCTTCTGGCGGAAGCGCCGGTACCCAAGCAGCTTGTCGGCCACGCGCCGGGCCAGCGACTCGTAGGTGATCGCCGGCTGCAGCAGCCATACGCCGACGATCATCATGAGGTTGACGTCGTTGTCCATCCGCAGCCAGGCGGTGTCCACACGCGACATGCGCTCGGTGGTGGCAGCCAGCATCGAAGATCCTCCCTGGTGATGCGCGCCGGCCGCGATGCTGAGTAACATGCGGCCGGCCCACAACCATTGTCATGCACGGAAATCGCATCCATGGCCAACCTGAAAGCACGCTTCGAAGAGGCAGTCGCCGCGTCCAAGACGCTGCCGGAGAAGCCCGACAACGCCACGCTGCTGAAGCTCTACGCGCTCTACAAGCAGGCCTCCGCGGGCGACGTCGAAGGCAAGCGCCCGGGCTTCACCGACATGGTGGGACGGGCCAAATGGGACGCCTGGAACGAGGTAAAGGGCAAGGCGCCGGAAGACGCGATGCGCGAGTACGTGGACCTCATCGATACGCTGAAGTAGCCGCGCCCTATTTCGGCTTCTTCGGCGTCGACTTGGCCTTGGGGCGCGATTCGGCGGCGAGCAGTTCATCGAGCTTGCGCTCGATCTCCGCCTCGATGGTCTTGCGGAAGGCCCCGAGCAGGAAGCCCAGCTGCGCGTCGAGCTCGAAATGCCGGGCCGAGACGATGAGCCGACCCTTGACGCCCGGGCGCTCGAATTCGACGGTGTCCTCGGTCTCGCTCTCGATGACCGTGCATTCCATGTCGAAGCTCTTCTCCACCTCCTCGGCCCATTGCCAAGCCACGTCGCGCGCACGGGCCAGGCCCAGGCGATGCTCGCGATGGATGCGGATGTCGGGCATGGATCAGTCTCCGGTGGTGTTCAGCGCGGCGCGCCGCGCGCTCTTGTCTGGCAATGCAGCGAGCCGTCGCACCTCGGCGTAGAAGCGCTTGAAGTCGCCCCCGCTGCGCTCGAACAGCCTCTCGAACGAGGGCACGAGGTCGAAGTAGGCCGATAGCACGCCGAAAGCTGCATTGTTGGCACGCGCGAACCAGGCGTCATATCCCGAGAACCCGCCCCAGCGCGTCGACTTCAGCACCTCGTACTCGGCGCGCAGTTGCGCCAGCAACTCGGCCTTGCGGCGACGCCGGTCTGCCTCGGATGCATCGGTGGCGTACAGCGCCTGGAGCTCCTGCCGGTAACGGCCCGTCAGCTCGCGGAACTCGCGCCGGCGGCGGTCATAGCGTTCGTACTCCTCGCGTGCCTGGGGCGTGGATCTCTCGGCGAGCCAGCGCTGCCCTCCGATGCGTTCCACTGTCGTGGCGAAGGACTCGTTGAACTCGGTGTCGCCGGGCGCATACGCGATCTGGTGCGCCAGTTCATGGAAGATCATGCGCGCCAGTTCGCCTTCCGGGTAGTGAATGAAAGTGTTGAGCAGGGGGTCGGCGAAGAAGTCGCCGGGCAACGTGCCCAGCGTGGAATACGCCGGCACGCCGTAGACGACCACGTCCAGGCCCTCTTGTCGCAGCTCCTGCGCAGAGGCATCGGCCAGGCCGCGGTCGAAGTAGCCCCGGTAGCTCACGCAGCCCACCACCGGAAAGCACCAGTTCTTGAGCTTGAGCGAGAGCTCCGGTGCTGCCACCACGTTCCACACGGCGGCCGAGCGCTTGAGGTCCGCATAGCGACGGTAGCTGGCGTTGTCCGGCAGCTTCAGTTCGCTGACCGCGTAGTCACGGATGCGCTGCGCCAACGCCAGCCGCTCCTTCAGGGAAGCGGGCGCTTCGCCGTCGGCCATCCAGTCGGGCACCGGGCGGGCGGCACGCAGCACGTCCAGGTGGCCACCTGCCGAATGCGCGTAGTAACTCAGCGTGCTGCAACCGCTGCCGAGGCACAGCGCTATCGCGGCCAGCGCTGCCACGCCCGCAAGACCGAGGCTTGCCATGAGCCACTTGGCCTTCACGAGGCGGCCAGCGACGGGCAATGCCGCACCGCCATGGAGATGCAGGACAAACCGCCGCCCGACCATCGGCGCGGTACGCAGCACAGACCGGGGTGACACCGTGCCCCGACCAGACCGGTAACACGGTGGCTCAGCCATGCAAAGATGTGGCAGCTGTTGGTGTGCAAGTACAAGGACTCCTGCGGGCTCGCCGCCCTTCGCGCTTCGACGTGCGGGGCGTGCCGAAACTATTGCACAGCGGGGCGCAGCCCCACCATGAGCGCAAGCAACCTTCCCACGCTTCGCACAGTGCCGGGGTCACGGGCTGCGATTGGAGTTCTTACATGAGGTCTCGTGACGCTTTCGTCTTCGGGACGCTTCCAGCCGTGTCGGGAATCCCGTCGCCGGCAGGTGCCAAGGCCCGACGGTAAACTGGCCTAGTCCATGGCCAGCGCCTCTCCTCCATAAAGAAAGACGCCTACGCAAAAGGTGCTGGTGCGTGTCAGGAGCCGACCATGCGCCTCATCGAATCCATCCTCGCCGACACCGGCAGCATCACGGCGCTACGCCGCGACCTTCATGCGCACCCCGAGCTGTGCTTCGAGGAGCAGCGCACCTCCGATCTCATCGCCCGTCAGCTCACCGACTGGGGCATCCCGGTGCATCGGGGACTGGGCCGCACCGGGGTGGTGGGCGTGGTGAAGAACGGCAACAGCCCTCGAGCCGTGGGCCTGCGCGCCGACATGGACGCGCTGCCGATGACCGAGCGCAACACCTTTGCCCACGCCAGCCGGCACCCCGGCAAGATGCACGCCTGCGGCCACGACGGCCATGTGGCGATGTTGATGGCCGCGGCCAAGCATCTGGCCCAGCATCGCAACTTCGACGGCACGGTGTACCTCGTGTTCCAGCCAGCCGAGGAGGGCGGAGGCGGAGCGCGCGAAATGATGCGCGACGGACTGTTCGACCGCTTTCCCATGGAAGCCATCTTCGGCGCGCACAACTGGCCCGGCATGCAAGTCGGCCAGTTCGCAATCAAGAAGGGACCGTGCTTCGCCTCCAGCAACGAGTTCAAGATCACCGTGCGCGGCAAGGGCGGGCATGCCGCCATGCCCCACAACGGCATCGACCCGGTGCCAGTGGCGTGCCACATGGTGCAGGCGTTCCAGGCCATCGTCACACGCAACGTGAGGCCCATCGACCCGGCCGTCATTTCGGTGACCATGATCCACACCGGCGAGGCCACCAACGTCGTGCCCGACACGTGTGTCATGCAGGGCACCGTTCGCACCTTCACCCTCGAGGTGCTCGACCTGATCGAGCGCCGCATGCGCGAGGTCGCCGAATACACCTGCGCCGCCTTCGGCGCCACTTGCGAGTTCGAGTTCTCGCGCAACTACCCGCCGACCATCAACCACGCGGCGGAGACCGAGTTCGTACGGCGTGTCATGGCCGAGGTCGTGGGCGAGGCCAACGTGCTGGAGTTCGAACCCACCATGGGCGCGGAGGACTTCAGCTACTACCTGCTCGACAAGCCCGGCGCCTACTTCCTGATCGGCAACGGGGACGGCAGCCACCGCGAAGGCGGACACGGCCTGGGGCCGTGCATGCTGCACAACGCCAGCTACGACTTCAACGACGAGCTCATCCCGCTCGGCGCCACGCTGTGGGTACGCTTGGCCGAGCAGTGGCTCGCCCGTCCTGCCTGATCCATCACGCGAGGGGCCAGCCACGCAAGACCGGGGGGTTGATCGCCCATCCGGCCTCTCCTACCCTGGCCGCCCCGGCACCACTCCAACAAGAACATGCGCCACGGCGCCTGCAAGACGGCAAGTCGGCTTTTGACCCTGACCCTCCTGGCGAGCCTCGGTTTCGCTCGGGCGAGCGATGTGCTGACACCCCCTGCGGCGGCATCCCCGGTCGGCGAAGAACTGACCGAGGCGCGGCGCATGATGGATCGCAAGGACTGGACCGCGGCGCTGGCCCAGCTCAAGCGCGCGCTGCGCAAGGACCGCGGCAACGCCGAGGTGCATCAGCTCATGGGCTACAGCTACAGCAAGAGCGGTCAGCTGGTCGAGGCCTTCGACAGTTACCGCACCGCCTTGCGGCTCGACCCAAAGCACCGGCGCACGCACGAGTACATCGGCGAGGCCTACCTCAAGGTCAACGAGCCAGCCAAGGCGCACGAACATCTCGAGGCACTGCGCCGCATCTGCAGTAACTCGTGCGAGGAGTACCGGGAACTGGCCAAGGCCTTGGCCAGCTGGCACCAGCCTTGATCAGCGCGGTGGCAGCCGCATCGCCGCCAAATCCGATTCGCACTTCGCCGCGCTGACGAAGCGCAGGGCTTGCCAGCCCACGGCGCACGCGGCTTCGACATTCGGCGGATGGTCGTCGATCAACAGGAGCTCGTCAGCGCGAGCGCCAAAGCGGCGCTGAGCCTCATGGAAGATGGCCGGCTCGGGTTTGATGAGACGCACGCGCGAGGAAAAAACGCCGTCGTCGAACCAGCGCATGAAGCCGTGCGCCTGCTCCAGGTGCCGGGCATAGGGCGCCGGCATGTTGGAGAGATAGAAGAGCCGGTGGCCGGCGTCACGCAAACGCTGCATCAGCTGCACAGTGGCCGTTTGCGGCTTGAGTTCGTCGGGCACGGCGTCGATGACCCGATGCACCTCGGCCTGGCTCATGCCGGTACGCAAGGCGATGCGTTGCGCGAGTTGTGCCGTGTCCACGGTGCCGCGGTCGAATTCGGCCCAGTCGCCGGTGGGGTGCTGGAAGAAGTCGACGGCGAGCGCCGCAGCGGCCGACGGGTGGCCCGCGCGGTGCGGCAAAGTGCGGGCGAGCAGCTCCTGCGGCCGCCAGCGGAACACCACGCCGCCGAAGTCGAACACCAGCTTCATTTCAGGCGCGAAGACGGCGCAACAGCCCGGCCGTCGAGGCATCGAGCCCTTGGGTGTCGCCGCTCGCGAGCCGGGGCAGCAAATCGTTGCACAAGGCCTTGCCCAGCTCCACGCCCCACTGGTCGAAGCTGTTGATGCCCCATAGGGCACCGCTGGTGAACACGCGGTGCTCGTACAAGGCGATCAGTGCGCCGAGGCTGCGCGGAGTGAGTTCGTCCAGCAGCAGCGTGGTGCTCGGACGGTTGCCGGGAAAGGTGCGATGCCGCGCGATGGTGTCGGCGCCCAGCGCAAGCGAGGCGGTGGGCGCCTTCTCCCCAAGCGCCTGCTGCCTGGCCTTGCCCAGCATCAAGGCCTGCGCCTGCGCCAGTCCGTTGGCCAGCAGCTTGGCATGGAGGTCGGTGAGCGCATGCGTGGGCCGCTTGACCAGGATGAACTCCACCGGGATGACGTCGGTGCCCTGGTGCAGCATCTGGAAGTAGGCATGCTGACCGGTGGTGCCGGGCTCGCCCCACACCACCGGGCTGGTGGCGAAGGGCACCGCGTCTCCGCCGAGGTCGACGCGCTTGCCGTTGCTTTCCATCTCCAGTTGCTGTAGGTAGGCGGGCAGGCGCTTGAGCCCCTGGTGATAGGGCGCCACGCTTCGGCTGGCGAAGCCATGGAAATTGCGGTACCACACGTCGAGCAGGCCGAGCAGCACCGGCAGGTTCCGCGGGAGAGGGCTTTCGGCGAAATGGCGGTCCATGGCGTGAGCACCGGCCAGCAGCGCGCGGAAGTGCTCGGCCCCGATCGCCAGCGCAATGGGCAGGCCGATGGCCGACCACATCGAATAGCGCCCGCCCACCCAGTCCCAGAAACCGAAGGTGGTGCTGATGCCGAACTCCGCGGCGGCCTGCACGTTGGTGGTGGTGGCGACGAAGTGCTTCGCGATCTCCGTGCCGCCGTTGGCCTGGAACCATGCGCGCGCCGCATGCGCATTGGCCATGGTCTCCTGCGTGGTGAAGGTCTTGCTCGCGATGATGAACAGCGTTTCGACCGGCTTGAGCTGGCGCAGCACCGGCGCGATATCGTGGCCGTCGACGTTGCTCACGAAGTGGAAGCTCAGCCCCGGATGCACGAAGGCATCGAGCGCCGGCACGGCCGTCTGCGGCCCGAGATCGCTGCCGCCGATGCCGATGTTGACCACGTGCCGGATGCCGCTGGCCGGCGTGTCGCGGACAGTCTCGGCGTAGGCCAGCATCGCGTCCAGCACCGAATGAACGTCCTCGCTGTACGGCCCCTGCCCGCGCGGCGCTCGCAGCGCGGTATGCAAGGCGGCGCGGCCCTCGGTGAGGTTGACCGGCTCGCCGCGCAGCATGGCGTCGCGCCGCGCCTCGAGCCCGCATTCCCGCGCGAGGTCGATCAGGAAGTGCAGCGCCGCCGTGTCGACGAGGTTCTTCGACAAGTCGGCGTAGACATGTGGCGCCTCGACGCTCAGCGCATCGAGCCGGCCCGGGTCTCGCGCGAAGGCGTCGCGCAGGTCGAAGTACCGCCCGTGCGCCTCGTAGTGGCCGCGCAAAGCGGCCCAGGCTTCGGTGCGGTCGCAGCGTGGGGTATTCATGGCAGCGTGTGGATGAGATGGTCGAGCCGGGCCGCGTCGACCGCGAACGCCCGGATGCCCTCGGCGAGCTTCTCGGTGGCCATGGCGTCCTCGTTCAGCGCCCAGCGGAAACTGGCCTCGTTGTAGGTCACGGCGTGTATGGGCGAAGCCTTCGCCGCCTCGGGATCGAGCACGCGCGCGACCGGCGAGTCGCTCTCTCGCAGCACGGCCAGCAGCTCGGGACTGATCGTGAGCAAATCGCATCCGGCCAGGGCCAGGATCTGGCCGACGTTTCGGAAGCTCGCCCCCATCACCTCCGTCTCGATGCCGAACTTCTTGTAGTAGGTGTAGATCTGCGTCACCGACTGGACGCCAGGGTCGTTCACGCCAGCATGCGCGGCTTCGTTCCAGGCGACGCCCGCGGCCTTCCTGTGCCAGTCGTAGATGCGGCCGACGAAGGGCGAGATGAGCCGCACGCCGGCGTCGCCGCACGCCACCGCCTGGCACAGCGAGAACAGCAGCGTGAGATTGCAGTGCACGCCCTCGTGCTCGAGGATGCGTGCCGCCTGGATGCCCTCCCAGGTGGAGGCGATCTTGATGAGCACACGCTCGCGGGCGATGCCCGCCTCCTCGTACAGCTCGATGATGCGGTGCGCCCGCGCGACCGTCGCGGCGCAGTCGAAGCTCAGGCGCGCATCGACTTCCGTGGACACGCGGCCCGGCACGATCTTGAGGATCTCCACGCCGAAGCGCACGAGCATACGGTCGACCACTTCCTCGTGCGGCCAGCCCCGGCACTGAGCGACCGTCTCGGTGAGCAGTGGCGCGTACTCTGGCTGCTGCACGGCCCGAAGAATGAGCGTCGGGTTGGTGGTGGCATCGCGCGGGGCGAACTGCGCGAGCTGCCTGAAGTTGCCGGTGTCCGCAACGACGGTGGTGAACTGCTTGAGCTGGTCGAGTTGGTTCATGTCCGCAGGTGGTCGACAGCGAGTCTCCATTAGACCGGAATCGGATGCACCGCCGGCATGCGCGCGATAACCCTGCTGGGAGAGTTCCGGTTTCGTTGACCCCGCGACGAGGCATGGGGCATCATCGACGAAACAAAGTTACATCCCGCAGACCATGTCGTTCGATCTGGTGTTGTTTGGAGGTACCGGCGACCTGACCTGGCGCAAGCTGATGCCGGCCCTGTTTCAGGCCTTCCGCCACGGCAAGCTGCCCGACGACGGCCGCATCCTCGCGGTGGCCCGCGACGAGCACAGCGACGAGCGCTACCGCACCTGGCTCAAGGAGCGCTTCCATGACGTGGCCGACGCCAAGCGCCCGAGCGACGAAGAGTTCGAGCGCTTCGCCCGGCGCGTGCACTACCTGCGCATGGATCTTTCCAGGCCCGAGGACTACGGGCGACTGAAGCATTGGCTGCAGGAGCGTGCCGCACGCACGGCGGTGCTGTACCTTGCCACCAGCCCTCACCTCTTCCCGGTCATTTGCGAGCGGCTCGGCGCAGTGGGGCTGAACGGACCGCAGGTGCGCGTCGTGCTGGAAAAACCGCTGGGCCAGGACCTGGCCAGCGCGCAGGAGATCAATCGCGTCGTGCGGTCGGTGTTCAGTGAGACACAGGCGTTTCGCATCGACCACTACCTGGGCAAGCCCTCGGTCCAGAACCTCATGGCGCTGCGCTTCGGCAACGCGCTGTTCGAGCCTCTGTGGCGTCGGGAAAGCATCGCCAACATCCAGATCACGCTGGCCGAAGACATCGGCGTGGACACTCGCGGCGACTACTACGACCGCTCCGGCGCTCTGCGCGACATGATCCAGAACCACGCGCTGCAGTTACTGACCATGGTCGCCATGGAACCCCCTCCCAGCAACGACGCCGACGCCATCCGCGACGAGAAGCTCAAGGTGCTCAAGTCGCTCAAGGTCTTCAGCGAGGACCTGGTGCTGCGGGACGTGGTTCGCGGCCAATACCGCCGAGGCACGTCGGCAGGCAAGACCGTGCGCGGATACGCCGAGGAGGACAAGGTCCCGCAGGGCAGCCGCACCGAAACCTTCGTTGCCTTGCGCACCGAAGTGCAGAACTGGCGCTGGGCCGGCGTGCCCTTCTACCTGCGCACCGGCAAGCGCCTGG
>CBINBY010000065.1:0-29380 GCA_966248995.1 uncultured Burkholderiales bacterium | reverse complement strand
CACTTCCACTCTGGCACATCGATGCCGCTATAGGTGGGGGCGTCCATCCCATTGCCTGAGAACCGGAGTGCATAGCCGGATCATCGAGCGGAAGAGTTGCGCTGCGCCGCCAGCCAGCGTTGCCCGAACTGCATCGGGCTGAGATAGCGCAGCGCACCGCAATGCGGGTTTGATGCCGCAGGTGCAGCGCGTGTACGGCGCGAACCTGCGGGTCTACGGCGCTGACCAGGTGTGGCGGCAGTTGCTGCGAAGGCGTGAGCGTGGTGCGCCGCGCGGTCAAACCCGGGTCACGATCAGTTGATTCGTTGCGTTGGGCCTCCCCAAGACCGGGGGAGGCCTTGTAGCTTGCCACTCATATACTGGCTTGATAGATCTGATACCGCGCGCAAGTGCGGGCGTGAACCGCAAATTTTTAGGGGGGCTTTGTGGCTTGTCTTGACTGCGATCGGTTGCAGATGAGCCACGCGTGATGCATCGGTCCTCGCCTCGCCAGCCTGCCATTGCATTGAATGCGGGATGGCAAACGTCGAGTGTCCCCTCCGATCGTCACCAGGGTTGGTGCGATTCGTTGGCTGCGGACAACTGGCTATCGCCGATCCAATCTGACTCGCCTGACCCACTTCGCTGCCGATTCAGGTAGTACGACTCATTGCTGCAAGACGGCGCCGAGGCTGTTGTGCGTAAGGCCCCCGCCGTTTCGGCCCTCGGTCAGCCCCCTCGAACGTCATCCAGTGTCCCGGTCTTGCAAAGCCGGTGCCTCTCATCATCAAACGGAACGGCCATGTCCAAGGCTAACTTGAACAACACCACCAAGAACGTCATTCACTCCGCGCTCACGCCGCTCGTTGATGCCATGAGAAATGCGTTCACGGGGCACAAAGACGGAGCCGCTCTTCCCATACCGCAGGCCGGCAAGAGCATGCGGCTCGAAACGATGGAGCCGCGCGTGCTGATGGCGGGCGACGTCAACCCGACGGCGCTGACGATCAGTGGTTCGATCGATACACCGGGTGAAAAAGACCGCTTCGAATTCACCCTGCAAGAGCCGACACGCGTCGTCTTCGACAGTCTCACCAACCGGGAGGACATCACCTGGGCGCTGGACGGCGCTTACGGCCAGATTGCCAACCGCAGTTTCAGGGACACCGACGGAGGCAACCAGGCGCCTGCCTACGAACTGGCGGCCGGCCACTACACGCTGACGGTGGATGGGCGAACCGATGCGGTGGGCGCCTACGCCCTGCGCGTGATTGACGCCAGTTCGGCGGCCGAACTGGTTCCCGGCACGGCGGTCAACGACACGCTCGATACCGGCAACAGAACCGCGGCCTACCGCTTTACCGCCGAAGCCGGAGACTCGTTCTATTTCCGAGCTGGCGCCTTGACTGGTGGCAATGCGACGTGGCGGCTGATCGACCCGTTCGGTCGTCAGGAGCGCGGGGCGGCGAATGTGAACGTCGACCAGGACGTCTTCACCGTGCAGAACTCGGGCACGTATTTGTTGTTGGTGGAGGGCGCCAACAGCAACGTGCAGCCGGTGCGCTACAGCTTCAACCTCAGTCCGGTGCAAGACAGTAGCGCGGCGCTGTCACTTGACACGACGACGGTCGCCTCGATCGCTCAGCCGGGCAGCCGCGCGCGGTTCACGTTCACGCTGGCTTCGTCGACCTCCGTGCTGCTCGATGGCTTGACCAACAACAGCGCCTTCAGCTGGACCCTGACCGGGCCCGCGGGCGAGCAGGTGGCCAAACGCTCGATGAATTCCACTGCGGCCTACGGCGCGCGGCAATGGGCGAACCTGCCGGCGGGTGACTACACCCTGACCATCGATGCCGATGGCGCCACGACGGGGGACGTGGCATTTCGAGTGTTGTCTACCGCCGCGGCCACCGTGTTGCAGACTGATGTCACCGTGGACGAGACGCTCGACCAAGGTCGGGGCACGAAGCTGTACCGGGTGGCATTGCAAGCGGGTACGACGGTCTACGTCGACGGCCACGCGGTCGGCAACGGCGCGGTGGGCTGGCGGCTGGTCGACGCCTACGGCATGCCGGTGGCGTCGAGTGCCTCGTTGAACACGGCGAGCCGCATCTCGATCGCCGCCAGCGGCACCTACTGGCTAATGCTGGAAGGCGCCAAGTCCAATGACCCGGCACAGCCGGTCGGCTATCAGTTCAATCTGCGCCAACTGGTCGATGTGGACCTGCCCGCAACGCTCGGCACGCTCGTGACGGGCTCGCTCACTGTACCGGGGCAGATCGCTCAGTACCGCTTTTCGCTGGCCAGTTCAGCGCAACTGGTGCTGGACAGCCAGACACAGCGCAACGACCTCCAGTGGTCGCTGCGCGGGCCGCGCGGCAACGAACTGCAAGATGTGCCGTTCGACCAAGCCGCCGCGGCGCTGCAAGTGGTTCCGGCCGGCGACTATGTGCTGACCGTTCGCGGTGTGCGCTCGGCCATCGGCAGCTTCGCGTATCGCCTGCTCGACCTGCGCGCCGCGCCTGCCGTGAGCCTGGGGGCGCCGGTCAGCGGAACCCTGACGCCGGGCAACGCGACACAGGCCTATCGGATCACCGTGGCCGCAGGCGACCGGCTGGCATTCCACAACATCGACATCGCCGGCGGCAGCGCCACATGGCGACTGATCGACGCCTATGGGCGCGATGTCTTCGGCGCCCAAGACCTGGCGCTCGATGCCGGCGCACGGATCCTCACCACTGGCGGGGCCTACACCTTGCTGATTGAGGGCCGAGGCGACAACCTTCAGCCTCTTTCCTATTCCGTTCAGCTCGACTCGAGCGGCAATGAACCCCAGTTGCCGCTTCCCGCGGGCGATGCGCTGCCGCTGGGCACGCTCGCCTCGGGCTCGCTCCTGACCTTCGGTGCGAGCCGAACCTACCGCTTCAGCCTGGCCCAAGACACCGTCATCGCGTTCGACGGGCAGACAAACAACACCGGCATCAGCTGGTCCCTGGTCGGGCCGTGCGGGCAGGAGGTGCCCTCGCGCCCCATCTACAGCAGCGATGCCGACAGAAGCGATTCGATGTTCGTCTGGCCGGCGGGCGACTACGCGCTGACCGTCACGGCCAGCGGCTCGACCGGTGGCTATGCATTCCAGCTGATCGATGCAGCCACGCTGCCGCCGCTGACGATCAACCAGCTGACCTCGGCTACACGCCCCGCGAATGGCACCCTCGGGTACCGCATCGATGCCGTGGCGGGCGAGACCTTTATGTTGCAGCCGCAGAGCGGCGATGGCCGCTGGCGGGTGGTCGACCCGTACGGTCGGACCGTCGTGACCCAGGACTATTCCACCCTGTCGTTCACGGCTAGCTTGTCAGGCGCCTACACGGTGCTGAACGAAGGCGCCTACAACCGGGTGGGCACGACTGGCGTCAGCTTTTATGCCTGGCGTCAAACCCAGCAAGAAGAGCCACTCGTTTTCAATGACATCGTGACCGGCCGCCTGGCCGGCATGCATGAGACCGCCAGCTACACCTTCACCATCGATCAGTTGAAGACGGTGGTCTTCAACGCGGTCGCGGCCTCCGGTTCGAGCAAATACAACCTGTCTTGGCGTGTGACCGGCCCCCAAGGCTCGGTCACGGAATGGCAGACGTTCGCCAACACCGGCGGCGCCTACTCCGCCCCGGTGATGGCGCTGCCGCCGGGGCGCTACACGGTGTCGTTCCGCACGGCGGACCGCTCCGACTTGACCTTCCAGTTCCGCATGCTCACGCGCGACGCGGCCGTGAGCATGACGCCCGGTACGCCCGTTACCGCCACCGTCAACCCTGCCGCGCTGACCACGCTCTACCGCTTCGACGGTGTCAAGGGCGAACGCTATTACTTCGACGGGCTCGGCGGCAGCGACAAGGTGTGGGCGCTGGTCGACCCGTATGGGCGGATCTTGCAGAGCGGCAACGCTCAGTACGACCAGCCCGACATCGAATTGCCCGCCACCGGTGAATACCTGGTCGTGCTGTCCAGCTACTTCGACTATGTGCAGCCCGGCTCCACGGCGTCCTACAGCTTCAACATGGTTCCGGAGCGGGTGCGGCATGCGGCCCTGGTGCTGGACGCCGAGACGGTGTTCACGGCCAGTTCTGCGTATGAACGCCTGCAATACGGGTTCACCGTGCTGCAACCGGTGACCGTGCTGGTAGATACCGGCAGTGGTGATGCCACGTGGAGCCTGACCGGTCCGCGCGGCAGCGAAGCGAGCCTGCGCCACTTTTCCGAGGGCGCCCAGGTGCTCACGCTGCCGGTCGGCGACTACGAGTTCACCGTTCGGCCGGCATACGGGCAATCGGGCGACTTCAGCTTCCGCGTCGCCGATCTGACACAGGCGCCGTCGCTGGCCATCGGTGTGGCCGAGAACCTGCACCTCGATGCTGGAAATCGTTCGCGTGCCTATGCGGTGCGCGTGAGTGCGCAGACCGAGGTGTTCTTTGATGCGATCACCTCGAGCACGGGGGCGCTCTGGAGTTTGGTCAGCCCCCAGGGCGTGGCACTGAACTACAGGAACTACGTCAACAGCGACTCTGCGCCTTTCGTGCTGAATCCGGGCACGTACTACCTGGTGGTAGACGGCAATCAGACCGCCCCGCTCGACGTGGCCTTCGCCCTGCGGCAAGCCAGCCGGAAGACCCAGGCGGTCTCGCTCGATGAAACGATCGTCACCGCGCTCGATGTCCCCGGCCAGAGCGCCGAGTACACCTTCACGCTGAACGCGGCTAGGCGCTTGCTGCTGGACGAGCTGAGCCAGAACTCCAACCTGCGCTGGGAGTTGACAGGGCCGGACGGCGCCGTGGTGTTCTCGACGTACTCGTCCAGCCTGGAATACGGTGGCTCCGGCAACGTGATCAATGCGAGCCAAGCGGGTGTCTACACGCTCAAGGTCTCTTCGCCCGACAACCTGGCCGCGCAATTTGCCTACCGCCTGATCGACCTGACTGCCCTGGCACCCCAAACGCTGGTGGGCCAGCAGACCCTGACCCTCGATCCGGGCAGCCAGACGGTCGTGATGGCCTTCAATGCGAAGACCGGCGACTACTTCAGCTACCGCCCCGACAGCCTCAGCGCGGGTGACCTGAAACTGTGGCTCATGGATGCCGACGGCGCATCCGTGACCAGCGTGCTCGATGCGCGGCAGGGGCAGAGCTACGCCATTACACGGGATGGGCTTTACTACCTGATGCTGCACGGCGCGGCGGCCAACACGCTGCCCGTGGTGTTCAACGGTGCGATCCAGCTCGCGGCCAACCGGGCGCTGACGGCGACCTTGGGCGCCGAGCACCGCTCCAGCATCGACGCGCAGGGCTTGACCGACACATGGTCTTTTACCCTCGATCAATCCAAGAAGTTGCTGCTCGACGGCCTGGCCGGCGGTCAAAACCTGTCTTGGTCAGTGCTCAATTCGTCGGGTGCGGTCATGGCAAGTGGGCAGGGTTTCGATGCCCTGCCCATGCTGACGCTCGCCGCTGGCGAGTACCGCCTGGTGGTCAGAGGCACGCTGAGCCAGAACACCGTGCCGGGTGCGTACGGCTTCCGGCTGGTTGACCTGTCGAGCGCGCAGGTACTGTCTAACCAGGTGCCGCTGACCTCGGCCCTGGGAAGCGCGCAGTCGGCCCAGGTGTATCGCCTGCCGGTCGCGCCGAACGACCGGTTTGTCCTGTCTGCCAGTGCCGCCATCAACCAGGCGGCCACGGTCACCGTGTTCAACCCCTCCGGGGCGGTGGTGGCCCGTCTTCCGCTGGCCGGACTGGTCTATGAAAACCTGCCAGAAGTGCAGGGCGGCGACTATGTCGTGGTGGTCGATGGCGACTTCGGGAACGCCAACGCGGGCCCATTCACGCTGACCGTGGCGGCTGTCGTCGAAACGATCACGCCGATGTCGGTCGGCGTGACGCTGGAGGGCGTGCTAAGCGCGCGCAACGAGTACCGCAGCTATCGGTTCCACCTCGATGCGACCACGTCGCTCGTGGTCGGCAATGGCGGGGGAGACGCTGGCCTGCGCTGGCGTTTGCAGCCGCTGAACCAGGGCGCGGGCTCTTGGTTCAGCATGCCGGACCAGGGGCCCGGCCTCTTCCAAACACTGGGCGCGGGCGACTATCTGCTCACGGTGTCGACGACGCTTGATACGGCAACCGACTACCGCATTCAGCTGATGAGTCTCGGCAGCGCGGCAGCCGTGGGGGCAACGCCGGTTGGCGGCACCTTGGCGCACGGCACCGACAGCGCGGTCTACAACTTCGAGTCGAACGCGCGCACCCCCCTGCGCGTGGCGCTGACCGGTGTCGATGCCGGGTCCATGGGCTGGGCGCTCTACCAGCTCGACACGGCGTATGGCAATGCCGTGGCTACGTCGGCTGCCGGCAACACCCGCGACACCTCGATGCTGCCGGCAGGCCGCTATGCGCTGGTGGTCTACGGTACTGATGCTGCGGCGAACGGCCTCGCCTATGCCATAGCCGTTCAGCCGCTGCCATCGATCGCCCTGACTGTCGGTCAGGCGGTCAGCGGTGACTTCCCGCCGACCGGCAACGAGGCCTACTACGAGTTCACGCTGAACGAGCGCCAGTCGCTGCTCTTGGATGCACTCGAAGGCGATATCAACTTCGACTACCGCATCGAGACGCTGAACGGCGACATGCTCGACGGTGGCGGATTCGGCGACGACGCAGGTGCGTCGCTCAGGCTGATGAACCTCGCCGCGGGAAGCTATCGCCTGCGCGTGGCTCGTCCGCAGGCCGAAGCCGGCGGCACATCGCCGGCGCACTACGGTTTCCGCCTGGCCTCGATGGCGCAGCTCACGGGCAGTGCGATCGAGATCGGCACGCCGCTCGCCGCCGTGCTGCCGGCGGGCGGCGAGACTGTTGCGCACCGCTTCGACGTTCGCGCCGGGACCACGCTTTCTATCACCCCCGCAGCGGCTAACGATGCCACGCTGTCATGGCTCCTGCTGGGGCCGGACGGCGAGATCGTGGTCGGGCGCAGGGGCGGCGCCACGCCAGCACAGGCTATCGCCATCTCTCGCACGGGAACCTACACGCTGCTGGTCAACGGCGCGCTGGGCAACCCGGCGAACACCGCCTATGGCTTTGCGGTGGTTCAAACCGCTTACGTCGATCCACTGCCGACAGGCGAACCTGCCGACTTTGCCGCACCGATCTACGGCAGCACGCCCCAGGGCGGCAGCACCACTTACCGCTTCACCCTGGCCGAGAAAACGCTGGTCACGCTGGCTGGCCGCTCGATCAACGGGGCACAGATGTACGCGTTGCTGGCCAGCGATGCGGGCATGCAGAACTGGGTCTATTTCAATGGCAATGGCTCGATCGCGGGTGCCTTCGTCCTGGAGGCCGGCAACTATGCCGTGACGGTTGCCAACCAGTGGGTTGGCAACGGGTCTGCGTTCGAGCTGCGGCTGCAGGACGGGGGGCACGCCGAGCAGGCGACCTTGCAATCCGACATCGTCAGCAGCGGTGCGCGGCTGTACAAGATGCACCTGGATGTCGGCGCCTACCTGCTGCGTACAACGGGCGCATCGTGGGAGGTCCGCGGGCCCGACCTCGCATCCAACGCCTGGATCAGCGGTTGGTCCTCCGAGGGCACTCGCCTCGAGGTCACCCAGCCGGGCGACCAATACTTCGTTCTGTACGAGAGCGTCAACGGCGGCGCTCCAACCAACGCGCAGCTTGAAGTCGAGGCGATTCCCCGTCACGAACATGTGCTGCCTATCGGCGTCACGCAGTCCGGCACGGTGAACATCGACGCGGAGGAGGACTATGCGTTCAGCCTCTCCACCGACCACACGATGCTGTTGGACGTCGTGCGCGGCAACGGGTACACAGTCAACTGGACGCTCGAACGCGACGGCGTCCGAATCGACCAGGGCTATTGGTACAGCGGCTATGCCGATGACCAGACCAACCGCGTGCTGCAGCTCTCGGCAGGCAACTACCGCCTGCGCCTGAACGGCAACCATGCGGACTATTCCTTCCAGCTGCTGGACCTGCAAGACGCGGGGGCACTGCCCCACGGCAACGCCGTTGGCACGCTGAATCCTGGCGAGGCGCTGGCGTACCGGATCGAGGTGGCCGAAGGCGACAGTTTTGTCTACAAGCCCAACACGCTGAACGGCCTGGAAGGCTATTGGCGCCTGCTGAATGCCGGGGGGAGCGATGTGGCCGGCGGCCAGCATTTCGGGGGCGAGTGGGGCGGCCAGCAGCGCAGTCTCTATTCGGCATACACCGTTCGCGACCTGGAAGCCGGTGTGTACCACCTGGTGTGGGACACCGCGCAGTCGTGGAACGACGAGGCCCTGCCATACGACGTCACCTTCGCTGTGGTGCACCACGCCGCGCCGCAGACGCTGGTGCTCGGTGAGCCGACCGTGGGCACCACTGCGCTGGACGGCACGCTGCGCTACAGCTTCACCTTGGCTGATCCTGCGACGCTTTGGCTCGCCACCGCCGGCACGTCGAGCTGGACCATCACGGCAGAGGACGGCAGCATCGTCGGCTCCAGCGCCGACACTGGAGCGGGGCTGTCGTTGGACGCTGGCGTCTACACCTTGTCCTTCGTGAACGAAGACCAGGCCGCGTCCACCGAAATCGCTTTCGATCTGCTCGACCTGGGCGCCCACGCGCTGGCACGCCAACCCGGCCACATCACAGGCACGGTGGTGCCCGGCGCCTCGGTGCTGTACCGCTTCGACGCCGACGCGGGCCACAGCTTCGTCTATGCGCCCAATGACACCAACACCCTGCAGGGCAACTGGACGCTGCTGGGCGCAACGGGCAACCGGCTGGCGTCAGGCTCATTGACCGACGCGCAGGCTCTGCTCGATCTGCCGGCGACCGGCTCGTACTACCTCGTCTGGACCCGTGCGAATGAAGGGCAGGGCCGCGACGCAGTGGACTACGCCTTCGATCTGGACGTCGTCGCCCCCGCGACGGCGCAGCCATTGACGCTGGGCGCGGTCACCGAAGGCATGCCTGGGACCGACGGCAGCCTGATCTATCAGTTCGAGGCGCAGGCCAACCGGTTGTTGTGGCTGGATGCACTCGGCGGCCAGCCGAATGCTCGTTGGGAATTGAGGAACGCACAGGGCCGCACCCTTCAGTCCGGCCCATTGGGTACCTGGTATTCGTCGTACCTGGTCCTGCCTGGCACCGAAGGCAGCTACACGCTGCGGCTGGTATCGAGCGACCTGTCGGCGCACAGCCCCGTTCGCTTCCAATTGACCGATGTGGCAGCCCACGCCCAGCCCATCGCATCGAACATCGGGGTCAGTGGCGTGCTCGACCCGGCGGGCGGCAGTCAGGCCTATTTCTTCGATCTCACGGACAACTTCCGCTTCATCTTCCGAGGTGACGCTGCACAACCCGCCGGCCCCGCGTGGCAGCTGTTCTCGCCCAACGGAACGCTGGTCGCGCGCGACAGCGCCGCCAACGTCAGCCAGGCCTATCAGCTCGACTACTACGGTCCCGGCCGCTACACGCTGTTGATCGACGGTGACCAGTCGGCCACGGAAGGCCACTACAGCTTCTCGGTGCAGGTGGGCGATGACCCCTTGCCGCTGAACACCTTGGTGACCGGCACGGTGCCCAGCTACGGTTCTGCGCGCTACACACTGCACCTGGATCAAGCTGCCTGGCTTGACTTCGACAACCTTCTCGGCAGCGGCTACGGCTATGCGATGCAAGGTCTCTGGCGTCTCGAGGGCAAGAACGGCCAGGTCTTCACCGGGCAGATCTATCCGTCCCTGTATGGGCGCGATCCGATGCGCAGGATCGAGGCGGGCGACTACGTGCTCACGATCACGGGCCAGTCGTACTCGTACTACTCCGGCAGCTTCGACTACCAGTTCCGCGTGCTCGATGCCAGCGTGGCGCAACCGCTCGCGCTGGGCACCACCCTTAACACCACGCTGAACCCGGGCAGCAGCACGGCGCTGTACCGTTTCGACGCGACGGCAGGCGAGCGCTTCACGTTGAAGGGTGTGCAGCGCTTCAGCGGCTATTGGCGAGTGGTAGACCCCTCCGGCGTGGAAGTGCTGAATGCCGATGCCAACTACGGCACTGACCTGTTGCCCTTCTATGCGGCGCAGAGCGGCATCTACCTGCTGGTCCTGGAGGGCAACAACGGCAACAGCTCGCCACAAGCGGCAGCCGTCAGGGTGTCGAAGCTGGTGGATACGCCGGTGGCCGTTGGCACCATCGTCAGAGAAGCAGTGGTCCCGCCCAACGCCGTCTATGGCTACCGATTCCATGTGGATACGCCCAGCCGGATCGTGTTGGACAGCATGTACAGCGGCGCTTTCCTGAATTGGCAGCTCGACGGGCCGCAAGGGCAGGTGTTCAACCGGTCGATGGGTGACTACAGCAGCGACCGATTCCTGACGCTGCCGGCTGGCGATTACTTCCTGACCGTCAGCAACAGCGATGTCATGCATGCCAATGGCGCGTCGTTCTTCCGCCTGCTGGATGCCAGCACCGCGACGGCGTTGACGCTTGGCACCCCGCAAAGCCTCACCTTGCCCGGTATGGGCACCCAGCTCTTCAGCTTCGAAGGTGTGGCCGGTGGTCGCTACTACGTCGACAGCCTCGCGGGCTACAGCGGGCTCTGGCATGTGTTCGACCCGACCGGGCGCGAGATCGCTTCCAACTACGCGTATACCGACGGTGAACTCGACCCGTTGCGCACCAGCGGCACCTACCTGTTGGCGCTGGAAAGTGCCTCCGTCGTCCCGACCACCTTCTCGTTCAACGTGCTGCGCGTGCCCGAGAACCCTCCCGTGGTGCTGGACGCGCTGGTCATTCGGCCGGCGCCCGACCTGAGCGTTAACAGCCTCGCGCTGAACCCGGCCAGCGGTTTGCAGACGGGGCAATCGGTGCAGGTTCAGTGGACAGTCGAGAACCGCGGCCAGCTGCCGGCATCCGGCAACTGGAACGACCGTGTCATCGTGCGCAACCTGGACACCGGCCTCGTGGTGGCCAACCTGACGGTGCCGTACGAAAGCGCCGTGGATGGCCCGATCGCTACCGGCGAGGCTCGGGTGCGCACCGCGACCATCCAGCTGCCCAACGGCGCTCAAGGCGCCGGTCGCCTCAGCTTCACGGTGGTGGCCGACACCGACAACGTCGTGCACGAAAGCAACGCCAACGCGACGGGCGAGAGCAACAACGCGCGCGTGCTGGAAACGACAGTTGCGCTGTCGCCGTATGCCGACCTGGTGGCCGAGAACGTGACGCTGAGCCCGAGCAGTGGCCTGCAGCCGGGGCAACGTGTCACCGTCACGTGGACCACCGCCAACCGTGGTACCCGCGCGGCGGATGCGGCCTGGAGCGAGCGGCTCGAGGTGCGCAACCTGTCGAGCAACGAGGTGGTTGCCCGCATCGACCTGCGCGATACGCTGACCGAAGGCGCGCTTGCAGTGGGCGCGCAGAGGCTGCGTAGCTTCGAGTTCACGTGGCCGGCCGGTGCTTCGGCCGTCGGACGCTTCTCGGTGCGCGCGATCATCGATCGCCTGCAAGAGATTCCCGAAGCCAACGTCAGCGACAGCGGTGAGTCGAACAACACGGCCGAAGTCGTGCGCAACTCCGCGCCAGACATCGTTGTGCGCAACCTGCGCATCGACTCGACGACCGCCGTGCAGGCCGGCGGCCTGGTCACCGTGCGCTGGGAAGACTGGAACCTGGGCAACGCGGCCGCGTGGGTGCCCTTCAACGACCACATCGTCGTTCGCAACCTAGCAGCCAACCTGGTGCTGCTCGACACCCAGGTCGCCTACGACCCGCTGGCCTCCAGCGGTGGTCTGGTCAACGGATTGATCGGGGCCGGGGAGTTCCGCGAACGCAGCATCACCTTGCGACTGCCGGGTGGCTTGCGCGGCACGGGAGCGATCGCCGTCACCGTCACGGCGGACCAGAACACCGGTGGCATCGGTGCGCTTTACGAAGCCAATGACACCAACACCGCCGAGAGCAACAACAGCGCGCAGGTGGTGGTCACGGCCGTGCGCGGCAACTCGTATGCCGACCTGCGCGTGGAAGGCATGAACGGCATGCCCGCGGCGGCCTTGGCCGGTCAGGCCTTCCAGCTCAACTGGAGCGTCGTCAATGACGGCAGTGCCGCCACCGATGTGACGCAGTGGACCGACCGCGTGCTGCTGTCGAGCGACGGCACCGTCAGTTCGGACGACATCGTGCTCGCCGCAGCCATTCCCCATGCCGGCGTGCTCGAGCCGGGCCAGCGCTACAACGCCTCGGCGCTGATCCAGCTGCCGACCGGCCTGAGTGGCGACTACTACGTCGTCATCGACACCGACGGCGGTCGCGTCGTGCCCGAGAACGGGCGTGTGGCCAACAACGTTCTGGTCAGCGAGCAGAGGCTGCGCGTGGAGCTGCCGCCGGACCTCGCCGTGACGTCGGTCCAGACGCCCTCGTCGATCATTGACGACCCCGCGCCGATCGATGTGCTGTGGACCGTGAGCAACCAGGGCCGGGGCGCGACTTCGGTCGCGGGTTGGGTGGACCGCGTGGTGCTGTCCAAGGACGGCATCCTCGGCAATGCCGACGATTGGGTCATCGGCGAATACCGCCACACCGGCGCGCTGGCGGCGGGGGCGTCATATAGCAGGCAGGAAAGCATTCTGCTGCCGCCCGGCACCACCGACCGCTTCCGCTTGTTCGTGCAGACCGATGCGCGGGCCGAGGTCTTCGAGAACGGCGCCGAAGGCAACAACACGCAGACCGGCGGCAACCTGGTCGACGTGATGTCCAAGCCGTACGCCGACCTGCAGGTCGCGGCGCTGACCACACAGGGCGCGATCGCCAGCGGGCGGTCGCTGACGGTGAGCTGGGAGGTGGTCAACAACGGCATCGGCATCACCGACCAGGCGTCCTGGAGCGACCAGATCTGGTTGAGCCGTGATCCCGACGGCAAGCAGCAAGTGGCTACCTTGGGCCAGCTTGCGCACCTCGGTCGGCTGGCCGTGGGCGACCGCTACACCGCCAGCATGGACGTCCGGCTGCCGGATGGCCTGCAGGGCAACTACTACCTGAACGTGAGGAGCAGCGGGCCATTCCAGTTCGTCTTCACCGACAACGACACGCGCTCGCTGGCCATCGCGGTGCAGCTGTCGCAGTCGCCCGACCTGACCGTCGACAGCGTGACGAGCGATGTCTCGACCGTTGACGAAGGCGGCACGTTCAACGTGACGTGGACCGTTCGCAACCAGGGCGAGGCGGCCGCGGCGGGGCAGTGGACCGACCGCGTGCAGCTGGTGCCTCTCAATGGCGTGGGCAGCTCGGTTGAGCTGGGAAGCTTCGCCTACGACCGCGGTCTGGCGGAGGGCCAGACCTACACCCGCACGGAACAGCTGCGCGTGCCGTCCCGCCTTCAGGGCCTCTATCGCATCCAGGTGACCACCAATAGTGGCGGCACCCTCTACGAAGATCCGGCGGCGCGCGCCAATGGCGTGAAGACCTCCGACGGCAGCATCGAGATCGACCTCATGGCGCGGCCGGACCTGCAGGTCCACACGCTCACGGTGCCCGAAAAGGTGACGGCCGGCACGAATGCGCTGGGCATCCGCTACACCGTCAGCAACCTCGGTTCAGTGGCCACCAGCGGACGCTGGAAGGAGGGGGTGTACCTGTCGCTGGACGCCAATTTCAGCAGCGACGACCTGAAGATCGGCGAGTTCGACAACGCGGCCTCGCTGGCCCCGGGTGAAAGCTACGTCAATCTCACGGCGAACGTGAGCCTGCCCATCCGTTATCGCGGCGACGCCTACCTGCTGGTGGTGGCCGACGATGCGCGGACCCTCGACGAGTACCCGAACGAAGACAACAACGTCGCCGCCGCGCACATCTACATCGACGCCGTGCCCTTTGCCGACCTGGTGGTGGGCAACGTGGTGGCACCCGACCAGGTGGTGCACGGCACGACGGTGGACGTGAGCTACGTCGTCTCCAACCGCGGCAGCGCCACTACGCGAGGCGAGTCCGCCACGCTCAACACGTGGACCGACACCGTCTGGCTGGCCCTGGACCGGCGCCGTCCGGGCGCGTACAAGGGCGACATCCTGCTCGGCTCGTTCACCCACGTGGGCAACCTGCCGGTGGGCTCGGACTACCTCGCCAAGGCGCAGGTCACCATTCCTGATGGGGTGGCCACCGGCAGCTATTACCTGACGGTGTGGAGCGACACCTACGACGTGGTGCTGGAAGACACGCTGGCCAGCAACATCAACCTCGACGACCCGAGCGCCATCGACAACAACAACTACAAGGCGCGGGCGGTCAGCGTGCTCGGCGCCGCGTTGCCGGACCTGGTCGTGAGCCAGGTCTCGGCGCCCGCTGGCAGCGATGCCGGCGGCAGCTACACCTTCAGCTACACCGTCCAGAACCGCGGCGACCGCATCAGCGGCACGTGGACCGACAGCGTGTACCTGAGCAGCGACCCCGTGCCCGGCAAAGGCGCGATGATTTTCCTGGGTGACTTTACCCAATCGCGCACCCTGGGCAGCGGCGAGAGCTACACCGTGACGCAGACGGTGCAACTGGCGCCGTCGAGCGGCGCGCTTTACCTGCATGTGAGTACCGACGCCGCTGGCGAACTCCGCGAGGCGGACGACACCAACAACGCGCGTGCCATTGCCGCCACCGTGCGCACGCAACCGGCCGACTTGCGGGTCGTGAACGTGATGACCCAGCCGGACAACTTCTCCGGCGAAGAGTCCACCGTCACCTGGACCGTCACCAACGCGGGCGCAGCCGTCTGGGCCGGCACTCGGAGCTGGGTCGATGCCATCTATGTGAGCAAGGATCCGACCTTCATCGCCAGCCGCGCGCGGCTGGTCGGCGCTGTGACCCACAGCAACGCACAAGGGCTGGCCGCGGGTGCGTCGTACACCACCTCGGCCCAGGTGCGCTTGCCCGCAGGGTTCGATGGGGACTACTACGTCTATGTCATCACTGACAACGAGGCGGTCACGCCCGATCCGGATGGCCTGAGCCCCAGGCAGTACGTCGATTTCCACCCCAAGGCCGAGTTCAACCATGGCGCCGAGGACAAACCGCATCTCAACGCCGACGCACTGGCCCGGTATGCCGACAGCGTGTACGAAGCAACGCGCAACGACAACAACATTGCCCGTGCGAGTCTGCACATCACCTACCGCGAGCCGGACTTGCGGGTCGACCGCATTACCGTGTCCGAGCCCGCACCGTCGTCGGGCCAGCCGATCGCCGTCACCTGGACGGTCACGAACCACGGCACCCGCGAAACCCGCACCAACAGCTGGTACGACGGGCTGTACCTGTCGCGCGACGCCACGCTGGACTTCGGTGACTACGCCATGGCTGCAGGCGACACCGGGGTGTTCGACATCACCCTGGTCGACACCACCACGCCGGGCGTCGTCACGCCTGCATACCTGAAGCCGGGCGAGTCCTACACGCGAACGGCGATGGTGAAGGTTCCGGAATCGATCAGCGGCTCGTTCCACCTGTTCGTGGTTACCGACACCGACATCGTCAAGTCCGGCTTGGGCAGCACCGTGCGTGCCGACTTGCCCATGCTGCGCATGAGCCAAAACGTGGCCGACCCCTCTGGCCTGGTCCGCGAGTTCATGGACGAGGGCAACAACACCGCATCGATCGCGCTGCCCGTCACCCTGGCCACGCCGCCCGATCTCCAGGTGTCGCTCGTCAGCGTGCCGCCCAGCGTGGTGGCCGGCCAGCCGTTCCAGGTGGACTACCGCGTCGTCAATGTTGGCGGCGATACGCCCAGCGACCAGCACACCTGGAACGACATGGTGTATCTGTCGAAGGACCGCTTCCTCGACATCAACCAAGACACCTTCGTCGGCTACGTCATGCACAGCGGCGGGCTCAACGCCGGCCAGAGCTACGAAGTCCACCTCACGGCGACCGCTCCAGCGGTGCTGGAAGGTTCGTACTACGTGTTCGTCGTCACCGACCCGCCGTACGCGTGGGGCCGCAGCAGCGTGGGCGACGTGCGCGAGTTCGGCGGCGACCAGAACAACACCACCGCTGCGGCGCAGCCGATGCTGATCGAACTGCCGCCGCCCGCCGACCTCAAGGTCACCAACATCGGGGTGCCGAGCGAAGGCAGCGTGGGACAGTCGGTTCAGATCGACTTCACCGTGCTCAATGATTCCAGCAACGTGGCGCATGGCCGCTGGACCGATGCGGTCTACCTCTCCGACGACACCCGGTGGGACATCGGCGACGTGCTGCTGGGCAAGGTCGAGCACAGCGGCGACGTGGCGGCGATGGGCAGCTACACGGGCCATCTCAATGCCAACCTGCCGCCGCTGAAGACGGGGGCCCGCTATGTGGTGGTCCGTCCGGACATCTACGACGAGGTTTTCGAAGGCCGGATCACCTATACCGCCACCGGCCTGAACCTGCCTCCCGGCGAGGCGAACAACCGCGTGGCCACGGGCGCGACGGTGCAGATCTCGGTGCCCACCCTGGGCGTGGCCAACCCCTTGGCGCTGACCCTCGTCGCCGGACAGGACCGCCTGTACAAGGTGAGCGTCGCCGCCGGCGAGACCCTGCGCGTCACGCTCGACTCGACGGCCGCCACCGGGGACAACGAGGTGTACGTGCGCTATGGCGACGTGCCCACCAGCTACGCCTTCGACGCGGCCTACACCCACCCACTGTCACCTGACCAGCAGGTGGTGGTGCCGAGCACGCAAGCCGGCGACTACTACGTGCTGGTGCGCCCACGCCAAGGGGCACAGGGCACGCCTGCCACGCTGCGTGCCGATTTGTTGCCACTGTCGATCACCGCGATCACACCCGACCAGGGCGGCACCGGCGACGACGATCACCGCTGGGTCACGGTCGACATCTACGGCTCCGCCTTCAAGGCTGGTGCACTGGTAAAGATCGCCCGCCCGGGCATAGCCGAGGCCGACCCGGAGCGCTGGCAAGTGCTGGACGCGACGCACATCCGTGCCGTGTTCGACATGCGCAAGCTCGCGCATGGCCTTTACGACGTCATCGTCATCAACCCGAACGGCGACCGCGTGGTCGAAGCCAACCGCTACCTCGTCGAGCGTGGCATCGAGGCGGATGTCACGGTCGGCATCGGCGGTGACCGCCTGATCAACCCGATCGGCCACAGCACCTACAGCGTCTCGCTGCAGAGCCTGACTAACGTCGACACCCCGTACGTGCGCTTCGATTTCGGCGTGCCCGAAATGGGCCGCAGCATGTACGACCTCGGCGGGCTGCACCTGCCGTACCTGGTGTACTCCGGCAACGTTGCCGGCCAGCCGGACGGCCGCAGTGCCGATGCGGGCGGCAACACGCAGGTCTACGGGCCAACGCCCACCCAGGGCCTGCCACGCAGCGACATCCCGTGGGCGAGCCTCGACGGTGTGCAGAACACCGCCGGCTTCAACCTCACGCCGGGCTACGCCTTCGACGTGGCTGCGGGTGGCCATGTGGGCATGGGCTTCACCATCCAGACCTACCCCGGCCTGGCCGAATGGATCACCCACGACTTCGAAGGCCTGCGTAAGCAGCTCTACCTCATCCACCCCGACTGGAAGGCCCAGGGCCTGCTGGACGGTGGGCCGCAGGGCCTCGACAAGATCTCGGAGGGCCTGACTGCCAAGTTCCTCTCGACGGGGGAGGATCACCTGACGAAAGTGGAAGCCGATTCGATTGCGTTCCGCTTCAACGTGGTCGGTGCAGCCACGGCGCTGACCCGCGCCGAATTCATTGCCGACCAGACGACCCATGCGAAGCGCTTGCGCCTTGCCATCCTGGCCGACACCTCGGCGCCTTCGAATCTGGCATTGCTGGCGGCCGACGAAGCGCAATGGGTGGACGGCTGGTTGGGTGCGCTCGAAATCGCCGGCCTGTTGCGGCCGCAAAGCGAAGCCCCGCCGATCCGCGACAACCCCAAGGTTGTCAGCCTCAACACCACGCTGGCCACCGGCATCCTGCTGGGCCGCGCGGGCGACAGCTACCGCACGCAGGCGGATCTGGTCGGCTTCTTCGCCAAGGTGCAGCAGTGGTATGGCGACACTGCGCGCTATGCCGGTGACCCGCAGTCGGCCACCGTGCCCTTCGCCTCGTGGGAATCGCGCAAGGCCGGCGGCCGCTCACCCGTGCCGGTGAGGGCCGATGCCGCCGCCTTCGACCTGAATGCTGCGGCGCGCACGCACTTCGTCGACTTCGACGTCTTTGCCGGCGAACTGGCGCACCTCGAATACCTGCGCAGCATCGGCGTGCTCGACTCTGATTTCAACCCGGTCGGGCCTCAGGCCTTGAACCTGTTGCAGTACCTGCAGCAGAACCTCGGGCAGGCCGACAAGGCGGGCCTGATCAGCGTGCGCGGCCCGATGGCCGCACTCGGTGTCGATGGCAACGGCTACGTGCCCGCTGGCACACCGCTGCCCTACACCGTGGCGTTCACCAATCCGTCGGTCAACGCGGTGGGCGAGTTGCGCATCACCACCCAGCTCGATGCGGCTCTCGATCCGAACTCGCTGCGGCTGTCCGACCTCAAGATCGGAGACATCAATCTGCACCTGCCGCAGGGACGGGCGAACTTCCAGGGCGATTTCGACTTCACCGGCAGCAAGGGCTTCATCCTGCGCGTGAGCGCCGGCGTGGATATGTCCACCGGCGTGGCAACGTGGCTGTTGCAGGCCATCAACCCCGACACCGGCGAGGTGCTGCACGATGCTTTGCGCGGCCTGCTCGCTGCCACCCGTACCGGCGTGAACGACGCGGCCTCGCAGAGCGGCTTCGTGGCGTACACGGTCAGCGCCCGCGATGGCGCCACATCGGGCCGCGAGATCGCGGCGTCGGCCAGCATCGTGTTCGACAAGGCACCTCCGATTGCCAGCGAGACGGTGAAGGTCAAGCTCGATGCCGTGGCCCCGGTGACCACCGTGAGCGCCACGCCGCTGGGCAACAGCGCGCAGGGCGAACTGTCGTACGACGTGCGCTGGAACGCCCGAGATGGGCTCAGCGGTGTCCGCTCGGTGACGGTGTACGTGGCCGAAAACGGCGGCGACTTCAAGATCTGGCTGCGCCAGGTCAGCCCGGACCAGACCGCGGCGGTCTTCACCGGCGCCGCCGGCAAGCGCTATGAGTTTCTGGCCGTGGCCACCGACCGTGCGGGCAACCGCGAGGCGGCGTCCATCGTCAACGCCGTGCTGCCCGACGACGGCAGCCGCCAGCAGGTGCTCGATGGCCTCGGCGTCAACGAAACCGTCAACAGCACGGCCACGGTGCCGCTGGCATCGCAAGACCGCAGCTACCCGCTCAACGGTCTCTTCACGCAGGCGATGGCTCAGTCGCCGGGCTGGGTCGCCCAGCAGCAGGCCGGCGATCTGCGGTCGGTGCTGGCGCCCTTCACCGTACGCAGCTTCGCGGACGGCTTTGGCGGCAGCCAGGGCGACATCGGCGCGCTGGCCATGGTCGAACTGGCGGATCACAGCGTGCTCGCCAGCGCCGGCCTGCTGCGCAACCAGGTCTACGTCTACGGCGCGGAAGGCGGCCGCAGCACCACGCCGCTGTTCGAACTCGACTCACCCGTGTTCGACATGGCGGTGGACCGCCTGGGCCAGCTGTGGGTGATGACCGGCAGCCAGCTGTTGCAGGTGGATCCCCACACGGGCGCGGTGTTGCTGCGCCTGTCGGGGCCGGGCGGTTCCACGCTCACGCATGCGCTCGCGATCGATCCGACCAGCGGCGAGATCTACGTGTCGTCCGGCGACGGCATCGAGGTGTTCGACCCAGCGCAGGCGGACGCGAGCCGCGCATGGCGGCATTTCAGCAAGCAGCGGGTCAGCGACCTGGCTTTCGGCCCCGACGGCCGGCTGTGGGCCGTGCTGTGGACCGGCAGCGACATCGTCGGCGCCACGCTCAACCCGACGACCGACATCGTCAGCTTCCCCATGACCGGCCGCAACGCCGGGCGTGCGGAGCTCGAATACCGGCTCGCCGGCGTCATCGACAGCTTGGCCTTCGGTCAGGCGGGCAGCCCGTTGGCCGGCCTGTTGCTGGCGTCCAGCAACCTGAACCAGCGTGCCGTCGCCGACGGCGCACCGGAGGTGCCGCACCAGGCGGGCGTCTGGGCCATCGAACTGGCCTCACGTCGCGTGCTGCAACTGGCCGCCGGCGGAACCCGCGGCGCGGCCATCCTCACCACGTCCGAAGGGCACCTGCTGGTGGCGCAAAGCACCCACATCGACGAGATCGCGCCGAGCCGGGCTCCGATGGTCCAGGCGGTCACCGTGCCCGATGGCGCGCTGCTGCCGCTGCCGCTGGGGCAGATCGGCGTGGTGTTCGACCAGGCCATGTGGGAGGGCTCCGGTTCCGAAGCGGGCAGCGTGCTCAACCCCGCCAACTTCACGCTGTCTGCGCTGCGAGGCGGTTCGGCAATCCAGCCGCAGAGCGTGCGATGGGATGCCGCTACCCGAACCGCGTGGCTCGATATTCAAGGTCTGGCTCCCGACCAGTACGAGCTGACCGTACATCGCAGCCTGCGAAGCAGCGCCGAGGTGGCGCTTGCGCAGGACTTCGTCAGCAGCTTCACGGCCTTGCTGAACATGAGCAGCCAGGTGCAGCTGCGCTTTGCCGCCACGCGCGCCGACCGCGCGACCGGTGCGGTGAGCTATGACGTGGAGGTCACGAACATCGGGGTCGACGACCTGCGTGGGCCTTTGACCCTGCTGCTCGACCCGAGCCGCGTCTTCGGCGTTGGCGTCGACGGGGCGCAACAGGGCTTGGGCGACCAGTCGAACCTGTGGTTGCTCGACCTCTCGGCGGCGCTGGCCGCTGGCGGCGGTTGGCTGCGGGCCGGCGCGACGCTCCCGGCGCAGACGGTCACGGTGGTGCCGGCGGCGCAATTCGAAGTGCGGGCCGGCATGGCCAATCTGGTGAAGGCGCAGCTGGGCCACGGCATCTACGCCATGCCGCGCGAGAACGTGCCCCCGCAGCTGGGGCTGGCAGGTGCGCAGTACGCCACCAGCACGACGCTGCCCCCGGCCACCGTGGGCACGGCGTGGAGCGCCGAGCTCGATGCCGTCGACAGTGATGGCACCTTGTTCTTCTGGCAGCTGCTGGAAGCCCCGGCTGGGGTAACGCTGACGCCTGTGGACGGCGTCACGACGGCGGCCAACGGCTACCACGCGCGTGCCACTCTGCACTGGACCCCCGGCGCCACGGCTGCTGCCTCCACCGAGATCGTGGTGCGACTGCAGGACAGCCGCGGCGGCGTGGCGACCAAGCGCTTCCAGCTGGCGGTCGAAGGCGGCAACCATGCGCCACTGATCAACGCGCCGGGCAACCAGTTGCTGCGCGAAGGCGAGACGCTCACGTTGCCGCTGATCGCGGCCGACCTCGATGGCGACCCTCTCACCCTGAGTGTGCGCAATCTGCCGCCGGGTGCGCAGTTCAACGCGGCCGATGGCGTGCTGAGCTGGACGCCAGGCTACGAGCAAGCCGGCGTCTACGAGAACGTGACGGTGGTCGCCAGCGATGGCCACACCCAAGCCAGCGTGTCCTTCACGCTGTATGTGCTGCAAGGCCAGGCGCAGCCGGTGCTGGCACCGGTGGCGCCACAGACCTTGCGTGAAGGCGAGGCGTATGTGCTTCGCCTCGGCGGCAGCGTGGCGGGCGGGCTGCGGCATGCCGACGGCACCACGATCACCCTGCAGTACGTGGCCCCCTGGCTGCCGGCCGGGGCGGACCTCAACGTCGACACCGGTGTGCTGACGTGGACCCCGGGGTTCGCACAGCAGGGCACGTACACCGTACCCATTACCGTGGTCGCCAACTCGAAGGCGCCCGATGGCAAGGTGACCCAGACCACGGCCACCCGCGACATCAGCTTCCAGGTGCTCAACGCCAACGCCGCGCCGGTGTTCGGGCCTCAACAGCCCTGGAATGTGCAGGAAGGACAGCCGCTGCGCATCGACGTGTTTGCGTTCGACCCGGACAACCCGGCCTTCGTGCCGAGCGACCGCTTGGCGGGTTTGGTGGGCTCCAACGGCCAGGCGAGCCTGCCTGTCGGTGTCACGCCGAGCGTCACCTATGACGTGCAGGGCCTGCCTGCCGGCGCGGTGTTCGACCCGACCAGCCTGCGCATCATCTGGACCCCCGGCCAGCAGCAAGCCGGCGTGTACCAGATCGTGGTCACGGCTACCGACGATGGCAACGGGACCGGCAGGCCGATGTCCAGCCAGATGGTCATTCCCATCGTGGTGAGCAATGCCAACCAGGCGCCGCAACTGGGCGACCTGCAGAACGTCTTCGTCGACCCGGGCGCGGTGCTCGAGATTCCGATTACCGCCACGGACGCCGACGGCAATCCGGTGGAAATCACCATCGACGGCATGCCGCCGTTCGCCACCTACACCCAAAATGGGTCTGGCGGGCCCGGCCTCATGTCGGGCGTGCTGCGCCTGGCTCCTGGGGCTGGCGACCGTGGCGACTACACCATCACCGTCACCGCGCGTGACGATGGCGATGGCGACATCAACCAGGTGCTGACGCAGTCGAAGCGCTTCGTGGTGACCGTGCGCAGTGCATCGGAAGCCCCGGTGTTGGTCGGCCCGAAGCAGGTTGTCGCCATCAGTGGGCAGCCACTGAGCATCAGCTTGCGTGCTAGCGACGCCGACCAGGACCCGTTGACCTGGACGGCCGAAGGGCTGCCCGCGGGCGCCAAGCTCGTGCCTGGCGCCCTGTATGGCGAGGCCACGCTGGTGTGGTCGCCCACCATGGGTGACATCGGCGACCACGACATCGACATCGTCGTGGCGGACAGTGGCCTGCCACCGCGCGATGCCGGCTACCCGACACCGTCGAACCCGGTGTCCAACGTGGTGCGGCAGACGTTGCGCATCCGCGTGCGTGCCGCCAACGTGGCGCCCGAGCTGCTGGCCGTGCAGGTCAACGGCGATGCTGTTGTGGTCCCTGCCGCCACACTGCGCGTGGGCGCCACCGAGGGCGTGCCGCTCGCCGTGGAGCTTTTCAGCCGCGACGCCGACGGCGACCTGCTCACCTGGACGGCCACCAGCCTGCCGCGTGGCATGCGCCTGGAGGTGGCGCCGGACGGTGCGTCGGCGCGCCTGGTTTGGACACCCGACAACCTGGCGGGCAACGACGGCAACACCGGCACCCCGGGCCTGTGGCGCTTCGACGTGACCGCCAGCGATGGTGCAGCCCTGTTCACCCGCACGATTGACGTCGCCGTGCGCAACGTCAACCAGACCCCGCGTCTGTTGCCGGTTCCGCTGCAACTGGTGCGCGAAGGCGACACGATCCGCTTCGATGTCAAGACCGCCGATGCCGACAACGACGCTGTGCGCTTGTCCCTGGTGTACGACCAACACACGCCGGCCGGCGTGAGCTTCGATCCGGCGACCGGGCACTTCGAATGGACGCCGGGCCTGGGCGCGGTGGACAACGCCATCGAATCCAGCCGGGCCTACACCTTCAACTTCCTGGCCAGCGACGGCATGGCCACCACCACCCGCGCGGTGCAGGTGCGGGTGTTCGATGTCAACCAGGCGCCGCGCGTGACCGCCAGCAACCATGCGGTGCTGATCGGCAACACGCTGAGCCTGCCGATCCATCTCGGCAGCGGCACAGGCAATGGCACGAGCTACGGCATCACTGCCAGCGACCCCGACGGCGCGGCGCAGACCGAGGCCTTGCAAGTGACCTTCGACAACTTGCCCGAGGGTGCGCTGTACGACGCGGCCACCCGCCGGCTGCAGTGGACGCCGGGGGCCGGCCAGACCGGCGACCACGTCATCACTGTGCGTGTCAGCGATGGCCGCGACGTGGCCACGCAGACCTTCACGGTCCGCGTGGTGGCCGATGCCACCGCGCAGAAGCCGAACATCCTCGTCTCGCTCACGCCCTCCACACCGGCCGTGCTAGGCCAGACGATCGTGGCCACCGTGCGTGCCGACGCCTGGAGCGGCGTAGCGCAGGTGACTGCGGAGGTGCGCGGCCTCGACGCCGGCCAAGCCGGCTGGCAGCCCGTGGTGCTAGATACCGCGGGTCGCATCCGGCTGGTGCCCAGCCAGCCTGGGTTGGTCGACATCCGCGTGACGGCGGTCGACAGGGACGGCTTCATCTCCACCCGCACCGAAACCCTGCGCGTGCGGAACCCGGCCGACACGGTCGCGCCGCAACTTGCCTGGGCCGGCGCATTGCAAGGCACCAGTGCGGACACACCGCACACCATCGCGCAAACCGCGATGCTCAGTGCGCAGGTGAACGAGCTGCAGCTGATGGGCTGGCGCCTGTCGATCGCGGTCGCGGGCAGCGATGCCTGGCAGACCTTGTCGTCATCGGACGCAGGCGGTGCCGCCGTCGACCAGCGGATCGACTTGGCGTCCATCGACCCGCGCCGCTTCCTCAATGGCGTCTACAGCCTGCGGCTGAGTGCCTGGGACGTGGCCGGACGCACGCAAGAGATCGAGACCTCGGTCATCCTGCAAAGCGCCGAGAAAAACTTCGGCACCCACGGTGCCACCGATGCGGTGGTGCTGCTGGCAGGCCATGAACTGGCGCTGACGCGCCTGAACAACGAGGCCGGGCAGACGGCGGGCCAACTGGGCAACTGGACCCTGCCGTTGCTCGATACCGTGCTGACGTCCGACCAGCAGGCCACTCTGGCCAGCGGGGCCACGGCCGCCTGGCGCGAAGGCGCCACGGTGTGGCTCACCGTGCCGGCGAGCCTGTCCGGCAGTGCTGGCATGCAGAGCCTGAGCTTCCGCCTGGGCACGTCCACCGAGCGCATCGGTACCGGCCCGGCGGCGCCCCAGGTGGTGCATGCCGTGTTTGCCGACAACCAGGGATGGCATCTGCAGACCGCCACCGACGAGGCGCTGCAGCGGCTGGGCCTATCGCTCTACAGCCTGGACAGCGGCCTGCCGTGGTCGCCCTCCGGCTACGTGCTGACGGACCCGGCCGGCACGCGCTACTCGCTCGATGCGCAAGGCCGCATCACCGCCATCACGTTCAGCGATGGCGTCGAATGGCTGGTGAGCGATGCCGGCATTGCCGCCACCAATGGCCGGACGCAAGACCGCGTCGATTTCGTGCGCGACGAACAAGGCCGCATCGGCCGCATCACCTACACCGATGCGCAAGGCGCCTTGAGCACCATGGCCTACCGCTACGACACCCAAGGCCGCCTGATGCTGGCGCGCCGCCTGGGCGACAGTGGCTCCGGCACGCCGCACGCCTATGACGCACAAGGCCTCCTGTTGACCGACAGCATCACCGCCAGCCTGGGTGCGGTGGTGAACTGGACGGGCAGTAGTGCGTCCAACGTCTGGACTGGCGTGGTGCCTGCGGGCGTTGATGGCGCCACTCTGGCCTTCACCGTGCGGGCCAGCGAGCTGGCGAGCACTGCCAAGGCGGCGGGCGCACAAGGGGCCTTGATCCTGGCGCTCGAAAGCGAGCTCTCCGCGGGGATGGAGATCGAAGTCACCGGCGCACAAGCGGTCGGCTCGTTCACCAGCAACGGCAAGACGACGCGGCTGCTGCGCGTCACCGACGAAGGGGTCAAGCTCATCCGCCTGCGTGGCGGGGCCGGCTTGGCCAGTGTGAGCATCCGAGTGGCGGGTGACCTCAACAACGACGGCCGGGTCGACGGCAGCGACAGCGCGCTGTGGGCCGCCGCAACGATCAGCCAAGACGGCAGCGGCGACGTGAACGGCGACGGCCGTACCGACGCGGGCGACCGGCAGGTGCTGTTCGCCAACAGCGGCTTCGCCGCCAATCGGGCGCCGCAAGTGGCGGCCACGCTGCCCGCGCTTAGCACGCATCTCGGCTTGGCGGCGCGCGTGGTACTCGACCGCATCGCCGCCGACCTCGACGGCGATACCGTCTTCTGGCGTGTGCTGGGGGCCACCCACGGCACAGCCCGGTTGGGTGCTGACGGGCGCACGCTCACCTTCAGCCCCGATGCCGGCTATGTCGGCGCCGCCAAAATCACGCTGCTGGCCGACGACGGCTTTGCCGCCGCTGCGCCTATCGAGATCGCGGTCAACGTCAGCGACGCCGAGCTGCTGGCCTTGCACCTTGCCGAACTGCCGGCGCTGCGCGTCGGCCAGTCGATCGTGGTGTCGGCCACCGCCGATTTCGCCGACGAGAAGGGCGTGGTCATCACCGATGCGTCGTACCTCACCGTGCGGGCGGTCGACCTGTCGACGCTTGGGGGCGTAAGCGCGAGTGGCGCCGAGGTGGATGATGCGCACGACCACGTTCGCATCACCGGCATGAGTCCGGTCGCGATCGTGGTGTCTCGTACCGATGTCGATGGCCGTGTGCTGCAAGCCATGGCCGTGGCCAACCCGCGCGATCCTGCGGCGCTGGCCCGCGGCGAGGCCGGCACGGAGTTCCCCGAGGCCAAGCTCGACGTCTACCCCACCACCTTGTCGCTCACACCGGGCGGCACGCGCCAGCTCAAGGTGAAGGTGTCCGATCCGTTCGGCGGTCCGTCCATCGACGTGCATGCGGCCAGCCAGGGCGAGGCGGGTGGCACGCGCTACATCGTGTCCGACCCGAGCATCGCCAGCGTGAGCGCCGACGGACTGGTCACAGCCCTGCGCACGGGCCACGTGCTCATCTCGGTGGTGCACCTAATGCGCTTCGTTGATCCGTCGGGTGCCGTCACCCTGCAGTCGATCGCGCAGCGAGATCTTTCGCTGACGGTCGTCGCGGCTCGCAACGTCGATGACGACCCGGCCACGGTCACGCCGTCTGGCGTCGTGGTGACCGCTGCCGACGGCGGCGTGGTGGCAGCCGCCACTGGCGAAACCGTGATGATCGGTGCCGGTGCACTCGAGGAAGATGCCGTCGTCGGCATCCGCCGCATCGAGCTGGCCCACATCGAGACGGCCACCGGCCTTTCGCTGCCGATCCCCGCCGAGGTCCGTACCTTGGGGGCCTTCGAACTCGATCTCGGCGACATCCCCACCCGCGTGCCGGTGCAACTGGCGATCACCTTGCAGGACACCGACGACGTGCACGCCGGCGACGAGGTGTTCTTCCTCAAGCGCAGTTCCTTGCCGGACATCAACGGCATCGACCAGCCGGTCTGGCTGGTGCTGGACAACGGCTTCGTCGGTGCCGATGGGGTTGCGCGTACCGCGAGCCCGCCGTACTTCGGGCTCGAAGGCACCGGCTCCTACCTCGTGGTGAAGGCGCGCGATCCGAAAACGGGCGCGGCCACCGTGCAGATCTCGGGCGCCAGCTCCGAGATGATGCGCATCGGGAACATGGCATGGATCAGTACATCCATGTTTGTCAGTGGTGCCGGCGGCAGCCTGCTGGCCACGTCCATTGGTGTCGGCATGCTGGCCGGGCTGGCCTCGCTCCCGGATCCGCTTTACTCCTACGAACTCACCTTTGAAGGTGGCTACCAGGTTCAGGAGGTCAAAAAGAACATCGACACGAGCGGCCGGGTCACATTGCATATCGATCCGTTCCCGCCGGTTTCCAGGGCAGGCATCGCCATGCCGCGCGTCACCGGCATGGAGCTGCGCGGCGACACCACCTTGCACCTGGACATCGAGGGTGCCCGGGTGGCGGCAGCCCCCAATCAGCCCACCAAACTGCGCATCTGGATCACGCCGGACGACCCGAGCACCTTCACGATCAACAACCGCGGCAATGCAGTCGCCAACGCCCGCTGGAACGGCCTGGACACCAAGCAGGACGGCATGCTGCTGTGGAAGTTCATCGACGTCGACGTGGCCTCCGACCGGGTCAGCGTGGACATCGCCATTCCGAGCGGCACGGCGATGGGCGTGCACAGCGTCATCGTGCAGCGACTGGTGCAGCAACCCGAGCCGAGCAGGCGCTGGGTCAAGAGCGGCGAAGCCGCCAAGCTGGGCTTGCAGGCGCGCGTTGGCTTCGACGTGGTGGCGCAGACCGACAAGCTCCAGATCATCAAGTCGGGCGCGGTCACGCAGGAGCTCGACTACCGCGGCGTCGCCGGCGAAACCGTGCGGCTGAACGCCTGGAGCACCGACGCCACCGCGTTCAGCGAAGACAAGCGGCTCATGTTCATCGGCGCGGAGCGGGGCATGGTGCTCGTCTACGACACCGCTGCGATGAAGATGGTCAGTGCCTTCGTGCTGCCGGCGGTGTCAGACGCGCAGCTCAGCCTCGCGGTGTCCGGCGGCTACCTGTACGTGGGCGAAAGCGGCTACGGGCAGGGCGGTGGCTATCGCCTGTGGCGTGTCAACGTCAACGCGACCTCGAGCGACTTCCTGAGGGCCCGCCAGATCCACCTGCCGGCCGACCTGCGGCCGGCCGAGGGGTACTGGAGCCTCGCCACCGTGCAAGGGGAGCACAGCTACCTGGCCGTCACCTCGCGGGGACGCGTCAGCGTGCTCGATCTGAGCGTCATCAATGCCCGCGAGAACAACGGCCTGCTGACGGCGGTGCTGGGCCAAAGCCTCAGCACGCTGACGACGATCTCCGGTGTCGCGAACAGCAGCCTGCGGCCGGCCGTCGAAATCAAGGTGCCGCGCTACGTCACGGCCGTCGATGCCAGCAGCACCCAGCTGCGCTTCATGCTGGCCGAATCGTCCAACGGCTACTACGGCTTGAGCAGGCTCACCGTCGAACTGGGCGCCAACGGCAGGCTGGGTGCGATGGAAGCCAAATCGATCCGCACTAGCGGCGATCGAGAAACCGACAGCTGGTGGACCTTCACGCACACCCTCTTTGACCACAACGTCACCATGCCGTTCGACCCCATCGTGGTCACCGTGAACGGCATCGAGTACGCGCTAGTCGCCGATGCCGATGTCTATTCGAATCTCCGGTTTCTGATGCTCAGCTACGGCGACACGATGGAGTGGGCACTGAGGCAGCAGGTCGGCGGGCAGATCGGGGTTATCAAGGACCCGTTCGGTGCCACACCCGAGTTCCTGGGTGTGACCAGCCCGATCGTCGGCGGCTTCATCTACAAGCTCGAACTGGCCGACGGCGGGCGCAAGCTGTGGGCCGCCATCAATGACTGGGGCGCGGGGAGCTCCGACGTGCTGCCCAACGGCCGCCTGGAGTGGGACCTGAGTGCATTGATCGCCCAGGCCGAAGCCAATGCGATGAACAAGCAGATGGGCGGCTTGCCCGTGCTGCCGTTCGATCGTTCGGGCAGCGCACTGCTGCTCACGCCGGCGAAATACAACATCGAAGGCGGCGAGATGAAGATGGTCTACGACATGGCCTCTTCTCCGCAGGAACGCACGCTCACCCTCAACAACCTGCACTACGGCGACATCGAGCGGATTGACCTGGCGGCGCTGCTCGCAGCGCAGGGCGTGGTG